>DATFRY010000580.1:0-33967 GCA_035262925.1 Kofleriaceae bacterium | reverse complement strand
GCGCAGCTGGGGTGACCCCGCGCTGGCCCGGGCCGCCGACGATGCGCTGGCAAAGATCGAGAACGTCCTGCCCGACCGGCTGCGCCACCTGGTGCCCGAGTCGGCGCTGTTCGCCCTCGGCTTCCACGTCCCGCAGAACGTGCGTGCAGGGCTCGGCGAATTGCGCGCCGCCATCCGCGATCGGGTGAAGGTGCGCATGGCCTACGTTGACAGCGGCGGCGACGTATCGCGCCGAACGGTATGGCCGCCGGGCCTCTTGTACTGGGGCACGCGCTGGTCGCTCGGCGCGTGGTGCGAACTGCGCCGCGACTTCCGCAACTTCCACCTCGATCGGGTGAGCGAGCTCGAGCTCCTGGCCGACCGCTACCCGGTCGAGTCCGGCCGGACGGTCGCCGATCTCATGCGTCACGACGAGGGCGGTGCTCGGCAGAGGAGGGACGGTCCCGGGAGCGCGGAGTAGGACAGGAGTCTTGGACCCCGTCCTCTCGCCGTGTTAGCCATGGGGCATGTCGGCAAGCGGCCCGGTGCTGGTCGTCGAGGACGATCGCGATGTGCGCGAGTCGCTCGTCGCCGTGCTCGAGGACGCAGGCTACAAGGTGATCAGCGCGAGCGACGGACGGGCCGCGCTCGCGCTCCTTCGCGCCGGTCCGCTGCCGTCGGTGATCCTGCTCGACCTCATGATGCCGGTCATGGACGGCTTCGAGTTCCGCGCCGAGCAGAAGCGCGATCCGAGCATGGCCGCCATCCCGGTGGTCGTGTTCACCGCAGGCTGGTATCCGGTCGAGGTCGGCGGGCGACTCGAGGCCGACGGCTACCTCACCAAACCGATACGCGTCGAGGCGCTGCTCGAGCTGGTGTCGCGCTTCCAGTGAGCCCGGCGCCGCCGCCCGGCACGTAGCTGCCCGACACCAACATCACGATGTGGACGTCGGGGAAGTCGGTCCCGCCGATGTCCTCGATCGGAGTCGGCTCGATGAAGTCGCAGCCGGACGAGGGCGCGCGAATGTAGCCGGGTGCGGTCTGTCCGAGGTTGTTGGAGCCGATGAAGAAGAGCCGGTTCTGGTCGGCCGAGTCGGGAATGAAGAGCTCGAGCACGAGCGTGGATCCCGCCGGCGCGGTGGCGGTGATCGGCACCTCGAGCGACGTCTGGATCTGCGGCTCGATCTGGATGTCGGCGTGGCCGATCTCGGTCATGTTGGCGACCAGCAGCTCGCCTGCCAGCGAGTGCAGCCGCACGGTGGCCGGCTGCGACGCGTCGCCCGGCGCGCTGGCCGACTCGACGCCGATGGTGACCGAGTCGACCGCGAGGTCGCCGTCGATGTTCTCTGCGGCCAGGTCGAACACGCGGTAGTAGCTGTTCTCCCGGTTCTCGATCGGCGTGCCGTCGTCCTCCTGCTCGATGCAGGCGATCGAGTGGAGGTCGAGGATCTGATCGCTCGTGGTCTGGCGCAGGGTCACAGCCTGCGGCTGGCCCGGAGCGGCATCGGGCGGCGGCTCGGTCGCGGCCGCGTCGGGGGTGGGATCGTCGTTGCCGAGGTCCGGATCGCCGGCGTCGGGCCTCTGCACGCCGCTGCCGATCCCGGGAGCGTCACCGATCGTCGGCTGGCAGGCGGCCATGGCGAGCGCCGCGGCCGACGCGAGCATGGTCTTCCTGGTGCCCATGGCCCACATTCGCGCAGAGCAAGTGCCGGGCCACCTGGGCCCCGACCGGGCGAAACGGATATCCGCAGCTTGTGGACCCGCGAGGCGCGATGGTGGTGACTCCTCCCTCGGGTGCCCGTGCCGCGGGAGCCACCCGTCCGGTGCCCGGTAGGTGGCCCGCGCGAGGCCTCCCACCCGGGGTGGGCGGCCGGATCGCTCGCGCGAGCGAGCGTAGGATGAGCGCCGTGTCGCTGCGGATCGAGATGAAACACTACGGGCCGCCGGAGGTGCTCGAGCCGGTGGAGCGACCGGATCGCGCGCCCGGGGCCGGCGAGGTCGCGGTGCGGGTCGCGGTGGCCGGCGTCAACCGCGCCGACTGCTTCATCCGCTCGGGCGAGTGGCAGCAGGGCGGGGGCTGGCCGTACACGCCCGGGCTCGAGGCGTGCGGCGTGGTGGAGTCGATCGGCTCCGGCGTTCGAGGGCTGGCACCCGGCGACCGTGTCATCACCATGATGCAGCGGCTGGGCGGGATCCACGGCGCACGGCCCGGCGGCTACCAGCAGCGCCTGGTGTGCCCGGCCGATACGCTCGCGCCGGTGCCGGCCGCGCTCGACCTCGAGGCCGCGGGCGCGCTCGGGCTGCCGGCGGTCACCGCGGTCGGCGCGCTCGAGGCGCTCGACGCGCGCGCCGGCCAGCGCGTGCTGGTCACCGGCGCGACCAGCGCGGTCGGCGTCATGGCGATCCAGCTCCTGGCCGCGGCCGGATGCCACGCGATCGCCGGCGGCAGGCGGACGGACAGGCTGGAGCCGCTGCGCGCGCTCGGCGCGGCCGAGCTGGTGGCCACCGCCGACCCCGCGTGGCGCGACCGGCTCGACCCGGTCGACCGCGTGTTCGATCTGATCGGCAGCGCCAGCTTCGCCGGCGCGGTCGATGGCCTGGCGCCGGGCGGTCGGCTGGTCTTCGTCGGCGGGACCTCGGGCGGCGAGCTCGCGTTCTCCGGCTGGGCGCTCATGCGCCCGGTGACCCTCACCGGCTACTCGACCGAGACGCTCGACCGGGCGCGACTGGCGGCGGCGATGGAGCGCATCGCGGCCGCAGCGGCGGCCGGCGCGCTGCGCGTGCCCGCGGTCGAGCGCGTGCCGCTCGCCGAGGCGGCGCGCGCGCACCGGATGCTCGAGGCGGGCGCGAACGCCGGACGCGTCCTGCTCGTGCCCTGACCCTTTGCCGGGCGCCGCCCTACCGCGCGTCGATCTCGGCCAGCAGCCAGCCGAGGTCGCTGGTCGTGCCGAACCACCAGTTGAACTTGCGCTCCGGGGTCAGGCGCCACTCGGTGAGCCCGCTGGAGACAGCGTCGGGCCGGTGCCACGAGTCGAGGTTGTACTGGCACTCGCTCACCAGCTCGCCCGCCACCGCGCGGAGCTCTGCCGGGTCGCCGCCGCGGGACATCTCGGCCCACGCGCCGCGCGCCACCAGTCCGCCCACGTCGCAGACGTGCTCGATGTCGTCGCCCTCGGTGAAGGTGGTCTCGCTCGATACCAGGTACCAGGGCACCGTGTGGCCGTCCTCCTGGTAGAGGCCCACGTTGGCCACGAAGTGGCCCATGCTGATCAGGAAGTCGAGCGCCGCCGTGTCGGCCGTGTGCACGTAGTACTCCCAGACCGCGTCGGTGAAGAGCGCGCTCATCCACGGCGAGCAGACCGGCACATCGCCGCCGGCACCCTCGTGCGCGTTCATGGTGTGCAGCATGCAGCCGTCGTCCGGCCACGACGCGACGGCCGGTTCCCTGGCCAGATCGAAGGACGTCTGCGCCACCTCGCGGGTCCGCTGAGCCAGCGCCGCGTCGCCGGTGGCCTCCCAGGCGGACAGCGCCGCGAGCAGCGCGTAGGTCTGGTGGCGCTCGGTCCAGAAGTTCGCGTCGATGTCGTAGGTCGGGTCCCACTGCTCGCCGGCGCCCGCGATGCGCTCGATGGCGTCGAGGAGCGCCGGGTCGCCGGTGAAGATGTAGTCGATGAGCAGCGAGCGGCCGTAGCTGTACTTGAGGTCGTCGCCCTTGAGCGTGAAGTAGCCGTTCTGATCGACCAGGCCGAGGTAGAACTGGGCCGAGCGGTGGGCGTGGCGCAGCCACTGGACGTCGCCGGTGCGCACGTACACGCCGTACAGGGTGGACGTGCGGTCGAACAGCCAGGCCGACGAATCGCCGACGTAGTCGATGAGGTTGCCGGGGTCGACCGCGTCGGGCACGTCGTTGACCGCGGTGTACGCGAAGCCGACCACCGACTCGTCGAGCCAGTCGTAGGTCGGATCCGCGCCGACCGGGACGGTGCGCGTGCGCAGGACGCAGTCGCCGAGCCAGTCGGGCGGGAAGGTGGCGTAGACCGGCGGCTCGCTGACCGAGCCGTTCGGGTACTCGCCGTCGGTCACCGCGATCCAGTCGGCGCGCGGGTCGGCCACCGCGGCCAGGCTGGCGGTCGGCGCGGCGCCGTACTCGAGATCGATGTCGAGCGCGTCGGTCGACGGGAACGTGACCTCGACCGAGACCATCGCGGCGCGCACCGACTCGGTCACGTCGCTGCGCCCGGGGAAGACGCGCCAGGGCAGGGTGGCCTGGGCGTTGATGGGCAGCTCGTCGCCACCGGGCAGGCGGGCGCGCAGCTGGCCGGCGTCGGTCAGGGCGCCGCGCGGGAACGGCGCGCCGAACGAGACCACCGTCGCGCTGCCGATCACGGCCTGGGGACCGGGGTGCAGCGTGACGCGCACCGATCCCTCGCTCGGCACATCCGGGTTGAGGCCCTCGCCGCCACCCACGCCGTCGCCTCCGCCACCTCCTCCTCCCCCTCCGTCATCGCCCTGATCGTCTCCCGGGCTGTCGTCGGAGTCGTCGGCCGACCCACCGGTGATGGAGCCGACACAGGCGGACAGCGTCAGCGTGCCGGCGAAGAACAGACAGCGCGTGCTGGACCAGCGGCCGAGACCGCTCGCCCGATCGGAATGAAGCATCCCTACCTCCGATGGGGTGGTTTGTTCGCGCTGAAACCAGCCCCTCCCCCGAGCGGCGCAGCTGCAGTGCGTCAGAGGTTTTATCGGCCCGCGGCCGGACCGCGAGAGGCTTTCCGCAGACCAGTTGCATTTTTGGCGGAGCATGTACGAGAGCGCGGCACAGAGGGGCACCCGCTCGTCGGTGGTGGTGCTCGATAGGGCGTAAGCCTCGGCACCGCTCGCGCGCGGGCGCGCAAACTGTGCGACGCGCGCGACAGGATCTGGCACCCACGGGCGGCGCTTGACGCAGGGCTCGCGGGACGCTTCGCTCCGCTGATGGAGCGGATGTTCGCGCTCGACAATCCGATCCAGCGCTACGCGTGGGGATCGCGGACTGCGATCCCGGCGCTGCTCGGCCGCCCGGCGCCGGGCCCCGGCGAGCCGCCGTGGGCGGAGCTGTGGATGGGAGCCCACCCGAGCGCCCCCTCGCGCGTGGAGATGAGCGGCCGCGCGATCGGGCTCGACCAGCTCGCGGCGCAGCACCCGCACGAGGTCCTGGGGGCGCGCGTCGCCCGCGCCCACGGCCCGCGCCTGCCGTTCCTGTTCAAGATCATCGCGGCCGAGCGACCGCTCTCGATCCAGTGTCACCCGGACGCAGCGGCCGCGCGGGCCGGGTTCGAGCGCGAGAACCGTCTCGGCGTGGCGCTCGACGCGCGCGAGCGCAGCTACCGCGACGCCAGCCACAAGCCGGAGCTTCTGGTCGCGCTGGGCGCCTTCTCCGCGCTGGTCGGATTTCGCTCGCCGCGCGAGATCCGCGATCGCCTGGCGGCGGCCGGCGCGCGCCAGCTGGCCGGCGCCGTTTCGGCGCTCGACCAGCCGCGCGGCCTGGCCAGCTTTCTGGCCTCATTGCTCCGCCTGCCGGCGGCGGGCAGGCGCGGGCTCCTCGACCAGGTGGCGGTCGGGCTGGCCGGCGACGTGAGCGCGGAGGCGGAGTGGGTGCGGCGGCTCGCGGCCGACTACCCGGGCGACGCGGCCGCGGTGGCGCCGCTCTTCCTCAACCTGGTCGAGCTCGAGGCCGGCCAGGGCATCTACCTCGGCGCCGGCGTGCTGCACTCCTACCTGGGCGGGGTCGGGCTGGAGATCATGGCCAGCTCCGACAACGTCCTGCGCGGCGGGCTCACCGACAAGCACATCGACGTCGACGAGCTCATCGCCATCGTCCGCGCCGAGCCGATGCGCCCGGCCGTGCTGACTCCGTCGCGCGGCCCGCTGTGCGAGTACGCCACGCCGGCGCAGGAGTTCCGGCTCGGCCATGTCGATCTCGCACAGCGAGCGGCACACGTGCGCGCGGGCGCGCAGCGCGGCCCCGAGATCGTGCTCAGCTTTGCCGATCGCTGCCGACTGGTCGACGGTGAGACCGGCACACGGCTGGAGTTGCAGCGCGGATCGGCGGCGCTCATCACAGCGCAGGTGACGTCGTATCGCGTGGAGGGCGAGGGGCGCGTCTGGATCGCCGGCGTTCCGTGAGCCTGAGCCCACCACGCATGCCATACTGACTTCGATGTCCACCTATCTATCAAGAGGCGTCCGGCTGCTCGCGTTCCCCGTCCTGTTCTCGCTCCTGGCCGGCACGACGGCCGGCTGCATCGTCGAGACCCGTCCGCGCCACCGCTACTACAGCCGCCCGCACCGGGAATGCCACCGCAACAACGGCCCCTACCGCCGCGTCGTCTGCACCGAGCGTCGCTGATCGGCGCCCCGGCGGCGAGCGCGATGCACTCGGCGATGGAGGATCGTCCGGCTCTGAGCTAGCCTGGACCGGTGTTCGTCCCCATCCTCAACATCGCGCTCGGCATCGGCATGGTGCTCGGCGGCCTGAGCGGCAAGGTCGCGCTCGTCGGGACCGGCAGCACCACCGCGCTGGTGGCGGTCGGCGCAGTCGTCGCCGGTCTCGGCGTGTTCCAGCTGGTCCGCGCCCAGCGCGACCGCGGCTGAGCCGGGCCTCCCCGCCGGCGCGCGGTCAGCGCTCGGTCGCGACCTCGATGAATCCGTTGGCGTACGCGGTGACCACCACCGTGCCGTCCCACCCGGTCGAGTAGACCGCGGCCGACACGGTTCGCTTCTGGAACTGCGAGGGTCGCGACTTCCACGCGCCGCGCTGGCCGACCCAGACCTCGACCGGCTTCGGCCGCGTACCGCTCACGCCGCTCCGCCGGTTGGTCAGCTGGTCGATCGCGACCTGGTTGGGATGGGCGAACGCGCGCGCGGTGTACGCGTCCGGTCCGGGCAGGTCGCGCTCGTAGGGCCCGGCCGAGATGACCGCCACCTCGGGGCTGACCTGGGCCAGGAGATCGGCGGTGGTCGAGTAGCGCGACCCGTGGTGCGGCACGACATAGATGTCGACGTCCAGCATGCGCGGGTTGTCCTTGAACTTGCGGATCAGCCGGGCGATGGCGAGGAGCTCGATGTCGCCCGGCAGCAGCACCGACGCGTCGCCGAAGTCGACGCGCACGACCACGCTGTCGTTGTTGGGGTTCTGCCCCACCTCCTCGCGCCCGAGATCGCTGCTCCACAGCGCGCGCACGATCGGGTCGACGTCGGACATCGCGCAGGCGCCGACCGGATCGATGACCGGGCCGGTCGCGGCGTCTCGCCCGTCGATGTCGCCGCGGCCCAGGTCCATGTGCCCGACCCGTGGGTGCTGGCTCAGCCACTGGTGCATGGCCAGCTGCGGCTTGCCCCCCTCGTCCTCGCGCACGTCGCCGTTGTCGAGCACGTTCAGGACCCGGTAGCGCTCCAGCACCGCGGCGATGCCGCGCGTGTGGTCGATGTGCGGGTGCGTGACGACCAGGAGCGCGAGCGTGCGGTCGAGGTCGTGCCGGCGCTCGAAGAAGCGGTCGAGGTACCCGATCAGCGCCGGCTCGCTGTCGAACTGCGCGTTCTTCTCGCCGCCGGTATCGACCAGGATCGCGCCGCACGGGAACTCGAGCAGCTGCGCCGCGCCCTGTCCGACGTCGATGACGTGGAGGCGCATGACGTCGGCGTCATCGCGCGGCGGTCGCGGCGGGCGCGGCGGCCGCGGATCGGCCAGGTACGCGTCCATGCTCTTGCCGCGCGGTGGCGGCGGACCCTGGTCGCGCGCGCTGCGCGCGCAGCCGGCGGCGACGAGTACGGCGCCGGCCAGGAGCAGCGTGGCGGCCGCGCGCACGACGCGCCGCGTGCGGCCGCGGCAGCTCATTCGCGGCGGCGGCCCGGGCTCCAGTCGACGATCGTGTCGACGCGGGTCTCGAGGAAGCGGGCCAGCTTGTGAAAGTCGCTGCCGGGCTGGATGTAGCGCACCTCGGTGCGCATGTTGTCCGGGTGCACCAGCTCGGCGAACGGGACGTAGCGCAGGTCGAGCTGGCCGGTGACGCTGACCATGTGGCCGTCGAGGTTCTCCTCGACCAGCGCGCGGTAGGCGCCGATGCCGAGCTGGCTGCCCAGCATCACGTCGAACGCGTGCGGCGGCGAGCAGCGCGACTCGTAGCCCAGCTGCACCCCGGCCAGCTTCTTGCGCCGCCCGGTGCGCTTCTCGTAGCGATCGGCCGCCACCTTGGCCACCACCTTGCCGAGATCGATGCGGCCGAGCGAGATGTGGCCGTGCTCGTCGCGGGGCAGGCTGTCGAGCTGCGACGGCGGCAGGAGCTCGGCCAGGCCCTCGGCCAGGACCACGGTGCCGTAGAACTTGTTGCGGCGCTCGCGGGTGAGGATGAGGTCGACCACGCGATCGGCCAGCGCCTCGAGCGAGAGCTGCCGTTCCATCGGGTCGGCCGACGCGGAGGCCGGGTCCTGCAGGGACTGCTCGTCGCGCACGTCCTCGGGCGCGACCACCAGGTTGGCCTCGCCGGCGATGGCGACGCCGTAGGACAGCCAGCCGGCCTTGCGGCCCATGGTCTCGATGATGAAGTAGCTGCTGGTGGCGATCGCGTCGGCGCGGAGGTTCTGTATCTCCTTGGCCATCACGTCGACCGCGGTGAAGAAGCCGAACGTGAAGTCGATGCCGCGGTAGTCGTTGTCGATCGTCTTGGGCAGGTGGACGACCTGCACGCGGCGCGCGTCGGGCGGCAGGCGGTTCTGGAACTCGTAGAGCAGGTTGGCGGTCTTGAGCGTATCGTCGCCGCCGATCGAGATGAGCGCGTCGATCTCGAGGTCGACCAGCGCGTTGTACACGTTGCGCAGCGGCGCGGTCTTCTTCGGGTCGTCGAGGTCGGCGCGGCAGGTGACGGCCTTGCCCGGATTGGAGCGGGCGGTGCCGATGATGACGCCGCGGCTGTTGCGCAGCCCGCGCAGGTCGCGCTCCTCGAACACGCGGTAATGCTCGTCGGGCAGGAGCCGCCGGCTGACCGGGTGGTAGTCCTGCAGGTTCGAGTAGCCGTGGAAGAAGCCGACCACCTGGCGGCCGTCCTCGAGGAACGAGGTGGCGGCCGCGGAGATGACCGCGTTGGCGGATGGAGCGGGACCACCGGCGAACAGGATGGCGGCACGCTTGACGTGGTCGCCCTTGCGCGGATGCGGACGGATCACGGTGGGCAGGCTACCTTAACCGACACAGTCAGCGCGAGATGGCTGCTCGCCAGTCTGTTGACGCCGTAGGCGCGCTCACGAGCGTTACCAAGTGGCCGAATTTCGCCGCGACTTCGCGCGGCTTTCGAGCGACCATCCCGGGGGATGCACGGGAAGGTCGTCCTGGTCTGCAGCGACCGCGCGCGCACGTGGCGACACGTGACGCCGCCGCTCGCCGGCGCCGCCAACCAGCTCGTGCATGCGCCGTCGAGCGACCGCGCGGCGGAGCTCCTGCACAGCGGGGCGATCGACCTGGCGCTGGTCGAGTGGCCCTGCGGGGTGGACCTCGACCGGGTGCGCGACGCTGCCGGCGGGCGCGTGCCGCTGGTGGTGCTGGTCAGCGAGACCGGCATCCGCTCGCTCGAGGAGCTCATCTGCCGGCGCGGCATCCTGCACCTGTGCGCGGCGCGCCCCGAGCAGGAGGCGAGCGCGACGCGGCTGGTCGATCCGGAGGAGCTGGTCGTCACCTGCGAGAAGATCCTGCGCCGCGACGTCTTCGGTCTGAGCAAGTACCTGGCGGGCTTCGGGATCGAGCGCCACTGCCGCGTGGTCGAGCGCGCGGGCGAACGCGACGGGCTGGTCGGCGAGCTGACCGAGGCGGCGCGCGCGCTGGGCGGAGGGCGCCGGGTGGTCGAGTCGGTGAGCCTGGTGGCCGATGAGCTCTTCACCAACGCGGTCTACAACGCGCCGCGCGACGGGGACGGCAAACCGCGCTACGCCCACGTCAACCGGCGCGAGAAGATCGTGCTCGAGCCGTCCGAGTACGTGCGGGTCGAGTTCGGATCCGACGGGCGCACCTTCGGGATGGCGGTCACCGACAGCTTCGGCGCGCTGGTGCCGTCGTCGCTGCGCGGCTCCATCGAGCGCTGCATCGCGCGGCAGGACCCGATCGAGAACAAGCCCGGCGGGGCGGGCATCGGCCTCTACGCCGCGCTGTGCCACGCCGACCACCTGGTGTTCAACCTGGATCCCGGCCGGCGCACCGAGGTGATCGCGCTCTGGAGCCTGGCGCGCAAGACCGGCGGGCGCGGGGCGGGTGTCGCCTCGCTGCACGTGTTCGAGGCAGGCGAGATCGCGGCCGGGCAGGGCGCCGCCACCGAGCCGACCGTGGAGCTGTCGCCGGCGGTGAAGAGCGAGATCTTCTCCGCGCTGGTCGACGGAAGCGGCGGCCGCGTGTCGCTGACCGAGCCGATGGTGCGGCAGCCTGTCTTCGACACGGTGCGCGACGTGGTGCTGGCCGCCCCCGAGGCGGTGACCCTGTCGGAGCGAGAACAGCCGGCGACCGAGGAGGTCCAGACGGTCGAGGAGCCCGCGCCCCCGGCCGAGGTCCGCGCCGGGGCCGACGGCGCTGCCGACCGGCCGCCAGCGCTCGAGGTCGGTGCCGACGTCGAGGCGGCCGACGTCGGCGTCGAGGCCGAGGTCGATCTCGACGCCGAGGCCGGGTGCGTGGAGGTGGTGGCGAGCGCAGAGCCGGCCCGCGTGGAGGAGGCGCCTCCCGACCGCAGGCCCGAGGCCGACGCCGCGCCCGGGGCGGACGACGCGCCAGACCACGAGGTCCTGCCAGACGATGACGAGGACGACGGCCGCGTCACCTACGGCGACCCCGAGCCGCTGCTCGTCACCGGCCACACCATGGAGGTGGATCCGGAGATGGTGCTCGCCGCCGAGCTCGAGCCGGTCGACTCCGGGAGCCTGACCCCGGTGCGCGACCTGGGCATCCTCCTCGAGGTCGAGTCCGGAATGCTGCTCCCCGTGGACGACGACGATCTGGACGACGAGCCGGCGTCCGACGACGCGGCGGTGCCCGACGAGATCGAGCAGATCGAGGAGATCGATCTCCAGAACGCCATCGACATGGCCGATCTCTACGAGATGGCGACGCTCATGGAGGTGACGGGCCTCTTGCCGCACGCCAACCCGCCCTGGCTCGGCCCCTTGACCTGCCTGCGCGGGGTCCACATCCCGCGCCGCAGCGACGGGCCCGGCTTCGAGGGCGCGCTGGCCTCCCTGCGCGCGTCGGTCACCCTGGCCGACGCGATCGAGACCTTGCTCGGCTACCTGGTCGGCCGCTGGAGCGCGGCGGTGCTCCTCTGTCGCGTGGGGGACGCGCTGGTGCCGTGGAGCGCCGCCGGCGACGTCGACAGCTGGGACGAGCTGTGCGAGTTCGAGGTGCCGCTCGCCGACGGCTGGTTGAGCGCGCGCACCCGCGCGCCCGGCCTCACCCTGGCGTCGCTCGACGAGGACGACAGCGCGCGGCGGATGACGGACCTCCTCACCACGCAGGGTGCAGATCAGGGCATGGCGTTCTCGTTCGCGCTCGATCGGGTCGTCCTGACCGTGTTCGCCTGCCGCTGGCGCGCCAACGCGCCGGGCGACAGCGCGTCCGACTACGAGGAGCTGCAGCGCGAGCTGGCCGAGCTCACCGGCCGCATCGATCGCTTCTCGCGCCTGCCGACCATGCGGCGCCAGTCATCGGCCCGCGCCGGCGGCTGGTAGGCGCGCAGGTCGCCGGCCTCACCCGGCGACGAGCACGGCCGCGCCGTCGAGGCGGCCGGCGCGCACATCGGACAGCGCCCGGTTGGCGTCGGCCAGGGGATAGCGAGTGACGTGCGTGCGGATGGGAGAGCGCGCGGCCGCCGCGAGCAGGTCCGCGCCGTCCTGCCGGGTCAGGTTGGCGACCGACACGACGGAGCGCTCGTTCCACAGGAGCTCGTACGGGAACGACGGCACGTCGCTCATGTGGATGCCGGCGCACACCACGCGGCCGCCCTTGTCGGCGCAGGCCAGGGCGGCGGGCACCAGGGCGCCGACCGGCGCGAACAGGATGCTCGCGTCCAGCGCCACCGGCGGACGCCCGTCCGAGCCGCCGGCCCACGTCGCTCCCAGCGCGCGGGCGAACTCCTGCGAGCCCGCGTCGCCGGGCCGGGTGAACACGTACACCTCGCGCCCCTGGTGCAGGGCGATCTGGATGATGATATGGGCCGCCGCGCCGAAGCCCCACAGGCCGAGGCGCGCGCCGTCGCCGGCGATGCGCAGCGCGCGGTAGCCGATGGCCCCGGCGCACAGGAGCGGCGCCGCGTCGGCGTCGTCGCCCACGCTGTCGGCCAGCGGCAGGGCGAAGTCGGCGTCGGCCACCGCCAGCTCGGCGAAGCCGCCGTCGCGGGTGTAGCCGGTGAAGACCGGCGCGTCGCACAGGTTCTCGCGGCCGCTCCGGCAGAAGCGGCACACCCCGCAGGCGCGGCCGAGCCACGGCACGCCCACGCGGTCGCCGTGCGCGAAGCGCGAGGCGCCGTCGCCGATCCGGTCGACGCGCCCCACGATCTGGTGACCCGGGACCAGCGGCAGCGCCGGCCGCGCCAGCTCACCGTCGACGATGTGGAGGTCGGTGCGGCACACGCCGCACGCCGCGACGCGGATGCGGATCTGTCCAGGCCCCGGCTCGGGATCGGGCAGCTCGCGCAGGTGGAGCGCGTCGCCGGGGCGGTCGAGGACCATGGCGCGCATGACGCCGCTAGTTTGATCGCTCTCGCGGCCGGCTGCCACGCCGGCCCGTGTCATGATGCGCGGGTGGTCGGCCTGTGGCTCATCGGCGGCTCCGGGAACGTGGCCACCACCGTGGCGGTCGGGCTGGCCGCGATCCGGCGAGGGCTGGCCGAGCCGCTCGGCATGGTCACCGAGCTGCCGCTCCTGGCCGGCGCCGACCTGGCGCCGCTCGGCGACATCGCGCTCGGCGGGTGCGACCTGCGCCCGCCCGACGTGCTCGAGCGCGCGCGCCGGCTCGCGCGCGCCGACCGCGTCCTGTCGGAGCCGCTGGTCGAGGCGGTGGCCGGCGATCTCGAGGACTACGCCGCGCGCATCCGGCCGGGCGTCGGCGCCGTCTCCGGCGGCGGGGCGCCGGTGGCCGAGGCGGTGCAGGCGGTGCAGGCGGAGCTGCGCGCATTCGCCGCCGCGCACGGGCTCGCGCGCGCCGTCGCCATCAACCTGGCGTCGACCGAGCCGCCGTGGGACGGCCGGGTGCCCGACGACGCCGACGGGCTGCGGCGCCACGTGGCCTCCGGCGGCCAGCTGCCGGCGAGCGCGATCTACGCGCTGGCCTGTCTCGAGCTCGGCTGGGGCTATGTCAACTTCACGCCGTCGCTCGGGTCGAGCCTGCCCGCGCTCGACGAGGTGGCGCGCCAGCGCGGCGCGGTGCACGGCGGGCGCGACGGCAAGACCGGCCAGACGCTGCTCAAGACGGTGCTGGCCCCGATGTTCGCGGCGCGCAACCTGCGCGTCCTGTCCTGGTTCAGCCAGAACATCCTCGGCAACGAGGACGGCCGCACGCTGTCCGATCCGGACGCGCGCCGCTCCAAGGAGCGCAGCAAGGGCGAGACCCTGCCGCTCCTCCTCGGCTACCGGCCCGACGCGCAGGTCGACATCCGCTACGTGCCGCCGCTCGGCGACTGGAAGGTGGCGTGGGATCACGTCCTGTTCGAGGGCTTCCTCGGCACCCGCATGAGCCTGCAGCTCACCTGGGAAGGGGCGGACTCGGCGCTGGCCGCGCCCCTGGTCCTCGATCTGGCCCGCCTGTGCGACCGCGCGCTCCGCCGCGGCGAGCGCGGCCTGCTCTCCTACCTGGCCCTGTTCTTCAAGCAGCCGATGGGCGCGAACGAGCCGGCCCACGAGCGGCAGGTGGCGATGCTCGTCCGACACCTGACCCGTGCCACGGAGCCGGTGTCATGACGCTGCGTGCGCTCCTCCGCCTGTGCCGCATCCCGAACGTGTTCACCGCCTTCGCCAACGTCGCGGCCGGCGTGCTGCTCGCGCGCGGCGGCGCCTTCGCGCTGCGCGACGGGCTGCTCCTGGCCGCGTCCGGCTGCATCTACCTGGCCGGCATGGTCCTGAACGACTTCTTCGATCGCGACTGGGACGCGCTCGAGCGGCCGGAGCGGCCGATCCCGTCGGGCGAGGTCGCGCCGGGGCTCGCGCTGGCGCTCGGCGTCGCGCTCCTGGCCTGCGGCGTCGCGCTCGCGGCCTCGTTCTCCAGCGTGGCCGGCTCGGTGGCGGCCGGGCTGGCCTGCGCGGTGCTGCTCTACGACGGCGGCATCAAGACCGGGCCGCTCGGTCCGCTGGCCATGGGGACGTGCCGCTTCATCAACGTGTGCCTCGGCATGACCGCGGCCGGCACGTCGGCGCCGCCCGAGGCGTGGATGTGGATCGCGCCGCTCACCATGGGCGCCTACACCGCGGCCATCACCTCGCTGTCGCGCGACGAGGTGGTCGGCTCCAGGACGGGCCGGGCGCGCCGCGCCGTCATCGAGGTGGCGGTCGTCCTGGTCGCGGCGCTCGCCGCGCTCGCGGCCGCCAGCCCGGCCAGCCACCTGGGCGGCTTCCTGTGGCTCGCGCCGTTCGCCGGCTTCGTGGCGTGGCGCGCGCGCGGCGTGTTCGGGCCGGTCCTGGCCGAGCCGAGCGCGGCGGCGATCGGCCGCGCGGTCGGCGGCGGCATCCTGCTCATGCCGGCCATCGACGCCGCCATGGTGGCGGCGGCCGGCTGGCCCGAGGCCGCGCTGGCGGTGACGGCGATGGCGGTGCCGGCCTGGCTGCTCAAGCGCCGCTTCTACATGACATGACGTGACCTGACGCGACGTGCGCCTCGGCTACAACACCAACGGCTTCATCTGCCACGCGCTCGGCGACGCGCTGCGCGTCATCGCGGGCCTCGGCTACCGCTCGGTCGCCATCACGCTCGACCACGCCGCGCTCGATCCCTTCGCGCCCGACGCGGCGCGCGAGGCGGAGCGCATCGCGGCGCTGTGTCGCGAGCTCGACCTCCTGCCGGTCGTCGAGACCGGGGCGCGCTTCCTGCTCGATCCGTGGCGCAAGCACCGGCCGACGCTGCTCGAGGACGACGCGCCGGGCCGGGCGCGCCGCCTCGACTTCCTCGGCCGCGCGGTCGACGTCGCGTCCGCGATCGGAGCCGGCGTGGTCAGCCTGTGGTCGGGCACGCGCCCGCCCGACTCGAGCGCCGACCCGGGCGAGCTCGACCGGCGCCTGGCCGGCGGCCTGCGCGCGCTGTGCGAGCGCGCCGCCGCGGCCGGCGTCGTGCTCGGCTTCGAGCCGGAGCCCGGCATGCACATCGAGTCGATGGCCGACTTCGAGCGCATCGCCGCGGCGGTCGATCACCCCGCGCTCGGCCTCACCCTCGACGTCGGCCACGCACACCTGACCGAGGACTCGGCCGAGGCCGCCGTGCGGCGCCACGCGGCGCGCGCAGTCAACGTCCACCTCGAGGGCATGCGGCGCCCGGTCCACGATCACCTCCTGCCGTGGGAGGGGGACATGGACCTCGCCGCCGTGCTCGCGGCGCTGGCCGAGGTCGACTACCGCGGCCCGGCCACGTTCGAGCTGTCGCGCCACTCCCACGCCGCCGTCGACGTGGCGCGCGCGGCGCTGGCCTTCGCGGTTCAGTCGACCAGCAAGCCGAGCAGGTAGTCGCGCACGGCGGTCATCGCCATGCGATCCACCGCGCCCCGCCGCGTGGACGAGATGAGCAGCGGGCCGCGATCGCGCTCGACCGGGGCGCGGCCGTGCGTGCCCTTGACCAGGTCGGCGCGCAGCGGGATGACGTCCATCAGGTAGCGGAAGCCGGCCAGCTTCCTGGCCAGGTTGAACAGCACGCGCCCCTTGATGAGCGGGCGGTCGGGATCGAGGAACAGCTCGACCGGGTCGTAGCCGGGCTTGCGGTGGATGTCGACGGTGCGGGCGAAGTCGGGCGCGCGCGCGTCGTCGAGCCAGTAATAATAGGTGAACCACGCGCCCGGCTCGGCCACGGCGACCAGCTCGCCGGAGCGCTCGTGGTCGAGCCCGACGCGAGCCTGGCCGGCGCGGTCGAGCACCTCGGCGACCCCCGGCTGGGCGCGGACCAGCTGCGCCACCCGATCGACATCGGCCGGATCGGCGACGTGGACGTGGGCGACCTGGTGGTCGGCGACCGCGAACGCGCGCGACGCGCCCGGGTCGAGCATCTCCCAGCCCAGGGTCTCGCGCACCGCGACCAGCCCGGCCTCGCGCAGCGCGCGGTTGAGGTGCACCGGCGTGCGCGCCTCCTCGATCCCGTACTCGGAGACCACCACGACCTCGGCCCCGCCGCCGCGCACCGCGTCGATGAGGCCGCCCGCCACGCGATCGATGGCGCGCACCTGGCTGGCGATCGCCGGATGCCCGGGGCCCAGGCGCTGCATGTCGTAGTCCAGGTGCGGCAGGTAGACCAGGAGCAGCCCGGGCCGGTGGCGGCGAAACAGAGAGGCGGCCGAGCGCGCGATCCACTCGGAGGAGGGAAGCCCCGACTTCGGCCCCCAGAACTGGAAGAACGGAAAGCGGCCCAGCTCCGCCTCGAGCTCGCCGGCCAGCTCCGGCGGGTGCGAGTACAGCGCCGGGATCTTGCGCCCGTCGGCCGGATAGATCGGCCGCACCGTGACCGACCGCTCGACCGAGCTGTACATGTTGAACCACCAGAACAGCGCCGCGGTCGACAGATCCGGCCGCCGCCGGCGCGCCGCGTCCCACAGCTTCTCGCCGCCCACCAGCCGGTTGGACTGGCGCCAGAACAGCACCTCGGCCTGGTCGCGGAAGTACCAGCCGTTGCCCACCACGCCGTGCTCTCGCGGCAGCGCGCCGGTGAGCATGGTCGCCTGGGCGGTGCAGGTGACCGCCGGCAGGACCGGATCGAGCGACGCGCGAAAGCCATCGAGCGCGAGCGACGACAGGTGCGGCGTGTCGGGCCCGATCAACGCGGGGGTCAGGCCGACGATATCGATGACCACCAGCGGCCGGGGCGCGCCGCTCACGGAAGCGTGAGCTCCTGGCGCGCCCACGCCAGCTCGGCGGCGATCCCGGCGCACAGGCTCGCGTCGTCGCGCGGCCGCTCGCCCTCGGGCAGGACCGACCAGGTGTAAGTCTCGACCTCGAGGTGCGGCAGGGGCCTGCCCGGCGCGCGCAGCCAGGCGATCGCGCCGCGCAGGAACTCGCGCGTGGTGCCGACGTCGCCGACCGCGGCGCGGTGGATCGGCACGTGGAAGTGCACGCGCCAGGCCTGGTCGGGCGGCAGGTCGGCCACCTGGTCGAGGTCATCGGCGGCGGCCAGCTCGCCGCCCGCGCGGCGCGCGCGCACCTGGTGGAGGAAGCGCGGCTCGGCGAAGCGGTCCAGCGCCGCCCGCCCCTCCGGCGTCCCCGGCGCGGGGATGACCAGCGCGCTGGAGAGCTGCATCTTTCCCACCGGGACGCCGGCCGCCGCGAGCGCGTCGAGGCTGGCGGCCGGGTCCTCGAACGCCACCGCCTGGTGGCAGGTGTCGAAGCAGACGCCGAGGTGGGCGGCGACCACGTCGGGGCTCACCCCGGCGCGCCTCGCCGCCGCCGGCACGGCCGAGGTCCACCACTCGATCGCGTCCCACGTGGTCTCGATCGAACAGCCCGGCTCCGGCTCGCACGCGACCCGCACCCGCTTGCCGGTGCGGTCGGCCAGCCGCGCCAGGTCGACACACAGGCGGCACAGCTCTGCCACCGCGTCGCCGGCCGCGCCGGCGTCGGCCGGCTCGTCTCGGTGGGCCAGCGGCAGCGTGGAGATGGTGGCGTCGTCGACGTCGCGCGGCATCACCAGGGCCAGGATCTCGGCCAGCGCCAGGGTGTAGGCCCGCCGCTCGGGCGTCGTCCAGTCCGGGTGGTAGACCGCGCGCTTGACCACCGGCGCGTGGAAGTTGCCGTACGGGAATCCGTTGCAGGTGAAGACCTCGAGCTCGCGGCGCGCGAGCTCCTCGCCCAGGCGCGCGGCCCCGCGATCGGCGCCGGCGGCGACCAGCTCGTCGAGCGCGGGCCGGCTGAGCCACAGCCCGACCGCCATGCGCGCCAGCCCCAGCCGGGCCCGCACCGACGCGGCGGCGTCGAGCGCCGCCCACACATCGGCCAGCCGCTCGCCGGGGTGGACGTTGGCGCAGTAGGTGAGGAGCGCGGTCCGGCCTCCGCCGACGTCGAGCCGCACCGCGCCTCACCCCGCCACGATCGGCCGCTGCCCGCGCAGGACCGAGTTGCCGGCGAAGGTCTGCGTCTGGTCGACCGCCACGCCGTCGAGCAGCGCGCGGTCGAGCCGGCCCGACTGCTCGAAGAAGGCGATCGGGTTGCGCCACACGATCGTCTCGATGTCGGCAGGGGCGAAGCCCGCGCGCGCCATGGCCTCCGCCGTCCTCGGCACCTTGAGCGGATCGCTCTTGCCCCAGTCGGCGGCGCTGTTGACGATCATGCGCTCGGTGCCGAACTTCTGCACGAGCGCGACCATGCGCTCCTCGGTCATCTTGGTGTCGGGGTAGATCGAGTGGCCGGCCCAGCAGCCGGTCGCGCGCACCAGCGGCAGGGTCTCCTCGTTGTTGTGATCGATGAGCACCAGGGCCTCGTCGATCCCGACCTCGCGCACCAGCGCCAGCGAGCGCTCGGTGCCGCGCTTCTTGTCCCGGTGCGGCGTGTGGACCAGCGCGGGCAGCCGCCGCTCCTTCGCCAGCTCGAGCTGGGCGGCGAACGCCGCCTCCTCGGCCGCGGTGACGTCGTCGTAGCCGATCTCGCCCACGCCGACCACGCCGTCCTTCTCGAGGAAACGCGGCAGGAGCGCGATGACCTCGTCGCGCAGGCGATCGTCGTTGGCCTCCTTGGGGTTGAGCGCCATGGTGCAGAAGTGGGCGATGCCGAACTGGCGGGCGCGAAACCTCTCCCAGCCGACCAGCGAGGCGAAGTAGTCGGCGAACGTGCCGACCTGGGTGCGCGGCTGCCCGAGCCAGAAGGCGGGCTCGAGCACCGCGGCGATGCCGGCCGCCGCCATGCGCTCGTAGTCGTCGGTGGTGCGCGACGTCATGTGGATGTGCGGATCGAACATCTTCACGGCGGGATCTCCTCCAGCGCCTGCGCGATGGCGGCGCGCACGTGGCCATCGGTCTCGATGGCGGCTCGGTCGCCCAGGAACGGGCGCGCTCGCGCCTGGCCCGCGCGCCCCAGACCGCGCGCTGCGCCGCGCCGCACCTCGGCGGCGCTGTGGTTGAGGTAGCCGATCATGCGGCCGAGCGCGGCGGGCGTGACGTCGGCCGCGACCAGGAGCCAGATGTCGGGCGGGAAGCGGCGCAGCGCGGCCTCCTGCTCCGACACGTAGTCCATCGCCATGCGCGCCAGCTCCGGGTTGGCCCGGCGGTCGAGCCCGACGATGCGCTCCAGCGGGGCGCCGACGAACGCGGCCTTCATGACCAGCTTGTTGAGCTCCTGCTCGCCGTAGTGTCTGGCCGCGAACGGGTTGTCGCAGGCCAGCGCGGTGAAGAGGTCGGTCTCGTTGGTGCGCCCGGCGTCGAGCGCGAGCGGCGCGAAGCGGCCCGCGTCGGGCAAGAGGGGCAGGCTGCGCACCACGGCGCGCTTCTCGCGGCTGTCGCCCTGGCGGTAGAGCTCGTCGGCCAGATCGGCCAGCGAGTCGGGCGAGCCGGCGGCGGCGGCGACCAGCAGCGCGGCGCGCCCGGCGTCGTCCACCGACCAGCTGCCGGTCGGGACCGGATCGTCGGGCCCGGGCAGCGGCTCGCCGGCGGCCAGCGGCCCGCGCCCGAGGCGCCGCGCCGCCGCCACGAACGCGGGTGCACACGTGGCAGATGCAGCCGCGCCGCCCGCCAGCGAGCGCGCCGTGTCGCGCAGCCACGCGCGCATCTCCGCCGACGGCGGCGGCTCGCTCTCTCCGATCCGATCGCACAGCAGGCGCACCGGGATCGGGAGAGCCATGGGGGAAGCATAGGCACCGCCAAAAACCGGTGTCAAACCGCCGCACCGGCGAGGCCGGGCCGGGCCGGGCCGGCCGGTTGACATCGGCGTCCCCGGCGGGCACGGTGAAGCGAATGCGCATCCTCCTGGTCAGGCACGCCGACGCGGTGTCCGAGTCGACGGGTCTGCCCGACGAGAACCGCTATCTGACGCCGGCCGGCCGGCAGCAGGTGCGCGGGCTCTGTGCGCTCCTCGCCGAGTCGGGGCTGGAGCTCGGGGCGGTCGTGACCAGCCCGCTGGTGCGCGCGGTGCAGACGGCAGAGCTCCTGGTGCGCTGGCTCGACTGGAGCGGCTCGGTCGAGGCGAGCCAGTGCCTCGCGCCGGCCGGGGCCAGCGTGCGCGCCGCCGCAGAGTGGCTGACCCGCCGCGCCGAGCCGCTGGCAGGCGCCACCCTGGCCGCCGTCGGCCACGAGCCGTCGATCTCGCGACTCGCCGAGCTCCTGGCCGAGCCGAGCGGCGTGACCGTTCCGTCGCTGCACAAGGCCGAGGCCGTCCTCATCGAGGACGGCGCGCTCAGCTGGCGCCTCGAGCCGGCGTAGCGCGCCACGGACGGCGCCGCGCCGGCGACGCCGGTATACTCGCCGTCGTCGTGCTCGAAGTTCACGGTGAGCTCTTCCTCCGCGTCACCGCCGGGATGCTGCTCGGGGCCGTGATCGGCTTCGAGCGCGACCTCCACGGCCGCCCGGCCGGTCTACGCACGCACACGCTCGTCGCCCTCGCATCGGCGACGTTCATGGTGATCTCGACCCGGTTCGTCTACTTCCAGCACTACGTCGCGGGCGACCTGGTCGAGGTGGACGCGTCGCGCATCGCCGCGTCGGTGGTCTCCGGCATCGGCTTCCTCGGCGCCGGCGCGATCCTCCGCACGGGCATCACCGTGCGCGGGCTGACCACCGCCGCCAGCCTGTGGCTGGTGGCCGCGATCGGCATGGCCGCCGGAGCCGGCATGTACGTCGAGGCCGCCTTCGTGACCGCGACCGGGCTGGCCGCGCTGACGCTCTTGCGCCGCTTCGAGGACCGCGGCGAGCCGGTCGCGCGCCAGCGCATCTCGCTGCTGGTCGACGAGTCCGAGTCGAGCATCACGGCGCTCATCGGCGCGCTCACGCGCAACGGCGCGGTCCTGTCGCAGGAGTCGTACGAGCGACACGGCGACGGCGGCGAGGTCCGGGTGACATTCGAGCTGCGCGCGCCCGCCCCGGTGCAGAGCCACGAGCTGGCCCGGGCGCTCGAGGGGGCGCCCGGCGTCAAGCACCTCAAGATCGAGCGGCTCTGAGATCGCGCGGCCGCGCAGGCGGTCCGCCTCCGCTCGTCGCGGGACGAGCTACGACAGCCGGGCCCGGTAGTCGTGGTAGCCGAAGCGCCGCACCACGCGGATCGAATGGTCGGCCGGATCGTGGAGCGCGATCGACGGCAGGCGCACGCCGTTGAACGTGGTGTTCTTGACCATCGTGTAGTGCGCCATGTCGCGGAAGACGAGCTTGTCGCCGACCGCGAGCGGGCGCGGGAAGGAGTAGTCGCCGATGACGTCGCCGGCCAGGCAGGTGAGCCCGCCCAGGCGATAGGTGTGCGCGTGCTCGCCCGGCGCGCCGGCGCCCTCGATGACCGGGCGATACGGCATCTCCAGCACGTCCGGCATGTGCGCGGTGGCCGAGGTGTCGAGCAGCGCGATGTCGACCTGGTTGTGCACGATGTCGAGCACACTGGCCACCAGCACGCCGGTGCCGAGCGCGACCGCCTCGCCCGGCTCGAGGTAGACCTCGACCCCGCGCCGCCGGCGGAAGTCCTGGACCAGCCCGACCAGGCGGTCCACGTCGTAGTCGGGGCGGGTGATGTGGTGGCCGCCGCCGAAGTTGACCCACTCGACCCGCTCCAGCGCGGGCGCGAAGCGCTCCTCGAAGGCGGCCAGCGTGCGCTCGAGCGCGTCCGCCCCCAGCTCGCACAGCGTGTGGAAGTGGAGCCCGCTGATGCCGTCCATCGCGTCCAGGCGGAACTGGCCGCGCGGCACGCCCAGCCGCGAGCCCGGCGCGGCCGGATCGTAGAGCGCGACCTCCACCTCGGAGTGCTCGGGGTTGACCCGCATGCCGAAGCGCACGCCGCGCGCGGCGCCGGCCGCCCGCGCCGCGGCGCCCAGCCGCTCCCACTGGGAGAACGAGTTCCACACCAGGTGGTCGGCCAGCCCGACGATGTCGGCCAGCTCGTCGGGGGCGAAGGCCGGGGCGTAGACGTGGACCTCCTTGTTCATCTCCTCGCGACCGAGCCGCGCCTCGGCCAGCGAGCTGGCCGCGATGCCCGACAGGTACTCGCCGACCAGCGGGAACACGCTCCACATGGCGAAGCCCTTGAGCGCGAGCAGCACCTTGCAGCCGCCCCGGGCCTGGACGTCGGCCAGGATGGCGAGGTTCCTCCGCAGCGCGCCGAGGTCCACGATGTAGACCGGCGTCTCCACCCCCGACACGTCGATGTCGAGCGGGCGCGTCGCCGGCGGCGCGTGCACCGCGCTGGCCCCGGTCATGGCGAGCTTCTACGCCCCCATGTCCTGGACCTGCCAGGGCAGGCCGTGGGCGCCCAGCGCCTCCAGGAACGGATCCGGATCGAGCTGCTCGATGTTGAACACGCCCTGGCCGCGCCACTTGCCGGACAGCATCATCATGGCGCCGACCATGGCCGGCACGCCGGTCGTGTAGGAGATGGCCTGCGCGCGCACCTCCTCGTAGCAGGCCGCGTGATCGCTGACGTTGTAGATGAAGACCTTGCGGCGCGCGCCCGCCTTCTCACCGTCGATGAGGCAGCCGATCACGGTCTTGCCCTCGTAGCGCTGGCCCAGGCTCGACGGATCGGGCAGCACCGCCTTGAGGAACTTGAGCGGCACGATCTTCTGCCCCTCGAAATCGACCGCATCGATGCGGGTCATGCCGACGTTCTCGAGCACGCGCAGGTGCGTGATGTACTGGTCCGAGAAGGTCATCCAGAAGCGGATGCGCTCGAGCCCGGGGAGGTTCACCACCAGCGACTCGAGCTCCTCGTGGTAGAGGAGGTACGCCTTGTACGGTCCGACCTCGGGGAAGTCGAACATCATGCTCTCGGACAGCGGGTCGATCTCCCGCCACTCACCCTTCTCCCAGTACCGGCCGCGCTGGGTGATCTCGCGGATGTTGATCTCCGGGTTGAAGTTGGTGGCGAAGGCGTGACCGTGCTTGCCGGCGTTGCAGTCCAGGATGTCGACCGTGTGGATGCGGTCGAACAGGTGCTTCTTGGCGTGGGCGCAGAACACATTGGTCACGCCGGGGTCGAAACCGGAGCCGAGCAGGGCCATGATGCCGGCCTTGCGGTAGCGCTCGTGATAGGCCCACTGCCACTTGTACTCGAACTTGGCGACGTCGCGCGGCTCGTAGTTGGCGGTGTCCAGGTAGTCGACGCCCGTCTCGAGACAGGCGTCCATGATGGGGAGGTCCTGATAGGGCAGGGCGGTGTTGATGACCAGGCGCGGCTTGACGCGGCGGATGAGCTTGACCGTCTGGGCCACGTCATCCGCGTCGACCTTGTCGATCTCGATCTCGCGCCCGCGCATCTCGCGCACCTGGCGCTGGATCGCCTGACACCGCGCCATCGATCGGCTGGCCAGCACGATCTGGCCGAACACGTCGGGAACCTGGGCGCACTTGTGCGTGACCACGCCACCGACGCCGCCGGCGCCGATAATCAAGACCTTGCTCATCGCGTCGCGTCCTCCGAGTCAGGGGCGCGGCGAAGGCTAGCACAGCCGAGGTCGCGAGCGCGCCCTCGGCCGGCCCTGTACCACGTGGGCGATTGCCCGGTTGCCGGGCTAGAGCGATCGCTTGCGCGCGCGCAGGCCGCGGCGGCTGCCCTTGCTCTTGAAGCGGCGCGGACCGCCGGGGGCGTCGCCGCCGCCTCCCCCACCACCGCCACCGGCCTGCTCTTCGTCGGGCTGGTAGCGCCCACCTTCGAACCCGAAGGCCGGGTCCTCGGTGGGGGGGCCGCCGAAGCCGCCGCCGCCGCCGAAGCCGGGGCGACCGCCACCGCCGTAGCCGCCACCTCCGCCGCCGTAGCCGCCACCTCCGCCGAAGCGCCGTCCGCCACCGGGGCCGCCACCGCCGCCGAAGCCGCCGGGGCGCTCGCCCGGCGGGCGACGCGGCCGCTCTTCGGCCTGGTTCACATTGAGCCTGCGACCGCTGACCTCGCGCTGGTTGAACAGCTTGATCGCTTCGCTGGCTTCCGCCTCCGACGAGAACGTGGCGAACGCGAAACCGCGCGGCCGACCTGTGACTCGATCAGTGGGGATGTATACATCCACTACTCTTCCCGCTTCCGAGAGAACCTGGGTCAGCTCTTCAGCTGTAGTCTGGTAGCTCAGGTTCCCGACAAAGACCTTGGCAGAAATGGCGACACTCCTTCTGGCTTACGTTGACTGGACCACCCCCATGGGGGAGTACGGCCGCTTTTTCCAAGCTACCAGGAGCGGGCCAAAAGCGCCTCTCAAATCGGAAGCAAATGACCAAGCTGCCTGAACCTGTCCGGCGGAGGAGGACCTTCGCCATCATCTCCCACCCGGATGCCGGCAAGACCACCCTCACAGAAAAACTGTTGCTTTTTGGCGGGGCTATCCAGCTCGCAGGAGCGGTCAAGGCGCGGGGCGCGGAGAGACGCGCGCGCTCCGACTGGATGAACATCGAGAGGCAGCGCGGGATCAGCGTGACCGTCTCGGTGATGACCTTCGAGCACGGCGACTGCACGTTCAACCTGCTCGACACGCCGGGCCACGAGGACTTCAGCGAGGACACCTATCGCACGCTGACCGCGGTCGACTCGGCGATCATGGTGCTCGACGCGGCCAAGGGCATCGAGGCGCAGACGCGCAAGCTGTTCGAGGTGTGCCGCCTGCGCGACGTCCCGATCATCACCTTCATCAACAAGCTCGATCGCGAGGCGCGCGAGCCGTTCGAGCTGCTCGACGAGATCTCCTCCGCCCTGGCGCTCGACGTCGCGCCGGTCAGCTGGCCGATCGGGATGGGCCAGGACTTCCGCGGCTGCTACGACCTGCGCCACGACCGCCTGGTCCTGCTCGACCGCGCGGCCCGGGCGGTGATGAGCGAGGGCGAGACGTTGCAGGGGCTCGACGACCCGCGCCTCGGCCAGCTCCTGCCCGAGCGCGCCGCCGCGCGCCTGCGCGACGAGGTGGCCATGGCGCGCGAGCTGTGCCCCGCCTTCGACCTCGGCTCCTATCGCGAGGGCCACCTGACGCCGGTCTACTTCGGGAGCGCGCTCAACAACTTCGGCGTGGGCGAGCTCCTGGCCGGGCTGGAGGAGCTGGCGCCGCCGCCCCGCCCGCAGCGCACCGCCCACCGGCTCATCGATCCGGGCGAGCCGAAGGTCACCGGCTTCGTCTTCAAGATCCAGGCGAACATGGATCCGCGCCATCGCGATCGGGTCGCGTTCGTGCGGCTGTGCTCGGGCCACTTCAAGCGCGGCATGCGCCTTTCGATCACGCGCAGCGGCAAGAGCCTCGCGGTCGGCAACGCGGTCCTGTTCCAGGCACGCGACCGCGAGCTGGCCGAGGAGGCGTTCGCCGGCGACATCGTCGGCATCCCCAACCACGGCATCCTGCACATCGGCGACACCCTGACCGAGGGAGAGGCGCTCCGCTTCCCCGGCGTGCCGCGCTTCGCGCCCGAGCTCCTGCAGCGGGTGCGGCCGGACGATCCGATGCGGGCCAAGCACCTCGGCCGCTCGCTGTGCGAGCTGGCCGAGGAGGGCGCGGCCCAGGCGCTGCGCCGGCGCATCGGATCCGAGTGGGTGGTCGGCGTGGTCGGCCGCCTCCAGTTCGACGTGCTGGCCGACCGCATCCGCACCGAGTACGGGCTGCCGGTCCACTTCGAGAGCGTGCCGTACGTGACCGCGCGCTGGGCGGTGTCGGCCGACCACCGGCTGCTCGAGAAGTTCTGCGACGCGCACGAGCAGCACATCGCCGACGACCACACGGGGGCGCCGGTGTTCCTGGCCCGCAACGACTGGCAGCTCGAGCACGCGTGCGACGACTTCCCCGGCGTGCGCCTGCTCGAGGTGGTGCAGCCGCACGAGGCGCTCGACGACGCCGTGCAGGCGGCGCCCGCGCAGTGAGGCCCGCCGTGGAGTCCATCGACTATCTGGTGGTGGGCGCGGGCGTGAGCGGGCTGTCGTTCGCAAACTGGCTGCGCGCGGAGGCGGCCGCGCGCGGCCGGCCCGAGCCCGAGCTGCTCGTGCTCGAGGCCGAGGCGGAGCCGGGCGGCTACTGCCGCAGCGTGCACCGCGACGGCTTCGTGTGGGACTACTCGGGCCACTTCTTCCACTTCCGCCACCCGGACATCGAGGCCTGGCTGCGCGCGCGCATGCCGGGCGCCGACATCCGCGAGGTCGCCAAGCGCTCGTTCATCCGCTACCGCGGGCGCGACATCGACTTCCCGTTCCAGAAGAACATCCACCAGCTCGAGCAGGCCGACTTCATCGACTGCCTGCACGGGCTCTACTTCCGCGGCGAGGGCGCGGGGCCGGGCGCGCCCGGCTCGTTCAAGCAGATGCTCGAGCAGCGCTTCGGCGCCGGCATCTGCGAGCGCTTCCTGGTGCCGTACAACGAGAAGCTCTACGCCTGCGATCTCGACGCGCTCGATCCGGACGCCATGGGCCGCTTCTTCCCGCACGCCGACGTGGCCGACATCATCCGCAACATGGTGCGGCCGGACAACGCCAGCTACAACGCCACCTTCACCTATCCGCGCGGCGGCGCCGTCGAGTACGTGGGCGCGCTGCTCCGCGATCTGCCGTCCGGCGCCGTGGCCCTGGGCGAGCCGCTGGTCGGGCTCGACCTCGCCGGCCAGGTCGCCACCACCGGCGCGCGCCGCATCCGCTATCGCCGCCTGGTCAGCTCGCTGCCGCTGCCGCGCTTGCTCCGACTGTCCGGCCTGGAGCACGACGCCGGCGCGTTCAGCTGGAACCGGGTCGCGGTCTTCAACCTCGGGTTCGACCGCAAGGGCGCCTCGGGCGTGCACTGGATCTACTTCCCGGGGCGCGAGCTGTCGTTCTACCGGGTCGGCTACTACGACAACATTCACGACGGCGACCGCATGTCGCTCTACGTCGAGATCGGCGCGCCGGCCGGCGCCGATCTCGACATGGAGGCCCTGCGCGGGCGCGCCCTGGCCGACCTGGCCCGCGAGCGCATCGTGGACGGCCACCGCCTGGTCGCGTGGCACAGCGTGATCCTCGATCCAGCCTACGTCCACATCACCGGCCGCTCGCTGGCCGAGACCCGCCGCGCCCGCGCCGTGCTCGAGGCCGCGGGCGTCTACTCGGTGGGCCGCTACGGCGCGTGGACCTACTGCTCGATCGAGGACAACATGGTGGAGACGCGCGAGCTCGCGGCCAGGTTCGCGCCGCTCCTGTGAGGCGCGGCCGGGCCGCTCACCGCGGGAAGCGGACGCGGAATGTGGTGCCGAGCTCGGGCTGCGAGTCGATCTCGACCGACCCGCCGTGGGCCACGGCGATCTGCTTCACGATGTAGAGGCCGAGCCCGATGCTGCGGTGGTTGCCGCCGCCGCCCTTGCCGCGCCGGAACGGCTCGAACAGGATCGGCACCACCTCGCGCGGGATGGCCGGGCCGTGGTTGTGCACCTCGAGCGTCATCCACGCGCCCTCGGCCGCGGTCCTGATGGAGACCGGCGTGGCGGGCGGGCTGTAGGCCAGCGCGTTGGTGACCAGGTTGGTGACGATCTGGGCCAGGCGGTCCGGATCCCAGTGGCCCATGCCGTCGCCGCTCGCCTCGATCCACAGCGTGCGGTCGGGCGCGCTCATCTGCACCTCGCCCACGGTGTGGCGCGCGACCTCGTGGAGGTCCATGTCGCTGCGCGAGACCGGCAGGCCGCCGCCGGCGCGCGCCTGGGTGAAGTCGAGCAGGTCGCTGATCATGCGCGCGGCGCGCTCGCCGCTCGACACGATGCGGGCCAGCGTCTTGGCCAGCCCCGGGTCGAGGTCCTCGCGCATGAGCGCGGCGTGGGCGCCCATCATCATCGCCTGCAGCGGGTTGCGCAGGTCATGGCTGACGATGCCGACCAGCTGCTGCTCGAACTCGCTCTGCTGGCGCGACGCGTCCTCGTAGCGCTTGCGCGCGCTCACGTCCTGCACCGTGCCGATGAGGCGCAGCGGCGCGCCGTCGCCGAACGAGGCGCGGCCGGTCGCGCGCACCCAGCGCTCCGGCCCCCCGGGCTGGTCGCGCAGCCGGTACTCGACGTCGCACTCGCCCGCGTCCGCCGGATCGAGCGCCCGCTGGATGGCAGCGTCGGTGCGGCCCTTGTCGTCGGGATGCAGCGACGACAGGAAGCGGTCGTAGGTCATGACCGCGTCGGACGGCAGCCCGAAGAGCGCCCTGCCGCGGGCGTCGCACTCGATGGTGCCGGAGGCCGGGTGGTAGTCCCAGATGCCGAGCTCGGTGGCGTGGAGCGCGATGCGCAGCCGCTCCTCCCGGTCCTCGAGCGCCTGGGCCGCCGCCGCCGCCTCGCGCTCCGCCTGATGGACGCGCATGGCGCTGCGCACCGCGGCGACCAGCCGCCCGCTCGACAGGGCGCCCTTGACCAGGTAGTCGGCTGCCCCCGCCTTCATCAGGCTGACCGCGGTGTCCTCGTCGCCGTGGCCGGTCAGCATGACGACCGGCACCTCGACGCCGGCCGCGCGCGCGGCCTTGAGCACCCACAGGCCGTCGCGGCCGGGGATCCGGTAGTCGAGCAGGACGCAGTCGAACCGCTGCTCGGTCAGGGCGGACAGCGCCTGCTCGGCGTCGTCGGCCTCGGTGAGCGCGACCTCGAGCCCGCCCTGGGCCAGCGCGCGCTGCACGAACCGGCGGTCGACCACGTCGTCGTCGACCAGCAACACCCGTACCGGAACCGTGCCCCCCTCCTGGCTCATCGGCGACGAAGTCTCACGGGAGCTCGACCAGCGTCCAGTACTTGTTGAGCGCGGCCATCAGGTCGACGAAGTTGCGAAAGGTGACCGGCTTGAGCAGGTAGCCCGCCACGTTGAGGTTGTAGGCGTCCACCTTGTCGCGCTCGTCGTTGGACGTCGTGAGCACGACGACCGGCACGTGGGCAAGCTGCGGATCGGCGCGCAGCTCGCGCAGGAACTCGATGCCGTTCATCTTGGGCATGTTGAGGTCGAGCAGGATGAGCCGCCGGTCGGCCGGCACCTGTCCGCCGCGCAGGAGCTGGAGCGCCTCGAGCCCGTTGGAGGCGACGTGGATCGGGTTGGTGATGTTGTTGCGCTGGAACGCGCGCCTGACGTTCATCACATCCACGTCGTCGTCTTCCACCAGCAGGATGTGCAGGGCGCGCTCGGGCATTGCCATCGATGCATAGCGGATCGAGGTGGCGTGGAAAAGCCATTTCGAGGAGACGGCAGATACAGTGTTACCCGGGTGCAGCGCCGGTTCGGATCACTCGCCGAGCCCGGACGGAGCCTCGCGGAACTCGCTCGCGGTCGCGTCGCCGTCGCGCTGATGGCGATAGCCGGTCGCGGCGCGGAACGCCGAGCCGTCGATGACCACCGGGTACTTCACGTGCTTGAGCGCGCCCGGCGGCAGCCGCGGCAAGCCGAAGCGGCCCAGCAGCAGGCGAAACAGCGGCTCGGGGATCGGCACCTGCGAGCGTCCGCACAGCGAGATGAGCAGGGACAGCGGAATCGGCTCCGGCCCCGACACGTTGTAGACGCCGCGCAGACCGCGCTCGAGCGCGAGCACGATCGCGTCGGCCGCGTCCCCCTCGTGCAGGAACTGGAACAGCGGATCGAATCCGAGCAGCGTCGGCACGCGCGGCCCGCGCAGGAATTGCGCGAGCGTTCCGGTGCGCGACGGACCCAGCGTGTAGCAGATGCGCAGCACCGCCGTGTCGATCTCGGGCATGCGCCACAGCGCCGAGCCGGCGTAGAGATCGGCCGCCACCAGGTCGGCCAGCTCCGGGAACGAGGTCACCGCCATCGGCGGATCGTCCTCGCGGTGATAGAGCGGCGAGTCGTGGCCGGTGCCGTAGTACGTGTGGCGCCCGACGAAGACCGCGCGCTTCACGCCGTGCTGGTGGCTGCACTCCCACACGGCGCGCGTGCCGTGCAGGTTGATGCGGTCGCGGTCGGCCGAGCGCCCGGTCAGGTGCGTGACCGTCGCCATGTGCACGACCGCGTCGGGGCGGCCGGTGCGGAACACGTCCTCGGCGGCGCGCTTGCGGATGTCGACCTGGTGGAGCTCGATCTCGGGCGGCGCGTCGGGCCACCCTCGGCGGTCGATGCCGAGGACGTCGTGCCCGCCCGCGCGCAGGCGCAAGGCCACGATGCGCCCGATCTTGCCCGCGATGCCGGTGACCAGGACCCTCACCGCGCCACCTACCTCACCGCCTCGCCGCGGCCGCGGCGGATGCTGACCCCGCTGTCGATGAGCGCGGAGATGCGAGACTTGATGCGGTCGACGTGGTCGATGATCACCTCGTCCTCCTCGTTGCCGGTGCCCTCGAGGGCGATCGGCTCGTCGTAGTAGATCTCGAGCGCGACCCGGCGCGGCACCGGAAGCAGCCACGGGGTCAGCGGGATGTACGGCATGCCGAAGAGCTGGCCCAGCCGCACGAGGTTCACCACGGTCGGGATCGCCTCGCCGCCGCCCAGGAAGGCGAACGGGATGATCGGCGTGCGCGTGCGCAGGGCCAGGCGGACGAAGCCGGTGCCGAACTCGACCAGGCTGTTGCGATCGCCGTACAGCTTGGCGGTCCCGCGCGCGCCCTCGGGGAAGACCATGAGCAGGCGATCGGACTCGAGCAGGGAGACCGCGTGCTCGGGCAGGCCGGTCAGCTGACCCAGGCGGTTGGTCCAGGTGGAGGCGAACGGCACCCGGTTGAGGAACTTCTCGGCCATGCCGTGGCCCAGCCGCGGCGGCTCCATGTCGAAGAAGAGCGAGGCCAGGACCATGGCAGCGTCGAGCGCGACGCCGCCCGAGTGGTTGCCGACCAGCATCGCGCGCCCGCGCGCCGGCACGTGCTCGATGCCGTGCACGGTGATGTCGAAGTAGCGGCGATAGAACCAGCCGAGCACGGTGAGGAAGCGGGCCAGCTGCACCTGCTCGACGCCGAACGGATCGATGCCGTGGTGGTCGAACGGCACCTCCAGGCGGCGGACGCGGGCCAGCACGTCGCGGGAGACCAGGAGCGACATGGTCAGCCGACCGCCGCGCGGCCGCGCGCGGGCACCGAGATCGCGATCCGGACGGCGAGGCCTTTGCTCGAGGTGCTCATGGCGGGCGCCGGGGAACCGAGTGGTACCACAAGTTGCGCCCGGTCCGGACGCGCGCGCGCCGCGACAACGCCGCGACGCGGGCGGCCTCGGACCGGCTGCCTACTGCAGCGTGATCGAGACCTGGCGCGGCTGTCCGAACCAGCGCGCGATCGCGCGCACCTGGCCGTCGCCGTCGCGCACGAAGAAGACCTGCACGTCGCGCGGCAGCGCCTCGAGCGCCGCCTTCATGTGCGCCGACCGGGTCGGGGCGGGCAGGGCGAGCCAGCGGCCATCTTGTAGAGAGCCGCTCACCTCGGGGCCCTGGCGCTCGGCCGCGCGCAGCGGGATGTCGCCGGCGAAGCGCGTCCCGATCTGATCCCACGGCGGCCTCGCGCAGCCGCGCTGGAGCTGGACGCCGGCCAGGGCGAAGCCGGCCACCGCCAGGACCAGGGCGCCGATCTCCACCATGCGGCGCTGCCCCGGGGTGAGCCTCTGCAGGAGCGGTACCCTGCGGGCGGCGGCGACGACGGGGACCGCCGGCGTGACCTTGTCCGGGCGGTTCGTGGGCGCCCGCGACTCCGGCGCCGGCTCGGGCGCCGTCGCCCCGGGCACCATCTCCGACGGCACCTGGCTGCCCTGCAGCACACGCGAGAGCTCCGGGGCCGGCACGTGGACCAGCCCGGCGAGAGTGGCCCGCTCACCCTCGTCGAGCCCGGTCATCGCGGCCGGCATGCTGACCGAGAGGCCGAGGTGCCCCTCCCAGCTCTTGAAGCGGCAGAGCGCGGGGCGCACCACGTCCGGGTCGAAGCCGGGTTGCTGCGCGAGCAGCTCCCACACCGGCTCGAGGTCGAAGTGGCCGTCCTTGTGCAACTCGCGGTACTGGCCGGACAGCACGCTGCGCAGCGCGTCGGTCCCGACCAGCGCCTTGGCGCGCGAGTGGGCGAACGCAAGGATCAGCGCCTCGAGCGGCACCCGACCAGGCGACGCGGCTCTCCCCATCCGACAGCCTATTATTGGGGCCGAGCCGGAGCCGGGTCAAACGCGGGCAGCCGCGATATGCTCCGCGCCATGAGTGAGCGCGCGCAGCCGCTGCGCGGCCGAACCGTCGTGGTCGGGGTCGGCGGCGGCATCGCGGCTTACAAGGCGGTCGAGCTGGTCCGGCTGTTCATCAAGGCGGGGGCGACCGTGCGCGTCGCCATGACGCCGCGGGCCCGCGAGTTCGTCGGTCCGCTCACCTTCCAGGCGCTGTCGGGTCACGCGGTGATGACCGACCTCTTCGATCTGACGCAGGAGTCGGAAATCGGGCACATCCAGGTGGCGGACCGCGCCGACCTGGTGGTGGTCGCCCCCGCCACGGCGAACATCATCGCGCGCATGGCGGCCGGCATGGCCGACTGCCCGGTCACCGCCGTCGTGCTGGCGACGACCGCGCCGGTGCTGCTGGCGCCGAGCATGAACGTCAACATGTGGAATCACCCCATCACTCGCGCCAATCTGCGCCGGCTGGTGGCGGAGGCGGGCACGCACGTGGTGGGTCCCGGCGAGGGCTTCCTCGCCTGTCGCTGGACCGGCCCGGGGCGACTGGCCGAGCCGGCCGACATCGCCGAGGCGGCGGCGCACGTGCTCACGCCCAAGGACCTGGCCGGGCGGCGCATCGTGGTGACCGCCGGTCCCACCTGGGAGCCGATCGATCCGGTGCGCGTGCTTGCCAATCGCTCGACCGGCCGCATGGGCTTCGCGCTGGCGCGGGCGGCGGCGCGGCGGGGCGCCAACGTCGACCTGGTGCACGGCCCGGTGGCGCTGGATCCGCCGGTCGGCGTCACCGCCGAGGCGATGGAGACGGCGGCCGAGATGGCGTCGGCGACGCGGCGCGCGGCGGAGGCGGCCGACGTGGTGATCATGGCGGCGGCGGTGGCCGACTTCCGCGCGGCGCAGCCGTCGGCGCAGAAGCGCAAGAAGCGCGACCTGGGGTCGACCAGCAGCCTGGCCCTCGCGCGCAACCCGGACATCCTGGGCGACCTGGGCCAGGCGCGCGCCGAGCGAGGGGCGCGGCGCCCGCTCCTGGTCGGCTTCGCGGCCGAGACCGAGCGCCTGGTGGAGGAGGCGAGGGCCAAGCTGGCCGGCAAGCGCTGCGATCTCGTGGTGGCCAACGACGTCTCGCAGCCTGACGCCGGTTTCGCGGTCGACACCAACCGGGTCGTTCTGGTCGACGCCGGCGGCGAGCGCGAGGTGGCGCTGGCCAGCAAGGACGAGATCGCGCACGCGATCCTCGATCGCGTGGTAGAGATGCTGTCCGCGTCATGAGCGACACCGACTCCAGCTCCGCCGACGGCGCCGGGTCCGGGGCGGAGGTCGACCCGCGGGCCGAGCTGCGCTCGCTCGCGGCCGCGCTGCGCCTGCACGCCGAGCAGCTCGACCGGGTGGGCATCTACGCGGCCGGCGGCGCCGCCGCGCTCGCGCCGCCGCCCGACGCCGGGGCGCGGCCGGATGCGGGCGTGGGCGATGATGCGGGCGTGGGCGATGATGCGGGCGCCGCCGAGAGCGGCGTGGCGGCCGAGGCCGCCGGCGAGGACGTCTCGCCGACGGCGGAGCGGGTCTCGCTCGCGGTCGTGCGCGAGGACCTGGGCGACTGCACGCGCTGCAAGCT
>DATFRY010000579.1:0-15025 GCA_035262925.1 Kofleriaceae bacterium | reverse complement strand
CGACCACCGGGACGTTGTTCTCGGCCTGGCAGGCGATGACGCACGCGGAGCAGCCGGTGCAGGCGTCGAGATCGATCGCCATGCCCCAGGAGTGCGCGCCCTGCGGGCGCTCGGTCCACAGATCGGGCAGCGGCTCGCGCGCCTCGGCCTCGTCGCGCGCGAGATCGGCCAGCGTGGTCTCGAGCACGAGCTCGCGCCCCTCCATCGACAGGTGGCTCTGCGACGCGGCCAGCTTCTCGTGGCGGCCGGTCGCGGTCATCGTCACCTCGGCGGCGGAGTAGGAGCGGGCGCCGCGCACCAGCCGCGCCAGCGGGAAGGCGTTGGCGCCGACCCGGTCGCCGGCCTTGCCCACGCGGGTGCGCCCGTGGCCCAGCGCCACCGAGATGGTGCGCGCCTGCTGGCCGGGCTGCACGAACACCGGCAGCTGGAGGCGGCCGGCGCCGCTCGCGATCACCACCACGTCGCCGGTGTCCACGCCGAGCTGGTCGGCCAGCGACGGGGCGATGGCGGCCACGTTGCCCCAGGTGATCCGGGTCATCGGATCGGGCAGCTCCTGCAGCCACGGGTTGTTGGCGTGGCGGCCGTCGCGCAGCGCCACGCTCTCGAACAGCGCGAGCTCGTAGCGGTCGGGGTGGCGGGCGGCGCGTGCCGCGCGCTGCTGGTCGCCGATCTGGCGGATGGCCGCGCGCCAGTCGCCGCCTGGGTCGGGAGCCGGGGCCGGCGAGGGTGCCGGATCACCCGCGCCGGCCCCGAGCTCGACGATGCCTTGTTCGAGGGACTTGTCCCAGAATGTGTCGAAGTCCAGCGTGGCCTGCTGGCGCGGGAACATGTGCTCGCGCCAGAAGGAGCGCAGGTACGCGTAGTGGTCGGTGTCGTCGCCGAGCCAGCGCAGGAGGCTCTCGGCGGCGGAGCGGGTCTCGAACAGCGGCGCGATGGTCGGCTGGCTCAGGCTGAGCGTGCCCTCGACCGGCTCGGCGTCACCCCACGACTCGAGGAAGTGATGGTCGGGGCAGATCGCGTTCACCGCGGCGCCGGTCTCGTCGATGCGATCGCCGGTGGACACCGACAGCGCCACCTTCTTCAGTCCGCGCGCGAAGGCGCCCCCGTCGGCGTGATCGTAGACCGGGTTGACGCCGTGCAGGATCAGGGTGTGAACCTCGCCGCGCTCCATCTGATCGACCAGCTCGGCCACCGCGGCGTCGTCGCCCTGGCGCTGCAGCGAGGGGCGCGCGAGGTCGACCGTGTGGCCGAGGTTGCCGAGCAGGTGATTGAGCGCGTGCACGGCCAGCTGGACGGCGATGTCGTTGTGCCCGGACACGACCAGCGACTCGCCGCGGTGGGCCCACAGCTGGGCGGCCACGTCGTCGAGCGTGTCGACGTCGATCGGGTCGGCGACGCGGGGCACGCCGGCCACGTGCGCCTGCTCGGCGACGCGCGCGAGCAGGGCGGCGGCGACCGCGCCCAGCTCGGACGGCGGGACCAGCACGCGGCGGTCGGCGTTGCTGCCGGTGACCGACACGCCGGCCTCGAACTGGACGTGGAGCGAGCGCGCGGCCCCGGCGGCCGTGCGGCCGCGCGCGTACTGGCGGGCGAACTCGACCGGCGAGAGCCAGGTGCCGAGGAAGTCGGCCTCGAGCCCGACGATGACGCGCGCGCGGTCGAACGCGTAGTGCGGCACCGCGGCGCGGCCGGACGCCTGGGCCGTGGCCGCGCGCAGCGCGCTGGCCGAGACCGGGTCATAGGTCACGTGGCGGAAGCGCGGGACGCTCTGGCTCCAGCGATCGATGACCGCCCGCAGCGACGGGCTGGTGATCGTGGAGGACAGGAGCACGACCGCGCCGGTGCCGGCGCGCGCGGCGGTCAGCGCCTGCTGCACGCGGTCGTCGATCTCCTTCCACGTGGTGGGCTTGCCCTGCCAGGCCGGGCCGCGCAGGCGCTCGCCGTCGTACAGCGAGAGCACCGCGGCCTGCCCGGTCGCGCAGGTGGCGCCGCCGAACAGCGCGGACGCGGCGTTGCCGTCGATCTTGATCGGGCGCCCGTCGCGCTGCTTGACCAGCAGGCTGCATGCCGAGGCGCAACCGCCGCAGGTCGTGGCGTAGTAGTTCGCGATGCCGGCGACCATGTCCTCCGACGCGACCGGCAGGGGGATGGCCCTCTGCTCGGGCGCGCGGCATGCCGGCATGCTGGCGGCGGCGACGCTGAAGCCGAGCAGCGACAGGAAGTCGCGCCGGGTCGCGTCCCCCTCGCCGGCGCCGGCGGGCTCGCGCCGGCCGATCTTCACCAGCCTGTCTCCAGCCGCGGCGGCGCCCTTGCACGAGTCCGCCTTGCCTCCGTGCTCTCGATTTTCGCTCATGGACAACCTCAGTAGTGGCAACTGGCGCAGTCGAGTCCCGAGGCGGGCACGGGCACGCTGGTGAAGCGCTTCGCGGCCCGTTCGAGCCCGGAGGTGGGGACGCCGGCGTGTTCGCGGTGGCACTCCAGGCACCAGCCCATGGTCAACGGCATCACCTGCTCGATCTGCTCCATCTCCTCGACCCGACCGTGGCAGCGCTGGCAGGCGACGCCCGACATGACGTGACGGCTGTGGTTGAAGTAGACGAAGTCGGGCAGGTTGTGGACCTTGACCCAGGAGACCAGCGGGCGCTGGAGCTGCACCGCCTCCTTGAAGCGCTCGATCGCGACCGTCTGCTTCTCGAGCATCGAGTGGCAGTTCATGCAGATGCTCGAGGACGGGATGCCGGCGTGGCGGCTCTTGCGCGCGCCGTAGTGGCAGTAGAGGCAGTCGATGCGGTTCTTCCCGGCGTGGAGCTCGTGCGAGAAGGCGATCGGCTGGGCGGGCGAGTAGCCCTGCTGCATGCCCATGTGCATGATTCGTGAGACGGCGGTCGAGGCGCCGATGGTCAGCACCGCGAACCCCAGGAGGATGGTCGAGGACCGCATGGTTTGACTCGCTCCTCTCTAGCGAGGCGCCTGTCGATTGTCGGACGCGATCTCGTCCGCGAGCTGCCGGCCGTCGTCGCCGGCGTCGACCGCGTCCTCCTCCGGCCAGATCCAGCGCGCCGGGCTGAACCGGGCGAGGGCGGCGCGCGCGCGCTTGATCGCGGCGGCCATCGGCCGGTGCCCCGCGGCGAGCAGCCGCTCGAGCGCGGCGAGCGGGATGAGCGCCGCGCTGGTGAAGGGCAGGACCGCCATCAGGCCGAACAGCGACAGCACGTGCAGCTTGACCAGGAACGGCATCTGCGCGAGGAGCGCGGTGTCGGGCTCGGCTCGCGCGAGCGACGCGATGTACGGCGACAGCGTGCCGGCCGCCCACGACGAGCTCCAGCGGAACAGGACCGCGGTCAGGAGCCCCGAGCCGAGGCCGAGGAAGAGGACCGAGAGGCCGATGGTGTCGGCCAGCTCGCCGGCCCTGGCCAGCCGCGACGGGCCGCTCTTGCCCAGGTGCCGCCACATGAGGCGCGCCCAGCCGGCCAGCGCGAGCAGGCCGAAGGCGAAGCCGGAGCCTTCCAGGAGGTAGAGGCGCAGCGGCACGCGATTCCAGGACAGGACGGCGTCGGGCACGATCATGCCGGCGAGGTGGGCGAGGACGACGGCGGCGAGCCCGACCCGCCAGGCCAGGGAGCCGCGGAAGACCTGCCACGCGCTGCGGGCATCGGCCTGGAGCGCGTCGAGCCGCCGGCGGGCCATCGCGTGGCGAGTGGCGAAGCCCGCGACCAGGAGCAGGAGCGCGGCGAACGGGAACAGGACGAAGAGGATCTGGTCGCTGGCGGCGGAGCGCCGCCCGCGCGGTGTCGCCGGCCCGGCGCCGGGGCCGGAGCGCGGCGGCGACCACTCGGTCGGCTTGCCGACGGCGCGCGCGTCCTTGCCCCCTCGCGAGGCGTCGCGGTCGTCGCGGGCGGTCTGCATGAGGTAGGCCTTGATCGCGAACGCCTCGTCGGGGCGCAGGAACTGGTCGCTCGACGACTCCGGCGCGCGCGGCGAGCAGGGCTTGCGGATGAACAGGGTGAGGGCGCGGTCGCGGTACTCGCCGTAGATCGTGGTCAGGTCGCGCGCCAGCGTGCCGCCGACGGCCTCGCCGTCCTCGCGGATGCTGTGGCAGGCGGCGCAGGCCATGCCGCCGCCGGCCAGCTCGTCCTCGCCGTGGAAGAGCGCGCGCCCGCGCTCGATCTCGGCCGGCCTGGCCAGCTCCGCGAGGCGCTCGTCGATCGGCTTCTGCTCGGGCCCGTTGGCGGCGAACCAGTCGAGGATGGCGCCGACCTGCTCCTCGGAGAGGTCGCTCCAGTCGGGCATCCGCTGCTGCTTGAACTGCTTGAACAGCTGGGTGGCCGTGGGGTCGCCCGACTCGATCACCTTCTGCGACGAGCGGATGAACGAGAGCAGCCAGGCCCTGGTGCGCCGCTCGGTGACCCCCTTGAGATCGGGGCCGACCTTCACGCCCTTGCCGAACGTGTGGCAGGCCGTACAGCGCTGGTTGAAGATCTTCTTCGCCTCGGCTGGACCTGCTGCCCTGGCCGCGGACGAGCTGGCGACGAGACCGAGCGCGAGGGCGGCGATCATCGCCCTGGTGGCGTGAGGTCTTCCGGTAGATCGAACATCGCGATGGAACCTCCGCCCGGTCGCAATGACTCGCATGGCGCCTCCCTGCTAGTTCGCTCTTCGCTTGTGCAATGTTTGCGCGCGCCATTAAGGCAAAGCGTTTCAGAAAGTGCCAGACTAAATTTCGAGTCGACGGCGAAACCGATCACGGTGCCCGGCGTAAGCGAGCGCGGCTATCCACAGGACCTACTGGATGCGCCAGCGCCGCACCTGGATAGTTCGATCCCCGCGATCGCGCGGCATTGGCGATCGCGCGCTGTATCAAGCGATCGCTGGCCTACGCCGGCCGGCGCTCGTGAACCTCTGGGGGTCAAGGCGTCGAGATGCGAGAAGGTCGTACAGACTCCCGCGCGATGAACGCAGGTGTGCTCAGAACGGCAGTGTGCGCTTGAAGGCCAGAGGACCCATTTCTGCCTCTTTGCCAATCAGCCGTCTCATGAGACCGGATCTCGCCTCGTGCCGCGGCGCGGCGAGCGAGTCGATCATGCTGTCGATGATTGCCACGTGCGCTGGACAAGGCTCGCGGAGTGCGCTTCGTCTCACGTGCTCGAGAAGAGGATCGCCGGGCACACAATGAGGCGCCGCAGCTGCCGCAGCCGCCGCTGCCGCCGCGCTCGCACTCGCATCGCCGGGGGCACGCTCGACGCGCAGCGCTCGACGCTCAGCGCTCGGCCGACACGAGCCCGATGCGGATCGCGTAGCGCACCAGCCCGGCCAGGTCGTGGATGCCGAGGCGATCCATGATCTGACTCCGGTGCGCCTCGACGGTCTTGACGCTGAGGCTGAGCAGCGCGGCGACCTCCTTGGTCGACCGGCTCTCCGCCACCAGCTGGAGGATCTCGCGCTGGCGCGGCGTGAGCGGATCGTCCGCGGCCGCCTCGGCGCCGGCAGGCTGCGCGGCGCGGCCGAGGAAGCCCTCGACCACCTGGCGCGAGATGGCCGGGCTGAGATAGGTCTCGCCTCTCGACACCGCGCGCAGGGTCAGGCCGAGCTCCTCGGCGGCCGCGTCCTTGAGCAGGTAGCCGACCGCCCCCGCGCGCAGCGCCTGGGCCACGTGCGACGGACTCTGGTGCATGGACAGGATGACGAGGCGCGTGCGCGGCGACTCGCTCGCCACGCGCTCCGCCACCTCGAGGCCGTTCAGGCCCGGCATCGCGATGTCGAGCAGCGCGACGTCGGGACGATCGGACGCGATGAGCTCGAGCGCACGCCGGCCGTCGCCCGCCTCGATGATGTCCGTGACCTCCTCGATGTCCTCGAGGAGAGCACGCAAGCCGGCGCGCACCAGCGTGTGATCGTCAGCCAGCAGGACCCGCATGCACCTCCCCCACCGGTGAGCCGATGTGCATGCTACTCGGGTCAACGCGGCGGCGCCACGGGCAAGCTCGCGCGCACCTCGGTTCCGCCGCCGGGGGTGGAGCGGACCTCGAGCGTTCCGCCCAGCCCCTTCACGCGCTCGGCCATCCCCACCACGCCGAAGTGCTTGCCGCGTCCGGCCGCGCGCCGGGCGGCGGCCACGTCGAAGCCGCGTCCGTCGTCGTGGACGAGCAGCTGGAGATGGCCGTTCTCTCGCCGAACGCGTATCTCGACCAGCCGGGCATCGGCGTGGCGAAAGGCGTTGGTCAGCGACTCCTGCACCACGCGGAACGCCGCGGTCTCGACCTCGGCCGGCAGCCGCTCGTCGAGCCCGGTGGTGTGAAGGTCGATACGCAGATCTTGCGGCGTCGCCGTGCGCTCGAGGTGGGCGCGGATCGCCGGTGCCAGGCCGACCTCGTCGAGCAGCGGCGGGCTGAGGTCCATCGACAGCTGGCGCGAGCGGCCGATCAGCCGGTCGACCATCTCGAGCGCGTCGCCCAGCACGGTGCCTCCGGCCGTCGTGCCGTTGACCGCCGGCGCCTTGCCGGCCAGCTTGTGCGCCATCTGAAGGCGCAGCTTGAGGGCGGTCAGGGTCTGGCCCAGCTCGTCGTGGAGCTCGCGGGCGATGTGGCGCCGCTCCTCCTCCTTGGCGTTCTCGACCTGGCGGTGCAGCCGGCCCAGAAGATCGTAGGCGTCGCGCAGCTCCTCCTCGCGCTGGGCGCGCTCGGCGGCGGCCAGGGCGCGGGCGGCGAAGTCGGCCAGCGACGCGGCGAAGCCCTGCGCCTCGGCCGACCACGCGCGGCGCTCGCCGACCTGCTCGTGGCACACCATGCCGGCGAGCCGGTCGCGAAACCGGATCGGCGCGATCAGCAGCGACGTGACCCCCGGCGGGGCCAGGTAGTCGGCCAGCTCGCGCGTGCGCGGGTCGGTGCGCGCCAGCTCGGCGGCGACCGCGCGGCCCTCGGCCAGGGCGGCGAGCAAGGCCGCGTGGTCGGCGGCCGCGAAGGTGGCGCCTGCCGCGTGGGTGGCGCCGGCCAGCGAGAACAGGGCGTCGCAGCGCAAGCTCCCGCCCTCGCCGATCCGCCACACGCCAGCGCGGGCCACGTCGAGCCCGCGGGCCGCCGCCTCGGAGATGGCGGCGAAGGCCTCGCCGACCCGCCCGCTCTCGATCGCCGGGTCCTGGGCCAGCCCCAGGAGCGCGCCCATGCAGCGCTCGTGCTCCTCGTCGGCGGCGAGCTGCGCCAGCGCCGAGCGCTCGACCCGGCGCACGACGACGTCGAGCACGACGGCCAGCGTGGTCGAGCACACGGTGAAGACGACGACCCATCGCACCCAGGTCGAGAGATCGTTGGGATCCTGGACGCCGGCCCGCAGGGACAGCCCGCCGCGCACGGCCAGCACGCCGATGACGAGCAGGCCGGCCGCCGCCAGCGCGAAGTAGACGAAGGACGCGGCGCGCCCGAGGGAGATCGAGACCATCGCGCCGACCATGGCGAGCCCGATCGTGAGCCCGGGGCCGATGCCGAGCTGGGTGGCGCCGACCATCGCCGCCACCAGGGTGGCGAGCGCCGCGCCGCCGGCGCGCACGGACAGCGGCAGCCGGCGCGCCAGCCGCAGGGCCAGGAGCAGCAGCGTGGTCGCCGCGATGGCGATGAACGGCGCGCGGAAGTGGGGCGGCGGCAGGAGCGGCGTGACGATGGCCAGCAGGACCGCGAACGCGGCGGTCAGCGCGGTGAGCGCCGGGTCGATGAGCTCGGCGCGCCAGGTCGAGGGCGGCAGCCGCGCGCGCGGTCCAGTCCCGGCCGTCTCCCCCATGTCACCAATCTACGGCAAGTCGCTGGCCGCCGGCAGCCTGACGCGGAAGCTTGTGCCGCGACCGGGCTCGCTGTCGAACTCGATCACGCCGCCCATGGCATTGATCAATCGACAGGTGACGGCCAGGCCCAGTCCAGTGCCGGAGCCCGGCCGGATCGCCACGATGGTGCGGAACACCTGCTCGGCCTGCTTCACGTCCATGCCGACGCCGTCGTCGGCGACGGCGAGGGAGACGGCGTCGCCGTCCCGCCGGAGCGTGACGACCACCTGCCCGGAGCGCGGCGCGCCCGCCTGGCAGGCCGCGATCGCGTTCAGGACCAGGTTGAGCGCGATCTGGGTCAGCCAGGCATCGCTGCCGCGCACGAGCGGCACCTCCACCAGGTCGGCGCGCAGCGAGGCGATTCCCTCCGCGCGCCGGCGGGCGAGCCGGAGCGCGCGCTCGATGGCCACGCGCGGGTCGATGAGCGCGGCCCGGCGCTCGGAGCGCAGGAGCGCCTGCACGTCGCGCACCACGGTGACGATGTGCTCGGCCGCGTCCTGCGCCGCGGCCAGCTCCCCGCGCGCCGGCGACGACGGGTCCGCGGGGAGGAGCTCGGCGAGGGAGGACAGGTTGGTGAGCAGCGAGGTCAGCGCGTTGTTGATCTCGTGCGCCAGGCCACCGGTCAAGAGCGACGCGGTGGACAGGATCTCGCGCTGCACGACGGCATCGCTGGCAGTTTCTAGGTTCGCTTCCATCATCCCTCTGCTCTCCTGTCGTCGCGCAGGGCGACGAGCAAGTCGTGAAGCCGGTCTCCGATCGCGCTCTTGCTGAGGAACGCGTCGGCGCCGGCCGCCATGGCTTCGCTGCGCACGGTTGCGCCGTCGTGCAGGGTCACGATCACGACCGGCGTGTCGCGACCGGTTCGTCGAAGGGTCCGCACCGCGTCCAGGCCGCTCATGCCGGGGAGGACCATGTCCATGACCACCACGTCGGGCCGGCTGTCGCTCAGCCTCGTGAGCGCCTCCTCGGCGGTCGCGAACGCGCCAACCAGCTCGAGGTCGGCGTGGGCCTCTGCCCAGCCGATCAGCGTGGCTCGAAACTCCGGCGAATCCTCCACCAGGAGGAGGCGGACGCGCTCCGAGGAGATGCCGCCGGTCACTCCTCCTCATGCCATGGTGAGTGCGCGCACGATATCGGAGCGATCCCTCGGATCGCAGGGGCAAAACCCCTAGGCGCCTACAGCCATCACCTTCACCCCGACGGGGCCGCGTCGTGCGCCGCGATCGGGGCGATCTGATCGACGAGGATCGCGAGGGCCGCGGCGATCTGCGCGCGGGTCGCGCCGTCGGCGACGAGGCCGTCGGGACCCACCGCGCTGCGCGCCACCGGGATGCGCGCGCACGCCGCGTCGACGATGCGCGCGCCGGTGAAGGTCAGGACGGCGCGCAGCGAATCGTGCGCGAGCGCACCCCCGGAGGGTGAGCTGAGCGCGGAGATGTTGATCCACGCGGTCGGCTTGTCGCTGATCTCGACTCCGCCGACCGTCCAGTCGAGGACGTTCTTGAACGAGCCGGGCAGCGCGCCCGCGTACTCGGGCGTGCAGATGAGGATCGCGCCGGCCTGCCCGATGCGAGCCCTGAGGTCCACGACGGCGGCGGGCAGAGGCTCGAAGTCGTCATCGGGGTTGAAGTGGGGGAGGCCGGCGAGGCCGGCGTAGCGCGCGGCGGTCGCGCCCGGGGGGAGAAGCGTCTCCGCCGTGCGGAGGACCGCCTCGTTGGTCGAGCCGCGGCGAAGGCTGCCGCACAGCATCAGGATGGTCCGGTCGGTCGTCATGATCATCGAGGTCGGCGTGGGAAGCGGCGCGCGATGCGGGCGCGGGTGCGGGCGCGGGTGCGGGCCAGAGGTCGCGCTGGTCTTGTAGTCCAGTCGGCAGGCTCGAAGACCAGCGGCGCGCTTCGAGACTGCGCGGCGGGGCGGGCAAACTGGCGTGCTCGCGTGGCTTGGCCACTTTGGTGCGGAGGGCACGCACATTGCTCTGCCACTTCGGGTTCGACGTTTTGAACCCCTCCACCGAGGACGGTGATCGATGGATCACGAGCCATCCGGGAAGCAGGACGCGTTGCGTCGAGCAATCGTGACGCGCCTGTCCGATCAGCGCGGCACGAGTTTTGTCCAGATTCTCATCCTGCTGGTCTTCCTGGGCCTCGTCGGCATCGGCGCGGTCAGGGCGCTGGGCGGCCGGATCCAGGCCAAGTCGGATTGCGCCGGCCAGGCCATCGGCAACCTCACCGCGATGGGACCCTGCGGCGCAGGCGCGCCCGGGTCCGGCAACGGGTCCGGCCCTGGCGATGCGCCCGCGGCCCCGGGCGCGCAGCCCGGCGATCCATCCGGCGGCGATCGAGGCGGCGGCGGCGATCAAGGTGGCGGCGGCGATCAAGGTGGCGGCGGCGATCGAGGCGCCGGCGGCGATCAAGGCGCCGGCGGCGATCGAGGCGCCGGCGGCGATCAGGGCGCCGGCGATCAGGGCGGCGGCGACAAGGCCGGCGAGGACAAGGGCGGCGACAAGAAGGACGACGGCTCCGGCTTCAAGGTCGGAACCGAAGGCAGCGTCAACAGCAAGAACAACCGCAACCAGACCCGCAAGGACACGTCCGGCGGCGGCGCGCCGAAAAAGACCGCCGAGGAAGAGGCCAAGGACGCCAAGAAGAAGAGCACCAGCGCCGACATCGAGGTCGGCGGCGAGAAGGAGCTCTTCAAGAAGGAGGGCGCGCTCGGCGAGAAGGAGTTCTTCGGCGGCAGCGAGAAGGTCTCGGTCGGCCGCGGCGAGACCAGCGGCACCGCCTTCGCCAAGGCCTCGCTCAAGGAGGGCGCCTCGGCCGGAGTCAAGGTCGACGGCAAGGTCTCGGCGGTGAACATCAAGGGCGAGCACACGCTGCCCGGCGGCATCCAGGAATCGCACGAAGTCGACGTCCTCGACGCCAAGGGGTCGCTCGAGGCCAAGGCCGGCATCAGCAAGGACGTCATCGGCGCCACCGTCTCCGGCGAGGTGGGCGCCAACATCGTCGAGGGGAAGGTCGAGGGCAAGAAGACCTTCAAGATTCCCTTCACCGACGTCGGCATCGAGATCGGCGGCAGCGCCTCCGGCTCGGTCGGCGCCAACGCCGGCGCCGAGGCCACCGCCGGCTCCTTCAAGGGCAAGGATGGAAAGAGGCGAGTCGGCTTCACGGCCGGCGCCAAGGCCGCGCTGGGACTGGGGCTGGGAGGAAAACTATCTCTCAACCTGGTCTTCTGATGAGCGCACCGTCGAACATGGACTTGCGCGGACATCCACGCGAGGGAAAGTAGATCGACCCATGGCGATCGTATCCAAGGCCAGCTTCAGACTCAGCATCGGCGCGGCGATCGCGCTCGCGGCCGGCGGCACCACTCTCGTCGCGTCGCGCAGCGCCGACGGCGGGCCCAAGCACGGGTCGCACAAGGACCACAAGGAGGCGGCGGTGCAAGACGACCTGCTTCCCTACCAGAAGGTCGCCCCACCCGAGGTGATCAAGCGCGATTACGTCAACATGCGCGTGACGCCCTACAACGACCCGAAGTTCTACTTCGAGGTGACGGTACCGACCAGCTTCCAGAACCAGCCGGTCAAGGTCAGCCCGCAGCAGCTCAAGGAGGACTCGGCCTCGCCGGTGCCGATGGCCGAGTTCGCGCCCAGGGACGGCAGAAAGGTGCTCATCGAGGCCCGCTACGTGCGCGTGCCCGAGAAGGTGACGCTCGAGCGCTTCATGGCGGTCTACGTCGAGCAGAGCGGCTTCGAGTTCGTCAAGCGCCTGCGCGGCGAGTTCGAGGGCCGACAGGTGGAGGATGCGCTCGTGCGCGTGAAGTCGCCCGAGCTGGGCCAGACGCTCACCCGCATCACGGTGTCGCGGCGCGGCGACCTCGTCTTCATCGTGGCCGGCTCCTGTCCCGAGGACGACTACGCGAAGTGGAAGCAGGCCTTCGCGGTCGCCGCCATCAGCTTCAGCCCGACCGGCAAGTAGCTCGCCCGCGCGCGAATCTCTTTGCCCCGCCACGTCGCGCGTGGGACGGTCCGCGCATGCGCGCCGTGGACGACAAGGCATCGCGGGTTGCGCTGGTCACCGGGGCCAGCGCGGGCATCGGCGAGGCGGCGGCGCTCGCCCTCCTGGACAGCGGCCATCGCGTCGTCCTCGCCGCGCGCCGGCTCGAGCTCGTCGAGCAGGTGATCGCCCGGTCGGGCGCGCCGGCCGGGCGCGCTCTGGCCGTCCGCGCCGACGTCCGCGATCCGGACTCGGTGCGCGCCCTGTTCGAGGAGACCCGGCAGACCTTCGGTCGGCTGGACCTGCTCTTCAACAACGCGGGCCGCGTGGCGCCTCCCGTCCCGCTCGAGGACCTCTCGATCGAACAGTGGCGGGCGGTGGTCGACACCAACCTCACGGGGACGTTTCTCTGCACCCAGGAGGCCATCCGGATGATGAAGAGCCAGGACCCGAGGGGCGGCCGCATCATCAACAACGGCTCCCTCGCCGCCTACGCGCCGCGGCCCGACTCCGCCGCCTACACCGCCACCAAGCACGCGATCACCGGCCTCACCCGGTCGACGTCGCTCGACGGGCGCAAGTACGACATCGCGTGCGGCCAGATCGACATCGGCAACGCCGCGACCGAGCTCACCGAGAGGATGCCGTCGGGCGTGCCGCAGGCCGATGGGCGGACCGCCGTCGAGCCGCGCATGGATCTGGCCCACGTCGCCAGCGCGATCGTCTACATGGCGAGCCTGCCGCTCGACGCCAACGTGCAGTTCATGACGATCATGGCCACCAAGATGCCATTCGTCGGCCGCGGGTGACGCCGATGGGGCCGAACCGCGCCGGTGCCGCGCTCCGCGAGGCGCGCCTGTCCGACATCCCGCGCCTCGAGACCATCCGGGCCGCGGTGCGAGAGAACCGGCTCTCCGATCCCCGGCTGGTGACGCCGCGCGACTACGAGGAGCACATCCTGGGAGCCGGCAGGACCTGGGTCTGCGAGCACGACGGCCAGATCGTCGGCTTCGCCGCCGCCAACCGCGACGGCCGGTCGATCTGGGCGCTCTTCGTCGACCCGGCGCACGAGCGGCGCGGCATCGGGCGACAGCTCCTCGACCGCGCGGTCGAGTGGCTGTGGTCGACCGGCGCCAACGCGATCGAGCTCGGCACCGCGCCCGGCACCCGCGCCGAGCGCTTCTACCTCGCGGCCGGCTGGGCCCCCGAGGGGCACACCAGCCGCGGCGAGATCCTGTTTCGACTGGCGCGCCCGCCCGCGCCCTGAGCGTGGCGCGGCGCCCGGGCCCGCGCGCATTCGATCGCGCGAGCCGCGGACGCCGGATCGATCGACGACCAGCTGGACTGTGCGAGCTCGGTCTCGCTCAGGTCTCGCACAGTCCAGCCGGGTCCGAGCGCTGACGCGCTCGGGCGGTCGATCGCTCGTCTGTCGCCGTCGGCAGGCCGACGGCTTGGCCGCACGAGGCGCGCGGACTCCCGCGCGCGCGTCGCGTCAGCCGTCCCTGCGGGCCGCCCTCAGCGCCGCAGAGCTGGACTGTGCGGGCAAACTCGCACAGTCCAGCTGGCCCTACTTCTTCGGCGCGGCCGGCTTGGGCTCGGCCGGCTTGGGCTCGGCCGCCTTGGGCTCGGCCGGCTTCGCATCGGCCGGCTTCGCATCGCCCGGCTTGGGCTGGCCCGCCTGCGGCGTCGCGCCCGGGGTCGGCTGCGTCGCCGGCGCCGGCTGCGCGCCGCCGGGCTGGCCGCTCGCTCCGCCCACGCTGCTGATCGGCGTGAACTCCACGCGGCGGTTCTTGGCCTTGCCCGCCTTGGTGGCGTTGTCGGCCAGCGGCTTGTCGGGCCCGTAGCCCTTGGCCTCGAGCCGCTCTGCCGCGACGCCCTTGCCGACCAGGAAGGTCTTGACCGCGTCGGCGCGCTCCTGCGACAGGGTGCGGTTGTGGTCGGCGTCGCCGGTGTTGTCGGTGTGGCCGGAGATCTCGAGGCGCAGGTCGGGGTACTGCTGCAGCACCTTGACCGCGGCGGTGAGCGTGCGCGACGAGCCGCCGGTCAGCTTGGCCGAGTCGGTGCGGAAGTTGATGCCCTTGATGACGCCGGTGAACTTCTTCAGCTCGGCCGGGAGGTCGTCCGGGCAGCCGTCGTCGTCCTGGAAGCCGTTCGCGCTCTCGCTCTCGGTCGGGCACTTGTCCTGTGCGTCGGCCACGCCGTCGCCGTCGTTGTCCGGATCGGGGCAGCCGTCCTCGTCCTGGAAGCCGTCCTTGTCCTCGGCCTCGGTCGGGCATTGATCGGCGCTGCCGACCAGCCCGTCGCCGTCCTCGTCCTTCTCCGGGCAGCCGTCGGTGTCGTCGACCTGATTGACCGTCTCGGCCTCGGTCGGGCACTTGTCGTTCGCGTCGGGGATGCCGTCGCCGTCGTTGTCCTTGTCGGGGCAGCCGTCCTCGTCCTGGAAGCCGTCCTTGTCCTCGGCCTCGTTGGGGCACTTGTCGGCGTCGCCGACCACGCCGTCACCGTCGGCGTCCTCGGGGGGCGGGGGTGCCTTCTCGGCGCCGCCGAACTCGCCGTAGATGCCGAGCAGGCCCTCGGCGTCGAACGCCACGCCGTCGTCCTTGCTGGACGGCGGCAGGAGCGCGCGCCCGTCGAGGCGGAAGCCCCAGCTCTCGCCCGCCTTGACCTTGATGCCGGCGCCGCCGTGCCACACGAAGTCGGTGTCGTCCTGCATGATGTCGTCGCGTTCGGACGAGTTGCTCATCGCGCCGCCGCCGGCGAGGATGAACGGCGAGACCCTGCCGAGATCGAACTGCAGCACCGCGCTCAGGCGGTAGGCGACCATGAACTCCTCGGAGCTCGCGGTGCCCACCTTCGCCTCGGTCGGAATGCCCAGGCCCTCCACCTCGATCCCGAACATGCGGATCGGATAGAAGCCGAGGCGCACACCGAAGGCGACCGAGTCCTTGGGCGACGTCGCATTCGGGACGTCGAACACTCCGAGCTCGTTGTTCGGGCTGAAGTAGTGCCCTCCGGCGAAGCCGCCGAACTCCCAGTGGAGGCCGGGGCCGGCCAGCGCCTCGGTCGACGAAAAGCCGAGCGCGACCGCGGCGGCCGCGATCAAACGAAGCGAACGGAAGGTCATCGCAGTCTCCTCCTCAAGTGGCCGCAGACTACGCCACCTGAAGCGCGGATCGCAAGAAAGCCGCAGGGTTGAATCAGCGCAAGAGGCCCGCGCCGTGGA
>DATFRY010000578.1:0-7348 GCA_035262925.1 Kofleriaceae bacterium | reverse complement strand
CCTCGTCCCAGCGCAGGCCGCGATCGACCCGCAGGACCAGGATCGACTGCTCGTCCGGGGTGATGGTCGAGCGCAGCGCGGCGAAGCGGTCCTTGACCTCGGTGCGCAGGTACGGCCGTGTCCGGCTGCGCTCCTCCGCGGCCAGCGAGGCGGCGCGCGACAGCGACTCGCGCCGGGCGGGCTGGTTGGCCGGCGTGCGCTCGAAGCGGAGCGCGGCATGGCGGGCCAGCGCGTACAGCCAGGTGCGGAACGAGCAGCGCCAGCCGAACCCGTCCAGGCCACGCCACAGGTCCTCGCTCATCTGGGAGAAGACCTCGTGCGCGTCAGACTCGCTGCCCAGCCGCGCGCACAGGAACGAGAACACCTCGACCCGGTAGAGGGCCAGCCCGGCGCGGGCCGCGCCCGCCAGATCGCCGCGCCGGTGCGCATCGCGGATCGCGTCCTCGCGCGCGTCCTCCACGGCGGAGATGGTACCGCTTTCGGCCCGGCGTCACCTCCCGGCCCCTGCCCGGGCGCGGTTCCGCTCGACCGGTGGGAGCAGCATCGCCACCCAGCGCTCTGGACTGGCCACGCCGCACGCGGACAGCTCGTCGACCGCCTCGCGCGCGCCATCGTGGTCCCCGCTGATGCGAGCGCCGCGATGCCGGCAGGCGGCGGCGTCGAGCGGCATGCCGCCCGCGGCGTACCAGGCGGCGGCGTCGGCCAGGAGCGGCGCGGCCCGGTCGGGCCGGCCTTCGCGCAGGGCGGAGAGCGCGCCGAGGCTGGCCTGGACCGCGCGCCCGAACGGGAACCGGGTCCGCCTGATCGACCGCGCGAGCCCGGCCGCCTCGCGCACCTCGCCGGCATCGCCGCCGGCCAGGAGCGCGGTCGCGAAGGAGCGCACGGTCATGACCCGGTACCCGGCCAGCACCAGCACGCCCATCTCCTCGATCCGCGCCCACCGCCGGCGCCACTCTGCGATCGCCTCGCGCGGCCGGTCCTCGTACGTGGCGATCGCGGCCGCGCTCTCGCCGCGCAGGACCACGTTGGCGCAGCGGTCCTCCATGCCGACCCGATCGACGTCGGCGCGCGCCTGCGCCGGATCGTCCGCGGCGAGTCCGAGCGGCCCCAGCATGCCGGCGCACACCGCCTTCTCGGTGACCGGGTCGCCGCGCTCGATCGCATCGAGGAGGAGCGAGTCGGCCAGCCGCCGCGCCGCCGCGAGCTGCCCCGCGCGCGCGTGGCAGGTACCGGCGATCACCAGCGCGTAGTGCCGCTCGTTGGCCATGCCGGCGCAGCGCTCGGCCAGGAGCACGTCGGCGCGCCGGCACAGCTCGGCGGCGCGCAGCCAGTGGCCGAACACGAAGTGGCTCTTGCCGCGCTCCAGCAGCGCGCGGCCGAGCACACGCGGATCGTCCAGGCGCTCGCCGATCGCCACGGCGGCGTCGAGGAGCCGGTCGGCCGCGGCCGGCCGCTCGGGCTGGTCGGCCACCGCGAGCGCCACCGAGCCCATGAGGCCGATGGCCGCGCGGCGCGGCTCGCCGGTGGCGAGCGACATCCGGTAGAGCCGCCCGCGCATCGCGATCGAGCGGGGCGGGTCGTTGGTGTCCAGGCCGGTGGCGGCGGAGTCGAGCACGTCCAGGTGGAGGAGCTGCTCGCGCCTGATGGCCGACTCCGCGCGCTCGCGAAAGCGGGCCCGGCGCAGGCGCACGGCCCAGCTGTGGCGCATCAGCTCCGACCGGGTCTGCCGCGCGGTGGCAGGCAGCTCCTCGCCGACCGCGCGGAGCGCCCGGTCGAGCGCGAGCCGGCCCGCCTCCACGTCGCCCACGGTGAGCATCTGCTCGGCGGCCAGGCGAGTCAGGTCGACGGCGCGGAGGCCGTCGGCGAGGGCGGCGCCGGCGATGTACGCCTCCCCGGCGGCCGCGCTGCAGCCGGCGCTCAGCAGCGCGTGGCCCAGCTTCTCGTGCAGGTCGGCGGAGGTCGGCGGCGGCCCGCGATCGATCGCCATGCGGTAGAGCGCCGCGGCGCGGTCGAAGGCGAGCGCGCCCATCGCGGCGTCTGCCGCGCGCAGCGCGTGGCGCGCGGCCAGCTCGCGCTCGTCGGCGGCGTCGAAGTGGCGTGCCAGCGCCTCCGGATCGCACTGCGGCGCGCGCTCGAGGCTGCGGGCGAGCGCCAGGTGACGGGCGCGCTGCGCTCCCGGATCGGCCCGGCTCAGCACCGCGTCGCGGACGCGGTCGTGGAAGACGTTGATCTCGCCGCCGTCGCCGGCGCGGACGAGCTGCTCGGCGCGCAGCACGCGCATCGCGTCGACGCCGCCGCCGTGGATACCGGCCGCCTCGAAGCAGAGCTGCGAGGGGAGCGGCTGTCCGGCCACCGCCACCGTCTCGAGCAGGGCTCGCGCGCTCTCCGACAGCCCCACCACCCGCTGCCACAGGATGTCCATCAGGCTGGGCGGGGCGCGCTCCTCCTGGTCGCGCTGGCGGAGCGCGCGGGCCAGCTCGGCCATGAACATCGGGTGGCCCTCGCCGCGCTGGGCGATCGCGCGGGCCGCCTCGCGGGTGCCGCCTCCGAGCAGGCTCGCGGCCAGGGCCTCGGCGTCGCGCGGGGGTAGCGGCTCGAGCGCGATCTCCTGGCCGCGGTCTCCGGCCGCCTGAAGCATGCGCAGTGTCTCGCGCAGCGTCGGGCTGTGCTGCGCCTCGTCCGCCCGGTAGCACAGGATCAGAAGCAGGGCCGGGCGCTCCGGCGGCGCGACGAGCTGGGACAGGAGGCGCGCGCTGTCGACGTCACCCCACTGACAGTCATCGATCGCGATCACGAGCGGCTGCTTGTCGGCGATCCGCGCGACCAGCTCCTTGATGGCCGCGAACGCGCGCATGCGCGCCTCGCGCGGATCGGCCAGCCGGGTGTGGCGGGCCGGCACGTCGCGCAGCGACCCCACCCCCTCGAACACCGGGAAGAGCTGCGCGACCAGGTGGATGTCGCGCGGCATGAGCCCCGACGCCTCGTTGCGCGGGAGGTCCTGCAGATATCGAACGAGGGCGTCGGCGACCCCGTCGAACGCCTTGAACGGGACCGACTCGCGCTCGTGGCAGCGACCGAGCAGAAGCGCGGCGCACCCGTCTTCGGCCAGCTCGTCGCCGAACTCGGCGATGAGCGCCGACTTGCCGACACCCGGCTGACCGTGGATGCGGACCAGGGCCGGATTTCCGGCCTGGACCGCGGCGTAGGCGGCCTCGAGAACGGACAGCTCGCGCGAGCGGCCGACGAACGCGCCGGCCGCGGCGGCGCGGACGTGCACGGCCGGCTGCGCCGCGCCGCCGAGCATCGACAGGATCGCAGCGGCGTCGGGGCGCTCGCCCGGATCGGCGCGGAGGAGCCCGCGGCACAGCTCGGCCAGGTCGGCCGGCGCATCCGGCGGGACCGCATCGCGGTCGGCGACCGGCGCGGCGCCGGTCAGCGCCTGGTGCAGCATGACGCCGACCGCGTACCAGTCGGCCGCGCCGCCCGGCGGCGCGCCGGCGGCCTGCTCCGGCGCCATGTAGTCCGGCGTGCCGGCGGCGCTCATCTCCGGATCGGCGGCGAGCATGCCGTCGGCGAGCCCGAAGTCGAGGATCACGACGCGCCCGTCGGCGTCGACCAGCACGTTGGGCGGCTTGAGATCGCGGTGGACGATGCCGGCCTGGTGGAGGGCCCACACACCGGCCACGAGCTGGCGGAGCGCTCCGCGCAGGCGCGCCTCGGAGAGGCCGGCACCTGCGGCCCGCGGGCCGAGAGAGATGGCGTGCCGCCGGGCCGGCCGGTTGGAGACCGGCGTCGTCTCGCGGCGGACGTACTCGAGGAAGTCGCAGCCGCGCACCAGGTCCATGGTGAAGAACCAGCGCGTGCCGTCGGACGAGAGCTCGTGCAGCCCGACCAGGTTGGTGTGGACCAGGTCGGCGGCGGAGCGAAACTCGCGCTTGAGGCGGCGGATGCTGGAGGCGGAGCCGCTGCGCTGCGGCTTGAGCGTCTTGAGCGCGAGGTGGCGGCCCTGCACGCGGTCCTCGACCTCGTAGACCACGCCGAAGCCGCCCTCGCCGAGGCAGGAGCAGATCCGGTAGCGGTCGGTGCCGGCGAACGGCGCGACCTCGGGGGTCCGGGCCAGCGCGCGCAGCAGCGGGTCGCGCAGGTCCTCGAGGGTCTCGTCGTCGAGCTCGCTCATGGGAGGGATTGTCTCGCGCTGGAACGGTCCGGATCAGCGGCTGCCGACGCCGATGTGGATCTCCTGGGTGAGCGCGGCCGGGCCGTCGCCCCCCGAGCGCTCCCGCAGCATGTCCTCGAGCGTGCGCTCGACCAGCGCGACCTCGGCGTCGGCGAACCGCGCGGCCACCGCCGCCCCGACCGGGTTGCTGTGCACGAAGCAGCGCCACAGCTGGCGCGCGGATCCGAACTCGAGCGCCTCGGTCACGGTGCCGACGCTGACGTCGCGCAGCCCGGCGGCTGTGAGCTCGAGGCGGACGCGGTCGGGCTCGCATGACTGCAAGGGCAGAGGCGGCGGATCCATCGCCGGCCCGGTGAAGCCCGGGATGCTCGCGCGCATCGCGGCGACGGTGAGGGCGAAGAACCCGACCCGGGACGGCGCCCCGAACGCGACGACCACCACGCGCCCGCCCGGCCGGGTCACACGCGCCATCTCGCGCAGTCTGGACGGCAGGTCGGGGATCATCATCACGCCGAACAGCGAGCCCGTGACATCGAAGGCCGCATCCTCGAGCGCCAGCCGCTGCCCGTCCATCACGCGACCGATCAGGTTGGGCAGCCCCTCCGTGCGCGCCCGCAGGTTCAGCCGCTCGATCGTCGCCAGGGAGACGTCGACCGCAAGTACCTCCGCGCCAAGGTTCGCCGCCGGGATGGCGAGCGCCCCGGTGCCGCCGGCCACGTCGAGGAACCGCATCCCGGGCGCGAGCCCGGCGCGCCGCAGCGCCGCCCGGGCGACGCCGAGGCCGGCCGGGGTGATGAGCTCCTCGTCACCGGGCGCCACCCGTTCCCGCGCCGCCGCGCCTGGCTCCGCCGTGCGGTGCATGACCGGTAGAGACCCCTGCCCGCGGATGTGATCGAAAAATCACCGCGGTCGGCGAGCCGGCACTCGGGCGCTCTTGCCAGGGCACGCGGCCTGGCGCCGCGGCCTGGCGCCGGAGCCTCGCAGTGGACCCCTTGCGCGCATCCGATCCGTCCGTACCCTCACCGGATGTCCATCGTCTGGACGCTCGACCGGCTGTTCGAGTCGCCGGCCGCCATCGTGGCCCGCGAGCGCGAGAAGGTGGCCGCCCGGCGCCGCGAGGAGGATGGCGGGGAGGCCGACCCGCCCACATTCGTCTGTCGACTCTGCGGCTACGAGTGGCAGCACCGCGGCTACTGCCCGATCTGTCTGGCCGAGACCATGCAGCCGGCGCCCGCGCGCGACCGCGACCGCGGGCGAGGCCGAGGCCGAGGCTGAGGCCGGCGGGGCGCTGCCCCCTCGAGCGAGTCACTTCAGCTAGAGTGGCGGGCGCCTCGTCCGGGCGCGGCGCAGCCGGTAGACCGTGCGACTCGACCTCCATCGCCACCTCGAGGGCTCTCACAGCCCCGCCGCGCTCGCCGAGGTGGCGCGTCGCTTCGACCTGCGCGGGCCGACCTTCCGCGACGAGACGGGGCGGTTCCGGACCGCGGCGGAGCTGGCCGCCGACGTCGTGATGGCGGGGCCGTCCGACGACGCGAGCCTGTTTTACCGCTGCATCGTCGTGGCGCGGGCGGCCTACGTGAGCGTGCTGGCGATCGGGGCGCTGGCGCGGCGCGCCTTCGAGGAGGCGGCCGCCGACACCGACGGGTTCGAGATGCGGCTCAGCCTGTTCTCGATGGCGCGCACCCTGGTCGAGCACGGCGGGCTCGACTGGCGCCAGGTACCCCCGCTCGAGCTCGCCGAGCGATATGCGCGGCCGATCCTGGTCGAGGTGATCGCCGCGCGGGACGAGGTCCAGGCGGCGACCGCGACACGAGCGCTCCTCCGGCTCGGGCTGTCGCGCACCTTCGAGAGCGAGCCGCACTACCGCGCGCTGGCCGCGATGGTGGTCGAGCACGCCGACGCGCTGGTCGGGCTCGACGTGCTGGGCATCGTCGCGCCTCCCGACACCGAACCGATGCCGGCCGGGCTGGTCGCGATCCTCGACCAGCTGCGGCGCCACCTGCCCGATCTGACGGTCCACGCCGGCGAGTTCGCCGGGCATGCCTCCATCGATCGGACGCTCGAACTCTCCCCGCGCGGGATCGGCCACGGCGTCCACGCGCTCGAGAGCGCCGCCACCCTGGAGCGCCTGGCGCGCGACGGGGTCACGCTCGAGGTGTGCCCGACCAGCAACCGGCTCCTGATCCCGACCGCGCTGGCCGCGCTCGAGCGCGCCCACGGCGGCAAGACTCCCCTGTGTGCCCTCCAGGCCGCGGGGGTGCGCTGCGTCCTCGGCAGCGACGATCCCACGCCGATCGGCACCTCGTTCCGCGCCGAGCACGAGGTCGCCCGCGCCGCCGGCGTCGACCTCGAGCGCCTGGCGACCGATTCGGTGCGGCGATGGACCGAGATCGCCGGCCATCCCCCCGCGGCCGGCGCCGCCGGAGGGGCCGGCCCCGGCTCCGCGCGCGCCGGTCAGTCGTTGATCGCGATGTGCCCCGGCTGCGCGGCCACGCGCGCGAGCCACGCTCTCACGGCCGGGTAGCGCGCCATCTCGAAGCCGCCCTCGGCGGCGACGTGGGTGTAGGCGTAGATCGCGATGTCGGCGATCGTGTAGCGGTCGCCGACCAGGAACGCCCGGTCGGCCAGCGTCCGCTCCAGGACATCGAGCGCGACGTAGCCGCGGGCCTCGCGCACCGGGAGCTCGGCCTCGCGGCCGGCCGGGATGCCGAAGTAGGTGCGCCAGGCGCGCGCCACCGCGATGTACGGCTCGTGGCTGTACTGCTCCCAGAACAGCCAGCGCATGACATGCGCGCGCTCGAGCCGGTCGGCCGGCAGAAACGGCGTGCCCTCGGCGAAGTAGACCAGGATCGCGTTCGACTCGGGCAGGAAGCTGCCGTCCTCGAGCTCGGCGACCGGCACCCGACCCTCGGGGTTCATGGCCAGGAACGCCTCGGTGTGGGTCCGGCCGGCCCTGAGCGCGTCGATGTCGAACTCGACCCGGCGCACCGGGATGCCGAGCTGCGCGAGCAGGAGCCGGACCTTGTAGCAGTTGCCGGAGACCGCCGTCTCGTGGAGCGTGATCATGCGCGGAGCCTAGCGCAAACGCCGGCCCGGCCCGTCTGCTCGCGGCGAGCGACCGATACATCGCAGCGCAGCGCAGCGTGCGCGCGACCGGACCCGCTACAGCGC
>DATFRY010000577.1:0-2774 GCA_035262925.1 Kofleriaceae bacterium | reverse complement strand
CGTCAGGCATTCCGCTCCTCCCGGCGCATGAACAGAAGCGCCACATCGTCCCTCGACGGTTTCGATTCCTCGATCTGCAGTCCCTGCACCACGTCCTCGACGCCGCGCGCGCGCCGGAGCAGGTCGGCCAGCGCGCGCCGCTTGTCGTCGAAGCTCTGCGCCCGGCCGGCGCCGCCGCAGTCGCCCTCGAGCACGCCGTCGGACACCATCAGGATGCGGCCGCCCGGCTCGAGCACCGCCTCGCCCTCGCCGGGGCGGGCCTGGCCCGGCAGGTTGAGCGGTCGCCCGGCGCACTCCAGCTCCACCACGGTGTCGCCGTTGCACAGGAGCGGATAGGGAAACGCGCCCGCGTTGCTGTAGGCGAGGCGTCCGCTCGCGGTGTCGACCACGCCGTAGAACATGGCGATGTGGCGATCGAGCTGCTGGGCGGCCAGATCGGCGTCGAGCCGGGCCAGGAGCGCGCGCGGCGACAGGATCGTGCGATCGTCGCGCGCGGCCAGCGCGTCGCGGTACTTGCCGACCAGCGTGGTCAGGATCGCGGTCATGAAGGCCGACGCCGCGCCGTGGCCGGCCACATCGGCCACGTAGAAGCCGAGCGAGCGGTCGGGGATCGCGAAGTAGTCGACGAAGTCGCCGGACAGGAGCAGCGAGGGAAAGAGCCGGCGCGAGCAGACCAGGCCGCCGACCCTGAGCCCGTCGCGCGGCAGGAGCTGGAACTGGAGCTGGCGCGCGGCCCGCTCGTCGGCGCGGAGCTTGTCGAGCGCGCGGGTCAGGCGCCCGTTCATGTCCTTCAGGCTCTCGCTGTACTCGCGGTTCTCGCGCAGGAGCCGCGCCTTGTCGAGCGCGCGCGCGACGGCGCTCACCAGGAGCTCGGGGTCCTGCACCGGCTTGGTGACGAAGTCCCAGGCGCCCCGGCGCAGCGCCTGCACCACGTCGGACAGCGCGGTCTCGCCCGAGACCACCAGGACCGGGGTCTCCGGCGACTCCTCGACGATCGCGCTCAGGACGTCGAGGCCGTCGGTGCCGGGCATGCGGAGATCGAGCAGCACCGCGTCGGGCGCCAGCTCGCGGAAGCGTCGCAGGCCCGACGAGCCGTCCTCCGCCTCGGCGACCTCGTAGCCGGCTCGCTCGAGGACCCGGCGGAACGCGGTGCGCAGCAGCCGGTCGTCGTCGATCGCGAGTACCCTCGCCCCCGCACCCATGCGCCATCCCCCCCAGGAGACGGCACCAGGTTATCACGTCCGGTCCTGCGCGGCGGCAGGGCGCGGCTTCCGGCGTCCAGAAGCCGGACCCCTCGGGGATGAGCCGCCGCGCGGCGACGATGGGCCGGCGCTCACGATCGGTCCTTCATGATCCAGCGCGCCACGCGGTCGAGCAGGCTCGCCGGCGTCGGCTCGGCCACGCCCAGGAGCGCGCCGAGCTCGCCGGCGTCGAGCCAGATGCCGTGCCGCGAGCACACGTCGACGGTGATGCCGGTCGCTCCGCCCTGCGCTTCCATGACCTCGCCGCAGGTCGGACAGCTGGCCGCGCCGCTCGCCACCGGCGACGGCGTGGAGGCGGCATCGGCCCGGGCCAGGCGGGCGAGGTCGGCGTCGGCGGCGAAGAAGGCATCGATGAAGCCGGCCTCGCCGATCCAGATGCCGCGGCAGGAGCGGCACATCGCGACGCGCAGCTGCCCGGCCGTGCGCGGCTCGAGCGGCGTGCCCGGGCATCGCGGACACGCGCCCGGCGATCCGGCCAGGCCGGTCCCGCCGCGATAGGGCTCGGGGGACATGGATGCGAAAGTGTGGACGAGCCGCGCGTCCTGTCCAGCTCGCCGGGCCCCGGCCGCGACGTCGACGTAGACCTGGTCGTGGACGTCGACGGCGCCGTGGAGGTGAGCGCCACCATGGTCGTTGACGCGACGTGGTCCGGATCCGCGCGTCGAGGCGACGCGTCAACCTGATTCGACAACGGTGGCGCTCGTGTCCACGGCGCCGTCGAGGTCGACGACCACGTCGACGATCAGGTCAACGTCGACGACCAGGTCAACGCGACCGGTCAGTCGTCTCTGGCGTCGTACTACGAGGCCCAGGCCGGGCGCTCGCCGAACGAGCGATGGTACAGCTCGGCGATCGCGCGGCGGCCGTCGTCGCTGAGCTCGCGGGTGCCGGTGCCGCAGAAGCGGCGCTCCGACACGACCGGGGCCTTGTCCGCGACCCAGCCGCCCTCGGTCCAGGCGAACCAGCCCTTGCGCTCCTGATCGTAGACGAAGACCGGCTTGTGCCAGTGACGCGCCAGCTCCACCGCCCAGCCGGTGCCGCCGCGCACGGTGCCGTCCTCCTGGATGACGCAGACCGCGAACACCTGCCCGGCCGTCGACACCTGGTGCCAGATGGTCTGCAGGATCTTGCGGAAGGTCGGCGTCTCCGGATAGGCCCGGTGCATCTTGGACTGGATGTAGACCTGGCTGACCGCGCCCTGGGCCAGCTCCTCGTCGGTGAGGTTGACCAGGCCGCGCGTCCGCTCGGGCGAGCGCCCGTCGAACGAGAAGTTGAGCTCGCTCAGCCCCCAGGCCTCCGCGCACGCGCCGAACTCGGACTCCGCGCCGCGCGCTCCGCCCGAGAGCAGCGTGTAGGCCGGATTGGGCAGGCGGAGCGCGCGCAGCCGCTGGGCCCGCGCCGCCGCGCCCTGGCGCGCCTTCTCGGCCACGAGGCGCAGCGTGTCCGGGTGGAGGTAGAGGCTGGTGTCGGGCGGCTCGGCGTCGCCGTGGTCCTTGAGCAGCCGCACCGCGA
>DATFRY010000576.1:0-7887 GCA_035262925.1 Kofleriaceae bacterium | reverse complement strand
GCGCGGCGACCGCCTGCTCGATGCGCGGATCCGGCTGGTCGCGGCCGATCGGTTCGGGCGGCGCGGTGACCGCCGTGACCGCGGCGACGGCGGGGACCGCGGGGACCGCGGCGACGGCGGGGACCGCGGCGACGGCGGCGACGGCGCCCGGATCCGGCAGGGGCGGCGCGCCCGCCGGGATCGCAGTGGACGACCCCGCCGGCGACGGGGCCCGGGGCACCGAATGCAGCGCCGATCCCGGCGCCTTCGGCCTGGGCGCCCTCGCGCCTCCGCGAAGCAGCGTGCGCAACCAGTTGAGCATGATCGGGTGATCGGCCGGTCCCGCACATCCTGAAGGGACCCACCCCATCGTCATCGCCCCGATGTGGGCAAAGCGCCCCTGCTCACGCGCCGGCGCCGCGTGCGGTCCGCTCCGCCGGCGGCGCGAGCTGCGTCCGGTGGTCCCCGGCATGGAGCCCCCGGCGGGCCAGTAGCGCGCCGTGGGTGCCGCGCTCGACCAGGCGGGCCCGTCGAATCCGCGCGCACCGCATGATGCGCGCGGCGCCGCGATTTCGCGCGATGCTCCGTCGAGCGCCTACCGGTGGCGGCGGCGAGGACGCGCCTGAGATGCCGCGACCAGCTGGCGGCGCAGGGCGGGCAGCCTGGCGGCCGCGGCGGGCAGGCGACGGAACCAGGTCAGCATCCACCTGGCCTTGCCGGCGGCCAGGGCCACCTTCGACATCTCCTGGAGCGCCTCGACGTGCTGCTCGACCTTGAGGTCGGGCTCCACGACGACATAGCGCATGCCCTCGTCGTAGATCGGCACGGCCTCGGCCGGTGAACGGTAGGCGACCATGCGGGCCAGCTCGAGGAGGGCGCCGCCCAGCTTGCCGCGGGGCGCCTTGCCCGGGCCGCGCGCCAGCTCGACCGCGCTGCGATCGTTTTTCTCGGCGTCGGCGCGCCGCCCCGCCTTCTCGTAGAGCTCGCCCACCTCGAGCGCGACCTCCAGCGTGTCCGGGTGGGTCGGGCCGACCCGGCGGAACGTGTTCGCGCACTGCGACAGCTGGTCTATCGCCTCGTCGTAGCGCTCGAGCTCGCCGAGCGCCAGGCCGAGCTCGCGCCGCGCAAAGGCCAGCTCGAGGTTGTCGGTGCCGTGCAGCCGCGCCATCTCGGCGATCGCGTCCCGCGAGTGGCGCACGGCCCCCTCCCAGTCCTTGCGCTCGCGCGAGACCCAGGCCAGCACCATGAGCGCCTTGCCGGCCGCCCGGTCGTCGTCCTTGGCGTCGCGCAGGATCCCGTAGCCGTGCTCGGCGTGGCGGGTCGCCTCGTCGAGCTGACCCATCTGGAAGTCCGCCATCGCGACGCTGACCTCGACGCCGGCCGCCACCACGTTCTTCGGGCCGTGGGCCGCGACCATGATGTCGCGGGCCTCGAGGAACTTGTCGCGCGCGGTCTTCAGATCTTCCTTCTCCCACGCGATGCCGCCCATGGTCGTGGCCAGCTCGGCGCGGAGGTCCGGCTCGTCGCCCGCCTGGGCGACCGCCGCCCGCGCGGTCGGCTCGAGCGCGATCGCCTCGTCGAGGCGACTCTGCTTGCCCGACAGCGACTGGATGAGGCGGAGCCAGCCGGCCGCCACCATGAAGTGACGGCGGGCGCGCGCGGCCTCCTGGATGAGCTTGCGCAGCGTCGCCTCGGCGCCGGCGATGTCGCCCGCCTCGCTCTGGGCGACGGCGAGCAGGAACAGGAACCCCGACGACAGGCCGGGCACCCGCGCCCGGTCGGCGTCGGCGATGGCGGCCTGGATCCGCACGATCGCCTCGGCCGGCGGCATCGCGGCGATCGCCGCGCGCATGCGCGCCTCCTCGACGTCGAACTTCCTGCGCAGGTCGGGGCGGTCGTCGTCGATGGTCGCCGGGAAGATGGCCGCCATCTTCCCCTCGTCGGCGCAGGTCGCCACCTCGGTCAGGCGGCCGACGCCGCCGCCGATCCGGCGCAACTCGTCGGGCTGGTCCGCGCCCGCCGCGATCTGGAGGAAGGCGTCCATCTCGTCGGACAGGCGATCGAGGCAGCGCATCCGCAGCTCGAGCAGCCGCGTCGACTGCTCCTTGCGCCGGTTGGTCGCGCGCCAGGCGTCGATCCGCATCGCCAGCCAGGCGTCGCGATAGCGGTCGAGCGCGCCGGCGGTGCTCGGCCCCTGCGCGGCCAGGGCGGGGTCGCCCGCCCGGGCGAACGCGGCCCGCATGCCGGCCTGGCGCGCCGGGCTCCACACCGCCGCCATCCGGCTCTGCCCCTCCTCGCGCACCAGCTGCTCCTCGTCGGGCTCCGGCGCCGCGAGCACGATGACGGACGACGCCGACAGGGCGAGCACCGCCGCCGCCGCGATGGCGACGCGCCGCCGGCGCGGAGCCGACGCCGCGCGCTCGAGCCCGGCCAGGAGCGGCGCCATGGTCGGCCAGCGCCCCTCCTTGGCGACGGCGATGCCGCGCCGGATGCAGCGCCAGATCCCGCGCGGCGGGGCCTTCCGCCCCGGCGGCGGGGGCGCCGGCTCGTCGTGGACCGAGTCGATGAGCTCGCCGAGCGTGGTCCCGCGGAACGGGAGCGAGCGATACAGCGCCTCGTAGGCCATCACGCAGAACGAGAACTGGTCGCTCAGCGCGTCGCCGTCGCGCGCCGCGAGCACCTCGGGCGCCATGTACATCGGCGTGCCGAGGAAGGTGCCGGTGGTGGTGAGCGACAGGTCGGCCCCGGCGTCGATGTCGACGCTGCCCAGCGCGGCCGGCACCGGCTCGGCTCCCATCCCGGCCAGCTTCGCGAGGCCGAAGTCGGCGACCAGGATGCGGCCGTCGCGCGCGATCATCACGTTGTCGGGCTTCACGTCGCGGTGGACCAGCCCGGCGGCATGGGCCGCGGCCACGCCTCGCCCGGCGGCCAGCAGGACCTCCAGCGTCTCGCGCCAGCGGCGCGGCGTCTCCAGCCACTGGCGCAGCGTCTCCCCCTCGACCAGCTCCATCGCGCAGAACAGGCGGTCGCCGTCGGCGCCGAGCTCGTAGATGCGCACGATGTTCGGATGGGTCACGCGGGCCATCGCCTGGGCCTCGCGCCGCAGCCTGGTCTGCCGGTCGTGGTCCATCCCGCCGAAGTCGACGTAGAGCAGCTTGATGGCCACCTCGCGCTCGAGCTCCGGGTCGCGGGCGGCCCACACCTCGCCCATCCCGCCGCGGCCGAGCAGGCGCGTCAGGGTGAAGCGCCCGAGCTCTTGCCCGACGGTGGCGACCGGCTCGAGCGAGCCGAGCGAGGGCGCGAGCGCGTTGGCCTCCTCGATCCCGGGCGTCGCCCGGAGCGCCGCGACCCGGCTCCGGCACGTGTCGCACGAATCCAGGTGCTGCGAGAAGGCGGACGCGTCGCCGGCGGCCATCATGCGCGCCGCGAACAGGATGTGCGCGTGGTCGGGGGGACAGTCCAGGCGCTCGGTGGGGATCGCCATCCCGTCGACGTCGACGTTGTCCCGCTCCACAGGCACGCCACCGACGAGCGTACTATGGGCGTGCCGGGCCGGGTCAAGCAGCGCTGGAGAGGCCGTAATTTCGGTGCGGCGCGCGTCGTTTCGGCGGGCAACGCATGATCGTTCGTCCCGGCGCCATCCCATGAAAGAAGATGCAAAGACGCTGCGACTCGGCACGGATCAGGCCCGGGCGCTCCACCTGGCGGCGCAAGGTCTCCTGACGGCGCCGCGCTCGCGACCCGCTCGCGGCGACGTCCTGCGCGCGATCCGGCGGATGCAGCTCCTCCAGATCGACACCATCCACGTCGTGGCGCGCAGCCCCTATCTGGTCCTGTTCTCGCGCCTCGGCGACTACGACACGGACGGGCTCGACGAGCTCCTGACCCGACGGCGCATCTTCGAGACCTGGGCGCACGAGGCCTGCTTCGCGCCCATCGAGGACTATCCGCTCCACCGAAAGGCGCTCGAGACCCGCAACCACTGGGGCATCAACCGGGCGCGGCGCGCGTTCGACGAGCCGGAGAGCGGCATGCGGGCCCTGCTCGCACAGGTCCGCGAGCGCGGCCCGGTCAAGACCTCGGACTTCGAGGTAGAGGGCGATGGCCGGGCCGCGGGCTCGTGGTGGGGCTGGAAGAAGGAGAAGCGGTGGCTCGAGGCCTGGTTCGCGCTCGGCGAGCTGATGGTCGCGCGGCGCGAGAACTTCCACCGGGTCTACGATCTGCGCGAGCGCGTCTACCCGCAGTCGGCGGACCTGGCGCTCCCCGGCGGCGCCGAGCTGGAGCGCGCCTTCATCGAGAAGGCGGTGACGGCGCTCGGCGTGACCCGGGCGCGCTGGGTGAACGACTACTTTCGCACCCGGCCGCGCCACAAGGACGCCGACCTCGCCCCGCTGGTGGCCGACGGGACGCTCCTCCGTGTAGAGGTCGCCGGCTGGGACGCGCCCGGATACGTGCACCGCGCGCACGCGGCGCTCGCGCGCAGAGCCGCGCGCGGCGAGCTGGAGCCGACCCACACGACCCTCCTCTCGCCGTTCGACCCGGTCGTGTGGGACCGCGAGCGTGCGCTGGGGATGTTCGACTTCGACTACCGCCTCGAGTGCTACACGCCGGCGCCCAGGCGGCGCCACGGCTACTTCGTGCTGCCCATCCTGTCGCGCGGCCGGCTGGTGGGGCGGCTCGACGCCAAGGCCCACCGCGCCGACGGCCTCTTCGAGGTGAAGGCGCTCTATCTCGAGCCGAAGGTCCTCGCGACCGACGAGCTCGTGGCCGACATCGCCCGGGCCATCACCCGCTGCGCGGCCTGGCACCGCCTGCCGAGGGCCAGGGTCACGCGCACCGGGCCCGCGGGCCTGCGCCGGAGATTGACGGCCGCGCTGACCTGAGCGCGGCCCGCCGCCATCGCATTGCGCGATTGCCATCTGGCGCGTATGATCGTGCCATATGGCGAGGAGGTAGTCGTGTCCGAGCTGCTCGCGGAGACGCTCGCTTTGCTGCGGATCAAGACGAAGGTGCGTACGACGCTCGAGCTCATGCCCTTGATCCGCCGCGGTCTGCCTCCGGCGTCGCTCGAGTCGCTGGCCCGCGAGATGGACATGCCGACGCTGGCGACGGCCGAGAGTATCGGTCTGGCCAAGCGCACCGTCGCCCGCCGCCTCCACGAGAAGCAGACGCTCGATCCGGAACAGTCGGAGCGCGTGGTGCGTCTCGCGAGGATCCTGGCCCAGGCGACGGCGATCCTGGGGAGCCGCGAGAAGGCCCGCCGCTGGCTCCGGAAGCCGAATCGCGCCCTCGGCGGGGAGGTGCCCGTCGAGATGCTCGACACCGACATCGGCGCGCAGGCGGTGCTCGACGAGCTCGGCCGCATCGACCACGGCGTCTTCGCCTGAACCGTGGACCTCTGGCGGATCTGTCGGGCGAGGAGAGCGAGGACCGCGTTCGACGGCGAAGGCGCGCGCCGTTACCCGGGGCGCTGGAACCACAGGAACGTGCCCGCCGTGTACTGCGCGTCATCGCTGTCGCTGGCGGCGCTCGAGTACTTCGTCCACCTCGACCCGGACGAGCTGCCCGATGACCTCGTCTCGATCCGCGCCTCGTTGCCGGACCATGTGGCCGTCGAGCACGTCGATCGACGCGGCCTTCCACCCGACTGGCGCCGATCACCGGGCCCCGACGAGCTGCGCGACATCGGGAGCGAATGGCTCGACTCGATGAGGACGGTCGCGCTCATCGTCCCTTCGGCCGTGACCCCCTCCGAGACGAACATCCTCCTCAACCCTCGACACCCGGACATCGGCAAGCTCGCGCGGTCCGCGCCCGAACCATTCGCCTTCGATCGCCGGATGCGCAGGTAGGGGCGTCGATGCCACCACCCGGCCACCATCCGGCCCTCATCCGGACCGCGACGTGAAGGCGTCGAAGACGACGTGACCCACTCGGATCGGCCTCCTCCTCGATCCATCGAACGCGCTCGGGAGGGGATGCCATGCCGCTTGTTGTGCGACGGGTCGTGAGACATGTGCTGCTGGCGATCGGCGTGATGGCCGCCGTGGGGGTCGCCTCGCTGGCCGCGCCGCGCCCGGCGCGGGCGGCGTCGCTGGTGGAGGTGACGGGCTTCGGATCGAATCCGAGCGGGCTCAGGATGTACCTGTACGTGCCGGACACCGTCGCGGCGCACCCGGCGGTCCTGGTGGCGGTCCACTACTGCACCGGCTCCGGTCCGGCCTTCTTCTCCGGGACGGAGTTCGCCTCGCTCGCCAATCAGTTCGGGTTCATCGTCATCTATCCGTCGGCCACGCGGAGCGGGAGCTGCTTCGATGTCTCCTCGCCCCAGGCGCTCCGCCGCAACGGCGGGAGCGACCCGGTCGGCATCAGGTCGATGGTCAGCTACGTCATCGCGAACCGCGGCGCCGATGCCAGCCGCGTGTACGTCACCGGCGCGTCATCCGGGGCGATGATGACGAACGTCCTCCTGGGCGACTACCCCGACGTGTTCGTGGCCGGGGCCGCCTTCATGGGCGTGCCGTTCGGCTGCTTCGCCACGACCGACGGGTCGATGTGGAACAGCACCTGCGCCGACGGCAACTCGATCAAGACCGCGCAGCAGTGGGGTGACATCGCCCGCGCGGCCTTCCCCGGCTACAGCGGGCCTCGCCCGCGCATGCAGCTCTGGCACGGCACGGCGGACGCCACGCTTCGCTATCCGAACTTCGGCGAGGAGATCAAGCAGTGGACGAACGTCCTCGGAGTGAGCCAGACGCCCGCGTTCACGGACCACCCGCAATCGACCTGGACGCGCACCCGCTACGGCGGCGCCGGCACCGCCGCTCCGGTCGAGGCCATCAGCATCCAGGGCGTGGGCCACAGCCTTCCGACGAGCGGAATGGCGGCCATGGCGATTCACTTCTTCGGCCTCGACGTCGGCGGAGGCGGCGGCGACGACGGAGGCGATGACGGAGGCGGCGACGACGGCGGCGGCGACGCCGGTGGGACGCCGGTCGTGACGATCACCAATGACTGGGGAGCCGGCTACTGCGCCGCGCTGACCGTCACCAACGACACCAGCTCGGCCATCACCTGGCAGGTCACCATCTCGATCCAGGGCACGATCGCAAACATGTGGAACGCCACCTACTCGCAGTCGGGCGCGCAGGTGACGATCGCGGGGGTGGACTGGAACGGAACGCTCCAGCCCGGCCAGAGCACCAGCAGCGCCGGCTTCTGCGCCACCCGGTGAGCCCGGGCGCTTCCCCCGCGCGCACCGGACGCCTACTTCTTGGCCGCCTTCTCCTTCTTCTTGGCCTTCTTCTCCTTGGCGGTCTTCTTCGGCTTGTTGGACTTTCCGGGCTTCTCCTGTCCCTTGGCCATGGCGGCTCCTCTCGTTGAGAACTGGATCGACAGCATGCCGCCCACCGCGCGTGGCGCAACATTTTCATCGTCGTGAAGAAGGCGTCCTACCCCGAGCCAAGCGCACGGAACTCTGCCGGTTGGTGGGCGCGACCGGATCGATTCCGCGGTCATTGATCGGGCCGACGCCGTGGTCGGCGGCGCCGGCGGGTGTAGAGTCGTCCGATGCCATTGAGCGACGACGGCGGGGGTCACCTCATCCTTCGCGGGGACCTGCCGTTCGACGGCGTGAAGGTGTTCTCGGCGACGCTGTTCGCGGATCGAGGCCGCCTGGGCGAGAGGGTGACGGAGTGGATCGCCGCGCACGAGCGCATCACCGTCACCGAGTTCGTGGTGACCCAGTCGAGCGACTCGCGCTTTCACTGCCTGGCGATCACCGTGTTCTACACCGAGCCGCCCGCCGCGGCGTGAGCCCGGCGCCGGCCTTCATGCGCCCGGGCCGGCCAGCGGTGCTCGCTGCCCTGGAACGGCGGCTCGCCCGTCAGCGACTGGTAGCGCCGGGTG
>DATFRY010000575.1:0-19536 GCA_035262925.1 Kofleriaceae bacterium | reverse complement strand
CTCGTCGGTGATGCCGGTGTCGCTCGGCACGATGGTGTCGTCGATCGGGAGGAGATTGTAGGTGTCGAGCGTGGGCCGCCCGCCGTCGGCCGGCAGCACCAGCTCGACGCGGCCCAGGAAGCGGCCGTAGGAGCCGGCCTGCACGATCGTCACGTCGCTGCCCTCGGGGTCCTGCACCACGATGGCGTCGTCGACCTCGGTGTGCGTGTGGCCGCTGACGATGACGTCGATGCCGGAGACGTTCTGCGCGATGTTCCAGTCGTCGCCGTTCTCGGGGGTGGCGAGGTCGACGCCGCTGTGCGAGAGCGCGACCACGACGTCGGCGCCCTCGTCGCGCAGCGCGTCCACCGCCGGCTGGAGGTCGGCGTAGAGGGCCGGCAGGACCGCCGCCTGGTCGCCCTCGTCGGCCGGGTCGCCCGAGAACAGGACCGGCGTCTTGTTGGGCGCCACGAAGGCGGCGTTGACGCCCATGATCCCGATGAAGCCGACGCGGATGCCGCCCGGCGTCTCGAGGATCTGGTACGGCGTGATGCGCGACCCGGACAGGCCGTCGCCGTAGAGCGCCTCGAGGGCGTCGTCGCCGTCGCTGTCGCCGCTGAAGTGAATGTTGGTGGAGACGATGGGCGGCATGTCGGGGACCGCCTCGATGGCCGCGGCGTACGCCTCGGGACCGAGATCGAACTCGTGGTTGCCCGGGCACATGATGTCGTAGCCGATCTGGGCCATGATGGTGAAGTCGGGCGAGCCCGTGGCGAACGCGATCTGCGGCAGCGCGCCCTGGGTCTGGTCGCCGGCGGAGACGGTCAGGCTGTCGATCCCGTCGTCGGCCAGGGCGGCGCGCTCCTGGTCGAGCACCTCGGCGCGGCGCGCGATGTTGCCGACGATGGCGCCGTCGCCCGGTTCGGTCGGCAGCGGGAAGTCGTCGAGCTCCGGCGCGAAGCCGAACAGGTGCGAGTGCTCGTCGTTGGTGTGGAACAGGACGAGGCGGCGCTCCTCCCCGCTGTTGTCGCCTCCTCCGTCTTTGTCATCGCCGCCGCAGGCGGCGCCGAGAAGGCAGATCGATGACAGGACAGCACACGTGGCTTTCCTCATGGTTTCCCCCAAGCACGTCAGTCGAGACAGGCTAATGGGCCCAGTCTACGCCGGTTGACAGGTCGATGCGGCTGGCAAATGATGCGCTCCATGTCGCTTCGCGCTGCACGCCGTTGAACCAGTCGCTGGCCCGACGGTGTCGGGTCGAGCACGTCGCCCGGGGACGGCAACGGCATGTGAGCCGGAGCCGGTTCCGCCCGGGCCCCGGGAGGAACCATGTCGAACAGCGAGTCGAGTCTGCTCGAGGCCGTCGATCGGATCGCGCGCGAGGTGGTCGCCGCGCACGCCGCCGACGTGGACCGCAAGGCCGCGTTTCCGGCCGAGGCCGTCGCCGCGCTGGGCGAGGCCGGTGTGCTCGGCCTCACGACCAGCCGCGATCTGGGCGGCCTCGGTCACGGTCCGCGCGTCGCCGCGCTGGTGGTCGAGCGCATCGCGCGCGAGTGCGGCTCCACCGCGATGGTGGTCACGATGCACTTCGCCGGGGTCGCCGTGCTGGAGAGGTTCGCGCCCGAGAGCGTCAGGCGCGACGTGGCCGCCGGACGGCACCTCTCCACCCTCGCCTTCTCGGAGGCGGGCTCGCGCAGCATGTTCTGGGCGCCGGTCTCGAGCGCCGAGAGGATGGACGGCGGCGCCGTCCGCCTGACCGCGCGCAAGAGCTGGATCACGTCGGCCAGCCATGCCACCGCGTACGTGTGGTCGAGCCGGCCGCTGTCGGCCGAGGGGGTGAGCACGATCTGGCTGGTGCCGCGCACGGCAGGCGGGCTGCGCATCGGCGCGCCCTTCGACGGCCTCGGTCTGCGCGGAAACGACTCGGTGCCGGTCACCGCCGAGGGCGTGACCGTGCCGGGCTCCGCCATGCTGGGCCAGGACGGACAGGGCCTGTCGGTCATGCTGGAGGTGGCCCTGCCGACGTTCAACATCCTCACCGCGGCCTGCTCGGTCGGCATGATGGAGGCGGCGGTCGAGCGCGCGGCGGCGCACGCGTCGACCACGCGCTTCGAGAACGGCGGCTCGAGCCTGGCCGACCTGCCGACCCTGCGCGCGTACATCGCGCGCATGCGCGTGGCCACCGACCAGGCGCGCTGCCTGCTCCTCGACACCGCGGCCGCCGTCGAGGGCGGCCGCGCCGACGCGATGCTGCGCGTCCTCGAATCCAAGGCAGCGGCCGGCGAGAGCGCCGCCGAGGTGCTGGACACGGCCATGCGCGTGTGCGGCGGCGCGGCGTTCCGCAAGGAGGTCGGCGTGGAGCGCATCTTCCGCGACTCTCGGGCGGCCAACGTCATGGCGCCGACCACCGACCAGCTGTACGACTTCATCGGCAAGGCGGTCTGCGGGCTGCCGGTGTTCTAGCGGGGCTCCTGCCGGGAGGAAGTGACATGGAGAGCGACACTCTGCTCCTCGGGGCGGTGGCCTACGACTCCAAGGTCGTGACCATCTGGGACGGGTTCCAGCAGTACTTCGCCGCGCGCGGCTTCCCGTTCGACTACGTCCTCTACTCGAACTACGAGCGCCAGGTCGAGGGCCAGCTCGCGGGCCACACTCACGTGGGCTGGAACTCGCCGCTGGCGTGGATCGAGGCGGCGCGGCTGGCGGCCGCGCGCGGGCGCAGCGCGCGCGCCGTGGCCATGCGCGACACCGACTGCGACCTCACCTCGGTCGTCGTGGTGCGGGCCGACTCGCCGTGGCGGTCGCTCGCCGACCTGCGCGGCAAGCGCGTCGGCACCGGCGCGGCCGACTCGCCGCAGGCCCATCTCATCCCGCTCCTCCACCTGGCCGAGGCCGGCCTCGACCTGGCGCGCGACGTCGAGATCCGCCGCTTCGACCTCCTGGTGGGCAAGCACGGCGACCACATCGGGGGGGAGCGCGAGGCGGCGCGCGCCCTGGTCAAGGGGGAGGTCGACGCCGCGTGCATGATCGACGGCAACCACCTCCAGTTCGCGCGCGAGGGCGTGCTGCCCGCCGGATCGACGCGCGTCCTCCACCAGACCCCGCCCTACGACCACTGCAACTTCACGGTGCTCGACGACGCGCCGCGCGGGCCGGTCGACCGCTTCGTCGAGCTCCTGTTCGCGATGTCCTACGACGAGCCGGAGGTGCGGCGGCTGTTCGACCTGGAGGGCCTCAAGGCCTGGCGAAGGGGACGGGTCGAGGGCTACGCCCAGCTCGAGCGCGCGGTCGATCGCTTCGGCACGCTGGAGCCGTGGCTGCGCGCGCACGGCGGCCGGAGCGGCTGATGAGCGAGCCCCGGGCCGCGGAGCCGCGGGCAGGGCCGACGGCGGTCGACCTCGGGCACCTGGGCCTCGATCGGGGCGGACATCTCCTGCTCAAGCGCGCGCTCGCCGGCGTCGCGGTCGGCGAGCGCCTGGCGGTGCGCGGGCGCGACCCGCACCTGGCCCTCCACCTCGCGGTCTGGTGCCGCGCCCAGGGACACGAGTTCGCGCCGGCCGTCGAGGCCGACCCGGCCGACCTCGTCGGCCACGTGACGCGCCGGACCGATCAGGCCGGGAGATGGCGCGGCGCGGAGCGAGCCGGCGACGCGCGCGCCGCGGGAGACGCGGTGGCCAGCCACCCGTCGGCGCGCTGGGGGCTGGCGGCGCGCGGCGCGACGGTCGAGGCGGGCGGCCCCGCGTTCGACTTCCCGCTGGGCGACCGGCGGACCGTGTGGGCCGACGAGGCCGCGCGCCTCTACGAGCAGGCGGCCGCGGCGCAGTGGGATCCGGCGACCGCGATCGCGTGGTCGGAGCCGTTCGTCCTCGCCGACGAGGTCGAGGACGCCGTGGTCCAGGTCATGACCTACCTGGTGGAGAACGAGACCGCCGCGCTGCTGGTCCCGGCCCGATTTCTGGCCCAGCTGCACCCGCACTTCCGCGAGGTGATGCAGCTCCTGGCCGTGCAGACCGCCGACGAGGCGCGCCACATCGAGGTGTTCACCCGGCGCGCCCTCCTCCGCCGCGACCAGCTCGGCCTGTCCACCGTGGGCGGGCAGCTCTCGCTCAAGACCCTGGTCGACGAGCCCGACTTCGCGCTCGCCTCCTTCCTGCTGTCGGTCCTCGGCGAGGGCAGCTTCCTGTCGCTGCTCTGGTTCCTGCACCGGAACGCGCCCGACCCGGTGACCGCCGAGGTGGCCCGCCTGGCGGCGCAGGACGAGGCCCGCCACGTCGCGTTCGGGCTGGCTCACCTGTGCCGCCACGCCGGCGAGGAGCCGGCGCTGCGCGCGCGCCTGGCCGCCGCCGTCGAGCGGCGCCACGACGCGCTCCGCCACACCGCGGGGCTGAACGAGGAGGTGTTCGACGCGCTCGTGCTCCTGGCCGCCGGCTCGTGGCAGCCGGAGGCGATCGAGCGCGGTCACGCGGCGGTCGTCGACCTGACGCGCGACATGGACGAGGGGCGCCGGCGCCGGCTGCGCCGCCTCGGCTTCACCGACGGCGAGGCCGAGGCGCTCTCGAGCCTGCACACGCGCAACTTCATGTGACCGGCGCGCCGCCGGTGCCGAGCTGGCCCGGCGCGACCGGCGCGGCCTTGAGGTGCTTGCGGTCCATGCGCGTCACCTTGCGCAGGATGGCGTCGGCCCAGCGGGTCGGCAGCGCGCGCAGAAAGGCGATGCCGAGGCGGGCGCTCAGCGGCACCGCGTAGCGCGCGCGGGGGCGGCGACTGGCGGCCGCGTGGTGGATCGCCTTCGAGATGACGCGCGGGTCGGGCGCTCGCCGATCGAGGCGCTTGGCCAGCCCGGTGTAGTGCGCGAGCACCTGGGCATAGGGCGAGTCGGGCGTCTGGTACTTGTTGCCCGTCTCGATCGAGGACGACGTGAAGCTGGTGTGGATCGCGCCCGGCTCGATGATCGAGACCTCGATGCCCAGCGGGCGCAGCTCGACGCGCATCGCGTTCGACAGCGACTCGAGCGCGTACTTGGTCGAGTTGTAGACGCCGTAGAACGGCAGCGTGAAGATGCCGCCCAGGCTGCTGATGTTGATGATGCGGCCGCGCCCGCGCGCGCGCATGGCGGGCAGGAACGCGCGGGTGACGGCGAGCAGGCCGAAGACGTTGGTCTCGTAGTTGGCGCGCACGTCGGCGTCGCTGATCATCTCGATCGGCGCCATGTCGCCGTAGCCGGCGTTGTTGACCAGGACGTCGATACCGCGGCCGCCCGTCAATCGGTCGACCGCCTCCGCGGCGCCCGCGATCGACGCCGCGTCGGTGACGTCGAGCCGGAGCGGCGTCAGCTGCCGAGCGCCCCCGGCCTCGCTCGCCAGGGCGGCCAGGTTCTGGCTGTTGCGCCCGGTGGCGATGACGTGGAAGCCGCGCTCGGCGAGGTAGAGCGCCGCGTGGCGGCCAATGCCGCCGGTGGCTCCGGTGATGAGGACGATGGGCTTGCGGTCGGTCATGAGAGAGCTCCTTGCGGACGAACTGATGAGGGGCGGACCAGAGGGCGAAACGAAAGAGGGAAACGAAGTGGCGAGGACACGGGAACGGAATGAATGTTCATTCCGCGAATGGCTAGAAATGACCCGGGCGGCCGGCGGGACGGGCCGCGCTGACGAGGCGGCGCTAGAGGCGGATCGCCTCCCAGACACACTGCTCGGCCTCGGCCAGGTGCTCGTCGGTGAGGGTCAGGCGACCCTCCTTCTCGCAGCGGCCGAGCCCGACGAACGACCAGTAGACGATGGCCATGAGGATCTCGGGCTCGATGGGCTTGAACACCCGGGCGGCCTGCATCTTGACCACGAACGAGGTGGCCAGATCGAGGACGCGGCGCTCCATGGCGCGGCTCTCGTCGTCGAGATAGGACGCGTGGTGGTGGAGCTCGAGGAAGGAGAAGACGTTCGGATTCTTGCGGAAAAAGTCGGCCAGACGGGTCCACAGGAGGTGGAACTGCTCGCGCGCCGGTCCGTCCGGCGAGATGCCCAGGAGGACGTGCGTGGTGAGCGCCGTCTTGCACTGGCGGTAGAGCCCGTTGACCAGGTCCTCCTTGCTCTTGAAGTAGCGGTAGATGGTGCCGGCGCCGACGCCGGCCCGCTCGGCCACGGCGGGCACCGCGGTCCCGTAGTAGCCGCGCTCCACGATGAGGTCGAGCGCGGCGGCCAGGATGGCGGAGCGCTTGTCGCCTTCATCGGCGCGGGCGGTGGCGGGACTCATGGCGAGTGCGGAATGAATATTCATTCCGGCGGGTCCTGTCAACACTTTTGTCGAGGCGACGTCAGGGGCATTGAAACGCCGGGAAGGACGGGAGAAGCGCCGCGAATCGCGCCGGAACGCCGCGGGGCTTCGAGCGACGCGACCCGGAGGCGGCCGGAGAGCAGCCGTGCCCGGCGGCGTCGCGCTCGCGAGCCGCGCCCGCCTCCGTCGAGTCGCGCCGCATGGCCAGCCGTGCAGCCGAAGCGACCGGGCCGCGATCAGCCGCGACCGGCGCCGACAGCGATGCGCGCGCCCCCGGGCCACGAGTCCCGGGAGGCGCGCAACATTCGCGCGCCGAGTCCGAGATCTGACGAGAAAGCCATGAGGCCGAAATCCGAACCCGAGCGCATCCCGTACGAGGGTCGGGGGGTGCTTGCCCACCCGGACGGTGCAGGCGACAATTCGCCGCGGTGGAGAAGGGGAGAATGCGAGTGATGGGCCCCGTCGTTTCAATGAGCGGACGCCTCGTCATCGGCGCGATCGCGGCGATCCTCGCCGGCGCCTGCGGCAGCTCGCCCCCCGAGGCGAAGGCCAGGCCCCCCCGCGCCGAGGAGGCCCCGACCGCCGCCCCGCGAGAGCCGGCCGGTCCGCCGAAGAGCCTCTATCTCCGGCTCGGCGGCAAGCCGGCCATCGAGGCCGTGACGCGCGAGTTCGTGGCCCGCCTGGCGGCAGACGTGCGGGTCAAGTACCGCTTCGCCAACAGCGACATCGACGAGCTCACCTCGCAGCTGGTCGACTTCGTGTGCGCCGCGTCGGGCGGTCCCTGCAAGTACACCGGGCGCCCGATGCGCCCCCTGCACGAGCAGATGCGCATCACCGACGAGGAGTGGGACGCCACGGTCGAGGCGCTGGTCGGCGCCCTCGACAAGTTCAAGGTCGGGCTGGCCGAGAAGCACGAGGTGCTCGGCGCGGTCGGCGCCACGCGCCCCGACATCGTGATCCCACCGGCGGAGAAGCCGTCGGGCGACGAGCTGGCCCGCATCGACGACGCCAGCCGCGACCTCAAGCGCTTCGGCAAGCACGCCGAGATCATGGGCGCGGCCTTCACCGCGCTGCGCCGCGGCCAGCGCTCGTACGCCGACCAGCTGTTCAGCATGGTCGAGCTCTGGGCCGGCGCGGACAAGGTCGCCGACCTGGCGCCGCTCTTCCGCACCGGCGCGCCGCCGCGCATCGACACGCCCCTGGCCAGCATGCCGGCGGAGAGCGAGCCCCAGCCCAGGGGGGCGGTCGGCGATTCGGACGACGACGACCCCGCGGCCGAGGCGCGGGCGAGCGCGTCGCTGGCCGGTCGCCTGCGCCTCGACGGCGAGGTGGTGGAGGGCGCGTTCGGCGTCGTGATGCTCACGCCGGTCAAGGGCAAGGCGCGGCGGCGGACCCCCAAGCAGCGCGTGATCGAGCAGCGCGGGCGCACGTTCGCCCCCCATCTCATGGCCGTCCCGGTCGGCTCGACCGTGGCCTTCCCCAACTTCGATCCGATCTATCACAACGTGTTCTCGCGCTCCGACGCGCGCCCGTTCGACCTCGGCATCTTCAAGAACGGCCAGTCGCGCGAGGTCACCTTCGACCGCGAGGGCATCGTCCGGATCGGCTGCAACCTGCACGCGAACATGTCTGCGTCGATCGTCGTCGTCGGCGCGCCGCACTACGCGGTCACCGATTCGAAGGGCGCGTTCGTGTTCCGCAGGCTGCGCCCCGGGACCTACACGGCGCGCGCCTGGACCGAGCGCAGCGCGGAGCCGGTCACCCGCCGGATCGAAGTGAAGCCGGGCGCCAACGACGTGTCGATCGATGCCACCGGCGGCGCGGCGCCCGGGCCGTCGCCGGACAAGTTCGGGGCACCGCGTGGGCCGCGCCACTAGCGCAGGAAGCCGCCAGGGGCGGCGCTCGACGGTGCGCTCTGCGCCCGCCGACGGGCTCGCCGTGCCGCCATGAGCCGGGCGTCTGCCCTGGCGGCGGTGGCGGTCGGCGCGGCGGCGGCCGGGGCCCTGGCGGCGGTCGCGTACCGCCCCGCGAGCGGCCCGGCCCGCGGCGACATCGAGCAGCTGGCAGGAGAGATCGACGCGCGCCTGCGCGAGGCCACGGCCGAGGCGCGGTCTCGCGCGCAGACCCTGGCCGACCTGCCGCGGCTCGCGCTCGCGGTCGCCACCGACGCCGCCACCGTGCGCGACCTCACCACCGAGGAGCTCGCCTTCCGGCCCCGGCCCGGCGAGACCATCGAGATCGCGCAGGTGCCGCGCGCGGGCGGCGCGCCCATGTCGCTCCTCCGCCTCCCGCCCGGCGCGGCGGTGGCGGTGCCGCTGGCGACACCTGGCGTGCACCTGGTGCGCGACGGGGCCGCGCTGCGCGCCGTGGCGATCGTGCAGGTCGAGCCGCGGGCGCGCGCCAACGAGCTGGTCGGCGTGGTCGCGGTGTCGCGCCCGGTCGACCTCGAGCTGCCGCCGGCGCTGCTCGAGCCGCTCGGCGGCGGCGTGGAGATCGAGAGCGCGGCCGGCCCCGTCCAGGTGGGCGGTCCGCTTGCGGCCGGCGGCGCGACGATCGCGGTCCCGCTCGGCAGCGAGATCAGCCGGGGTGCGCGCCTCATCGCGCCGGCGCCGTCGTCCACGCGGTGGAACGCGGGCCTGCTCACCGCGGCGTTCGCCGCCATCGCGCTCGGGCTGATCGCGGCCGGCCTGCTGTGGCGCCGCACGCGCATGGGCCCGCCGGGCCCGACCACGGTGGCGGCGGTCCTGCGCTCGCCCACCCACCCGCTGCCGCCGGTCACGCAGTTCGAGGGCCCGCCGCGGCCCGATCTGCCGGAGAGCTTCCGCATCGGCCGCTACTCGATCATCCGGCGGCTGGGCGCGGGCGGCATGGCCGACGTGTACCTGGCGCGCGCGCAGGGCGAGGCCGGCTTCGAGCGGCTGGTGGCGCTCAAGGTCATCCAGGACGAGTGGGTGTCGAATCCGAAGTTCGTGAACCACTTCCTCGACGAGGCGCGGCTGGCGTCGAACCTCAGCCACCCCAACATCATCGCGATCACCGACCTCGGCCAGGAGGACGGCAAGTACGTCATCGCGATGGAGTTCGTCGACGGGGCCGACCTCGAGCGGCTGATCCACGACGTGGCGCGGCGCAAGGCGCTGGTCCCGGTCAGCGTGGGGCTGGCCATCGTGCGCCACATCTGCGACGGGCTCCACTTCGCGCACATGGCGGTGGACAGCCGCGGCGACCCGCTCCACCTCGTCCACCGCGACGTGAAGAGCGCGAACGTGTTCGTGGCGCGCACGGGCGCGGTCAAGATCGGCGACTTCGGCATCGCCAAGGCCGCCGGCCCGCAGCGCCAGGTCAGGACCGAGGTGGGCGAGATCAAGGGCACCGCGGCCTACATGTCCCCGGAGCAGCGGGTGGGGCAGGACGTGGACCTGCGCGCGGACATCTACTCGGTGGGCGCCATCGCCTACGAGCTGCTGACCGGGCGAGTCATCAACCTCGACTTCGCGATGCTGGCCCACCTGGGCCGCGAGGGCTGGCCGCACCTCCCCCGTCCCTCGACGGTGCGGCCGGAGCTCCCGCCCGAGCTCGACGCCATCGTGTTCGGCGCCATGGCGTTCGACCCGGCGGCGCGCTTCCCCACCTGCGAGGCGCTCGAGCTGGCCATCGCCGACGTGGTCGAGCGCCATCGCCTGTGGGCCACCGACAAGAACATCGCGCGCTGGATCGGCGAGGAGCTGCCGCACCTGCCCGAGCGGTTCGCGACCGGCCCGGCCCACGCGGCCGAGTCGTAGCCGCGCCGGCCGCCGGCCGTGGGCGGCGAGGCGCGAACGGCCGGCTCACAGCAGGGCGAGAAGCGGGCCGTAGCTCGACGGGGGCGGACGGTCGAAGCCGTCGACGTCGAAGGTGGACGCCAGGACCGAGAGCGACGACGGGTGGGCGATGAGGCCGTGCAGACCGGCCAGCAGCGCGGCCGCCTGATCGGGGGCGAGCCGCGGGCTCAGCACCACGCCGTCGTTGGGGCACTCGTCGGTATAGCCCAGGGTGCGCAGGTCGAAGGCGCGATCGCGGCACAGCTCCTGGTAGCCGAGGCCGCGACGGTTGGCGAACGACGCGGTGATATCGGCGTCGCCGCGCAGCACGGCCTGGAAGCAGGCCTCGTAGGAGCCGAGCAGGCGCTCGCTCGAGAACGCGCGCCCGAGATCGACGTCGCGCCGGCGCAGGTAGTGGCGCGGGAGGATGTAGCCGGCCATGGAGCGCGGATCGACCCAGGCCGCGCGCAGGACGCGCCCGCCGCCGGTGCCGAGCTGGCGCAGGTCGAGCGCGTCGGCGCTCCGGCAGATCAGCACCGAGCGGTACGTCACCGCGCCGTAGCGCACGGCGCGCAGCGCGACCGGGCCGCCGGCGGACTCGACCTGCGCGCACACGATCGGCGGGCCCCACGCGGCGTCGACCTCGCCGGCGAGCAGCGCCTGCTCGAGGGCGTCGTAGCTCTTCATCGGGACCACGGTCGAGAAGCCGGCCCCGTAGAGCACGTCGGCGAAGCGGAGGGCCAGCTCCCTGACCGGGGCCTGCCCGAGCGAGGGCGGCAGCGCGAAGGAGAACCCCTCGCCGTCGCGGCCGGTCGGCATCCGGGGATTGTACTCGAGAGGCGCGGCGCCGGACCTGACCCGAGGGCTCGCTTCCGTCGACCTCAGCGAGCCCCGGTGTCAGGGCACCGCGAATTCGCGCGAAGCGGGCCGATTCCGACGGGGGTGCCTTGGGTGGCCCCGCAGGCAGCGTGGTCGCTCGACGACGTGGGGGATGAGCGGGGGACCCCGCCGACTGCGTCGGCACTCCCACTGACTGCGCGTTCGGTTGTGGTCGGCTCGACCAGCCGAGCTCCTGTCTATGCGCCGCCCGTGCCCGCGCCTCCGTCGGTGAAGCCGCCGGTGGCGAGGAAGCGGCGCACGAGCTCGCGCGTCGCGGGGTGATTCATGAGAAACGTGTGGTTGGCGTCGACCTCGGCGAAGGCGACCATCCCGTCGAGCCGCGTCTCGGCCACGCGGACCGTCCCGTCGTGGGCTTCCCCGACGGGCATGAGGCGAAGGCTGCGGATGAGCAGGCTGGGCGGGCTGGCCCAGCTCGGCCCGCGTGTGCCCGCCACCACCGCGAACGGCTCGGGCGGCGCGGGCCAGGCGCCCCCGTCGCCCAGCTCGTGACCGGCCGGCCCGAACGCCCAGCGGTAGAGCGGGTTGGCGGACAGCCGCGCCGCCACGACGCTGCCCTGGTTGGGCGGGCCGATCATGAGCGCGCCGCTCCAGGGCAGGCGGTCCCGCATGTACCTGACCAGGATGCCGCCCATCGAGTGCGTGACGGCGACGAGCGGGCGATCGCCGAGGTCGCGCGCGATCCAGCCGGCCACCTCGTCGGCGAGCGCGCCGAGGCTGGCGCGCCGCGACGGATAGGTGCGCGACCACGTCGCGTAGCCCAGCGCCTCCACGTAGCGGCGGAGCGGCGTCATCGAGCGGTGGGTGCGCCCGAGCCCGTGCAAGAGGACGACCGCGGGCCTGTCGCCGTCGCCGGTGCGCCGCGGGCGCCTCACGACGGGCCCGATCCGGCCGGCGTGCCGCCCTCGCGCGCGCCGAACATCGGCTCCATGTCGGCCGGACGGTGGCGATCGACCGCGGCGACAACCTCGTCGACCAGCCGCGCGCGCTCGGCGCGCAGGGCGGCCACCTCGCGGCGCAGGAGGATCACGCGGAACAGGGTGAGGACCAGGTGGCGCAGCGCATCGACCCGGCCCATCACGTGGACGAAGGCCCAGCCGCTGGTCGGCAGGGCGAGCGCGGTCAGCGCGCCGGCCCACGCGCCCAGCTTCCAGCCGACCAGCCCGGCCAGCACCGCGTAGAGGAGCAGCATGCCGAAGAAGCCCATCAGGAACTTCGCGCTCGCCACCGTGTCCTTGCGCGGCGCGGTCCAGCGGCCGAGGTAGCGCACCACGAGGACCATCGGCATGTGGATGGGCGCGCCGAGCAGCGCGAGCGGCATCCAGAACAGGAGCAGCCCGACGTGGCCGACGACGCGCGAGAGCGTGTCGCGCACGCCGAGCTCGCGGCGCAGGATGTCGTCGCGCAGCCCCGCCGCCGACATGCGGCCGAGGTAGGCGCGCACCCGCTCGAACAGCGCGCGCACGTCGGCGTGGTGCGCGACCTGCGGGTAGGCGATGTTGAAGCGCCGCGCCAGCTCCACGCGGTCCTCCAGCGTGAGATCGGGCGGCTGGTAGAGGCGGCGCACGCCGTCGAGCACCCAGATGGTATCCCACGACTCGGCGTTGATGGTGAGCGCGCGCAGCCGCGCCTCGATCTGCTGGGTCAGCGCGCGCACCGCGGCGCGCGCGCCGGCCTCGTCCCTGTCATCCGCCGCCGCCGACACGTCGACCGCGACCGGCGCGCCGAACTGGACGAGCACGCTCGAGCGGAACCGGTGGCGCGTGACGTAGACCAGCCCGGTGGGGACCAGGTGCACCGGGCGCTCCGGCGCCTTGCGCTTGACCTCGAGGGCGATGCGAGCCGCGCCGGTCTTGAGCGGGGCCAGCTGCGAGTCGAGGTGGCTGAGGCCTTCCGGAAAGATGCCCACCGCGCGCCCCTCGAGCAGCACCTGGTGGAGCGCGGCGAAGGCGTCGTCGTTGGCCAGCGCCTGGCCCGGGTGATCCATCCGCCGCCGCACCGGCACCGCGCCCATGCGGCGCAGGAGGAAGGCGAGCAGCCGGCTCTCGAACAGCGTGTCCTTGGCCGCGAAGTGGACGATCCGCCCGCAGAAGGCGGTGATGAGGATCGGATCGAGCAGCGAGTTGGGGTGGTTGCCGCAGAAGAGGACCGCGCCCTCGCGCGGCAGGTTGCCCAGCCCCACCACCTCGATGTGGCGGAAGAAGACGCGCGTGGCCAGGCGCAGCAGCCACTGGAGGATGCGGTAGACCAGCACGGGACCTGGCGAGTGTAGATCAGCCCGTAGCCTTCAGATCTCGGCCGGCCGGTCGTACGATGAGAGGTGCTGGTCCAAGGACCAGATGTATACGCGCCTGCCACGGTGGAGTGCACAGAGGCGCCGCCAGTCGTGCTGAATGGATAGGTCGCCGAGACCGCTTCCCCGGGTCGCCCAATCTGGAAACTCAGTCAACCACGTCCTCATGAGATCGGGATCGGGTAGTTGCATGGCCACGAAGGGGCTTCTGAGCTCGAGTGCATCGGTGACCATGCTGACCAGCTTGTCGGCACAGTGCCGTCGCGTCGTTCCGCTCGGAAGCCCGCCGACGTGGTTACCCGTCTCGAACACTGCCGCAAGCGGGAGAAACAACTTCTCGCCACGCGCGACCTTCTCTTCGAGCATCCGAAGGATCGGTGTCGCATCGCCCTGGCTCTTGCCCGGAATCGCGAGCAGCTCGCAGACGATGGTTGTGTCGACAATCGCTACAGCGCTCATGACGAGCGACCGAGCAAACCAAGCAGTCGATCGAGATCCTGCTGCTTCGCCTCAACTGTTCGCGGTCTCTTGAGAAGGCGGTCCAGTACGCCGCGCGTCACGATCTGTCCCAGCGGCCCCTGGGATACGATGTCGGAATACTGCTCGAGGTCCGAGAGCCGGGCCAGGCGGCTCGTCCCGTCCGACGGCTCCCGATAGCACGCGACGACGTCCGGGATGGCGTCGTCCGGAATTGCGTCGAGCAGGGCAGGATTGTGGGTCGTCAACAGCACTCGAAGTGAGCGGTCCTTGGAGATCGCGCGAATGTTTTGCAGAAGCGATAGCGCTCGAGGCGGATGAACTCCGTTGTCGATCTCCTCGATGACCACCAGCGAGCCCTCCGGAACCGACAGCAGCGCGGCTGCGATCGCAAGGACGCGAAGCGTTCCGTCTGACAGGAGGCGGGCCGAGATTGCGTGGTGCTGCCCGCCAAAGCTCTCGTGAAGCTCCAGCATGACCTCGCCGCGAGGGCCCTCGACAAGGGACAAGTCCACGATGTCCTGCTCTGGAAGCGACTTGACGAATCCGAGGAGATCGGCCTTTCGGCCTTGACGCTCAAGCTGGGCGATGACCGCTGAAATGTTGGAGCCATCACCGCGCAATTTCTTGTGATCGATCCGGAAGCTGTAGTCGCGCATCTTGGCTGGAGCCGGATCGAGGAAGAGGACTCGTTCCAGAGTCGTCTGGATCAGCGACGCAGCGGCTGGGATCTCTCGTTGGGAACGATCGTGCTTCGCCTGGAATCTTGCCGGCGTGGTCAGCTGTGTGAAGATCGCTTGCTGATCGACTGCAGGGATCTCGGGCTTCTGATGGCCGCGAGCGAAGTTGTTGTACGAGATGAGGACCTGGTTGCTGAAGGCGGACGCCGGCTTCGCCAGCTGGTACAGCGGCACGCTTTCATCGTCGCGCGAGAGACTCTCACCAACGACCCGGAGCCCATCCTCGCCAACGCGCAGGCGCGTCTCGAGGGTCAGGATCCGCCGGTGCTCATCGACGACCTGGCATCCGAGCGACACGTCCTGACCCGCTCGAGAAAAGTCACTTGCAACACCGCGGATCGCCAGATCCGCCTGGTACGGAGCAACGAGCGCATCGAGCTTCTGACCACTGGCCAGCCAGGTGAGGATCTGCAGCGCCTCGAGGGCATTGCTCTTGCCTGACGCATTGGGTCCAAGAAGAACTGTCAGCTCCGCCAGGGGGAGGTCGGCCCTGACGTAACTCTTGAAGTTCTCGAAATGGATGCCCTTGAGCATGGGGCGGAACCCGTACGCTTGCTGTCCGAAACCATTGTAGCGAATGACGCAAGTATCTGGCGTGGCGAGGGGCTTCCCCGAACCACAAACTTGCGGACAGTTGCCTCGGCGGCGGGTGCCGGCGCCGCGTTCATTCGACGGGTGGCGTGGCCCCAGCGAACAGGACCTCGATCCACGCCTCGGAGGTCGGCTGGTCGATCACCCAGGTCGACAGCGCCACCTGGTCGCCCGCCATCGCGGCCGACACGTAGAAGCCGTAGCCGCCGGCGAACGGATCCTCGTCGCCGGCCAGGGTCTCGCGCGTCCACGCGCCGGCGGCGTCGCGCCGCGCGACCAGGAGCTCGTGGCTGGTGGCGTCCTGGTAGGCGATGATGGGCTGGCCGTCGGCCCCCAGGACCAGCCCGCTGTCGTCGCCGACGAAGTGGAACTCGGGGATGGGCAGGCCGTCGCCGGTCTGGCCGACCACGCGGTAGCCGTCGTCGACCACCTCGATGGCGCCGCTCGATGCGTCGAGGTAGAGGAGGTCCTGGTTGGAGGCGCTCACGTAGCTGACGTGGAGCTGGTCGGCCGCGTCGATCGCGACACCCGGGTACCAGCCGACGTCGAGGTCCGCGCCGGCTCCGTCGAGCACCTGCGGCGGATCGAACGCGCCGGCGGCGGCGTTGTAGCGGGCCGACTTGAGGTCGCCGTTGACCCTGTCGTAGTAGACGACCACCGGGCTGCCGTCGGACAGGCGCGCCGCGCTGGCGAACAGGCCCACGCCCATCGGGATGGGCAGCACGTCGGCGCCCGGGGCGGGGACCGGCGCGCCGTCGATGACGCTCACCGTCCAGTCGCTGGCCTCGGTCGGGTCGGCGACGGCGGCCTCGGCGAAGCGGAGCTCGGTCCGCTCGCCGTCGGCGTCGGCGATGTGCGCGAAGTAGGCGATGCCGGGGCGCCCGTCGGCGGCCAGCGAGATGGCCGAGTACTGCCCGGCGATCTCGTAGGTCGCCTGCTTCTCCTCGGTGACCGGCACGCCGTCGTCGACCGCGTGCGAGGCCCACGCGCCGCCCCGGTTGCTGGTGAAGCGGAGCGACGCGGTGTCCTGGTCGAAGTAGCTGACCATGGCCGCGCCGTCGGCGGCGACCGCGATGTCGGTGTAGAGGCCGACGTCGGGACCGGGCTCGTTGATGCCCCCGCGGACGTCACTGTCGGGCACGAGGACCGGCCCGTCGGGCACGCCGTCGACAAACTGCCACGCCTCGTCCGGGATGCGGCCGGGCTCGGTGGTCGACGCGACCATGAGGTCGCCGTGCGTCGAGTTGTAGCCCGAGACCCACACGGTGCCGTCGGGCGCGACCGCCATCTCCGAGTACTGGCCGATGCGGCCCCACAGCACGTCGTTGTCGCAGCGGCACTGGTCGACGTCGCAGATCGGCACCTGGCCGGGCGTGCACTGGTCGGCGCAGTCGCCGTCGATGTCGCAGGTCGGGGCCGCGCCGTCGTCGTCGCTGGCCGAGCCGTCGTCGCTCGCGGTGTCGTCATCGTCGTCGCCCGAGCTGCCGCAGCTGCACGCCGGCTGCGACGCCATGACGCCGCCGGCCAGGAGGAAGGCGGCGATGCGCGCGACCCGGCGCGCGCGCGGCCAGGTCAGCCGGCGGCGCCCGAGGCCGAGGCCGAGGAGCGCGGCCAGTCCGAGCAGCGCGGCGCTGCCGGCCACGCCGCCGCCCTCGCCGTCGCCCCCGATCGCGCACCCACCCGACCGATCGGCGACCTGGACCTCGACCAGCCGGCTGACGTCGACCAGCGCCTCGGACTGGTTGCCGACCTCGTCGCGGGCCCACACGTGGAGCGTGCCCGACCCGGCGGCGAGCTCGCCCGCCTGCTCGAGCGACACGCGGCCGGGGCCCCAGCCGGTCACCGGCTCGGCGTCGCTCGCGCCGCCGAAGGCGAGCTGGACCTTGTCGCGCGAGACCAGATCGGTGGCCGGCACGACCACGACGCTGCCCTCGGTGGCCACGTTCGCGAGGAGGATGCGCGGCCCGACCGAGTCGATGATGACCGGCACGATCGCCGCCCGGCTCGACAGGGTGTGGTAGTCGCCGACCGCGCGCGACTTGAGCTGCACCTGGTAGCGGCCCTGGATGGCGAACGCGCTGTCCTCGATGACCAGCTCGGGCCCGCGGCGGAACGGCCGCCAGATGCCGCCGTCGAGGTTGTAGGTCCACTCCAGCTCGCGGCCGAGCTCGTCGCGGGTCGGGACCGAGATCGCGACCTGGGGCATGGCGCCGCCCTGGCCGCGCAGGTGCGCGCGGATCGCGTCGGGCTTGGGCGTCGTCACGCGCACCAGGCGCGCCTTGCCCTGCGCGATCGCGCGCGGCGCGGACGGCGCCGCCGCGGCCAGCGCCCGGGTGGCGCGGGCCACGCCGGGGAAACGCTCGCCGAGGCGCGCGAGCGTCTGCGACTGGCCGAGCGTGGCGTTGATGGCGAGGAAGTCGTCCTCGGTGGTCGTGACCTTGCTGAGGCGCAGGCCCTCGAGGCGGAAGCCGAGGAACTCGGGCACCGCGATGTCGGGCAGGGCGCCCGTGAGGAGCGGCAGCGCCACCGACACCAGCGAGGGCAGGAGACCCTCCAGCTCGGCGCCGCCCTCGCGCAGGAACTCCTCGTTCTCGACGGTGACGCCGATGTTGTCGGTGTCGAGCCCGACCAGGACCGGCATGAGGACGGGGTTGCCCTGATCGTCGGTGGCGAACTCGACGTTGACGCCGACGTCGAGGTCGAGGCCGACGGTGAAGCCGCGCGTGTAGCGCTGGAACAGGAAGGCGTAGAAGTCGATCTGGAAGCCGCGCAGGTGGAGGGTGAGCGACGGCGACTCCTCGGTGCCGTCACCGACCTCGAAGTCGATCGCCTGCTGCGGGCGCGTCACCAGGAGAAGCGGGTCGGTGCCTTCCGGCGTGGAGCCGAGCTCGGCCAGGGACGGCACCACGATGCCGATGGTGCCGAGGTTGAGCTGCGGGATGAGCTCGGTGCCGAGGCCGAGGCAGAGCGCGCCGGACGTGATGATGTGGTGGCCGGCCATGTCGAGGAACGTCTGCGAGACGCCCACCGCGACGTCGCTGTTCGGATCCTCCGGCTGGCCGCGGAACGCGCCGGCCGGCGGCAGCATGAAGGTGCCGCGCGGCGTCGCCGGCAGTCCGGCCGCGGCCAGGTCGGGCGCCGGCATGGGCGGCACGCACGCGGCCGGCTCGCTGTCGAGATCGGGCGTGCGCGTGGCCGGGTCGCGGTCGGTGTTGATGCCGGAGATGATGCCGAGGCTGAGGCCGCCGCCCTCGACGGCCGCGTAGCCGCCGGGCACCACGCGCGTCTCGAGCGCGCCGGTGGTGCCGGGCGAGAGGTCGCTCAGGAATCCGCCCAGGTCGACCGTGTTCTCGATGCCGAGGGGATCGGGCAGGAGCTCGTCGATGAGGCCGTTGAGCTGCGGCTCGAGCACGCCGAGCACGAAGTCGGAGATGAGGTCGCCGAACAGCCCGCCGATGAAGTTGATCACGGCGCTGGCGATGCCGCATCCGCTGAAGTCGGGGTCGACCGAGAAGCCGGGGATGTCGATCAGGTTGACCGTGAGCTCGCCGCTGGTCGGGTCGGTGCCGACGCCGACGAGCGCGTCCACGACCGTGTCGTTGGCGGTGATGCCGAGCGTGCAGTCGATGTCGGGGAAGATCGGGATCGCCAGGTGCACGTGGACGTCGGACTGGACGTCGAACTGCGCGCCGATGCGCAGCTGCCCCGGCTCGGGCGTCAGGCTGACGGAGTCGACCGAGATGTCGGCCTCGCAGCCCGGGGCGCACGTGCCGTCGTTGTCGAAGCAGTAGGTCAGGTCGCCGACGATGCCCAGGTCCTGGCTGCCGGACGGGATGCAGATGCCCTGGCCGAGCGCGTCGTTGATGATGCCGCCCACGACCTGCTCGACCTTGTCGATGCCGCTGGGCGCGACCCGGACCTGGGCGCCGCCCTCGATCGTCTGATCGGGCGGGAGCGCGCCTCCCGGGAGCGGTGCGAGCCCGCATCCGGCACAGCCATCTCCGCCGCAGGCAGCGATGACGAAGGCGAGGCCGAGAACGAGAAGGCGATCACGGTGGCCGCGGACGGCGCGCCAGAGCTTCGACATTTTGGTCCTCCACCCGGTGGCAGGCGAGTACAACCCCTGGAGCTCGCAGGGCGCGCCGATGATACAAGCTTCAGCTTCGAGCCGAGAAACAGAACGGCCCCGGCCTGTTAATTCGGCTTACAGAATCGTCCCCGGGTGGCAACGCGTTCGCACGTCGCGGACTTCACTTGACACCGGTGCACGATGCTGGCTATCTAACCCGCCCGGCCTCGCGGCCACTGGGGCCCGTAGCTCAGATGGATAGAGCGCCGGACTTCGAATCCGTAGGTCGGGCGTTCGAGTCGCCCCGGGCCCGCCGCACCACGCACCACCCTGACAACCGAAGACGAGCGAAGACGAGAAGTACCCGGGGCGACAGCCTCGAGGGGGCATAGCTCAATTGGTAGAGCAGCGGACTCTTAATCC
>DATFRY010000574.1:0-4785 GCA_035262925.1 Kofleriaceae bacterium | reverse complement strand
TCGCCGTTCAACTCCTGGCTGGTGCTGCGCGGGCTGCGCACGCTGGCCTGCCGCATGGAGTGGCACTGCCGCGCGGGGCAGGCGGTGGCGGAGGCGCTGGCCGAGCACCGCGCGGTCGAGCGCGTGCACTACCCGGGCCTGCCGACCCACCCGCAGCACGCGCTGGCCCGGCGGCAGATGAAGGGCTTCGGCGGGATGGTGTCCTTCCACGTGCGCGGCGGGCGGGCGGGCGCGCTGGCCGCGGCCGGCCGCCTGCGCCTGTTCCGCAACGCCACCAGCCTGGGCGCGCCCGAGAGCCTGGTCGAGCACCGCGAGTCGGTCGAGGGCCCGCGCTCACCGACGGCGCCGGACCTCCTGCGCCTGTCGGTCGGCCTCGAGCACCCGGATGACCTGGTGGACGACCTGCGCCAGGCGCTGGAGGGGTAGCCCGACGGTGTCGAGGCCTACTTCCTGGCCTCGACGTAGGTCTCGATGAGGTGGAAGCGGATGAGCTCGATGTCCTTGCGGCTCGCCTTCATGCCGTTTCCCGCCATGCGCTTGAGGAGGGCCCTGACCTGCGCGGCCGAGCGCGGCGGCGACTCGTCGACGTCGCTCAGGCCGTGGCACCTGGAGCAGGTCTCCTCGAATGCCTTCCTGGCGGCCGCGCGATCGGGCGGCGCCTTCGCCGCGCGAGGCTTCGACCCGGCGGCGGCGGGCGGGGCCGCGGTGTCGGCGCTCGACCGCGCCCCGGCCGGCCCGGCCGCCGCCTCGCCCCCTCTGCCGCCGCCCTCGTCGGCGCCGCCGTCGTCGTCGCCGTCGCTCGCCGCCTGCATGGCCGCCTCGTTCGCCATGTCCTCGGCGCGCTTGGCCTTGGCCGAGCGCTGCAGCTCGGGCGTGATCGCCACCAGGTAGGCGGCGACCTCGTGGGCCTCGTCCGGGCCGATGCGCGGGCCGAGGTTGGGCTTCTCGGCCATCCGCTCGACCGTGTTCACCCAGTCGCCCGGCGTGCGCGGGCGCGAGATCGCGGTCCTGAGATCGTGGCAGAAGGTGCAGTCCTCGAGCAGCACGCGGCGGCCGCGGCGCAGCGCCTTCTCGCCCGCGAGGCGGTCCAGGTCGGTGCCCTCGGGGAAGCCGGCGCCGGCGAGCAGGTGGCGCACGCGCACCCGGTTCTCGTGGCTGAAGGTCTCCTCGGCCGACGCGATCGCCTGCTCGCGCACCACGAACGGCAACGACAGCCCGCTCAGGAGGACGGTGCACAGGAGGAGGCTCACGCCGATGGCCGGCATCCACTCCTCGAAGTGGCGGAACCAGCGCAGGATGGAGATCTTCAGGATCAGCAGCACGCCGATCGTGAAGCCCAGCATGATGTGCGCGACCGTGCGGGGCGGAAACTCGACCTGGTACTCCCAGAGGCGAGGCACCATCTGCGTCATCATCACGACGTAGATGCCGGCGTACGCGTAACCCACGCCGCGGTGGATGTTCATCTTCCACTGCGGGCACTCGCTCCTGCGCCGCTCCTTGTCGTAGGGGTAGCCCCAGAACCGGAACATGAGATAGGTCGAGGCGAAGGCCAGGACGAGGAAGAGGACACCCAGGGTGGCGGTCACCGCGATCGGCATCGCGGGACTATACGTTCGCGCCCGCGCCCGGTTACTGGACTCGGCCCGCGCCGCGAGCCGCCGCTCCGGCCCTGTTGTAGTATTCGCCCGTGTCGGGCGGCTATCGCCAGATCGATCACACGGCCGATGTCGCGCTGGAGCTGTGGGGCGACAGCGAGCCGGCGCTGCTCGACGCCGGCGCCCGCGCGGTGACCGAGCTCCTGACCGAGGGCGCCGAGGTGACCGATCGCGCCGGCCGCGACATCGCGATCGACGCGGTCGACGCCGGCGACCGCCTGGTCCAGTGGCTGAACGAGATCATCGTGGCGGCCGTCTCGGACGGCTTCCTCTACCGCGCCGCCGACATCGAGCTCGACGGCGAGACCGGGCTGCACGCCCGCGCGCGCGGCGAGTCCGGCGCGCACGACCGCGTGGTCGCCGAGCTCAAGAGCGCGACCTACCACGATCTGGTCGTCGAGCGCGGCCCGTCGGGCTGGGTCGCCCGCGTCGTCATCGACGTCTAGCCGTGATCCACGAGCGAGGCGCCCCGCGAGGACAACGAGGTGAGCATGGCGATCGAGCTGGAGCGAGTCGACGACTACCGCTACCGCATCCCGCAGCGCGGCGACATGCGCGTGCCGGGTCTCATCTACTCCTCGGCACAGCTCATCGACGACATCCGCCAGGACCGCAGCCCCCAGCAGGTGGTCAACGTCGCCCACCTGCCCGGCATCCTGGGCTGTTCGATCGCGATGCCCGACATCCACTGGGGCTACGGCTTCCCGATCGGCGGCGTGGCCGCCTTCGACGGCGACGAGGGCGTGCTGTCGCCCGGCGGCGTGGGCTACGACATCAACTGCGGCGTGCGCCTCCTGTCGAGCCGGCTCGAGCGCGGCGACATCGGCGGACGTCTGGCCGATCTGGCCACCGCGCTCCACCGCGCCATCCCGTCGGGGGTGGGCTCGAAGAGCCACCGCCGCCTCACCGCGGCCGAGCTCGACCGCGTGCTGGTGCGCGGCGCGCGCTGGGCGGTGGCCGAGGGCTACGGCCGCCCCGACGACCTCACCTGCGCCGAGGAGGGCGGCTGCATCGAGGGGGCCGAGCCGGGCGAGGTGTCGGATCGCGCCAAGGAGCGCGGCCGGCCCCAGCTCGGCTCGCTCGGCTCCGGCAATCACTTCTGCGAGCTCGGCTACGTCGCCGAGATCTACGACGAGGCCGCCGCGGCCGCCTTCGGCCTGGCGGCAGGGCGCGTCACCGTGCTCATCCACTCCGGCAGCCGCGGACTGGGCTACCAGGTGTGCGACGACTCGCTGCGCTCGATGCTGCGCGCGTCGGCCCGCTACCACATCGCGCTGCCGGACCGCCAGCTGGCCGCCGCCCCGCTGGCCAGCGACGAGGCGCGCCGCTATCGCGCGGCGATGACCGGCGCCATCAACTTCGCGTTCGCCAACCGCCAGATGATGACCCACTTCGTCCGCCAGGCGCTGGCCGACTTCTTCGGCGCCCGCCGCGGCGACGGCGACGGCGAGCTCGGCCTCGATCTGGTCTACGACGTCTGCCACAACATCGCCAAGTGGGAGACTCACGCGGTCGGCGGCGCCGAGCGCGTGGTCTGCGTCCACCGCAAGGGCGCCACGCGCGCGTACGGCCCCGGTCACCCGAGCCTGCCCGAGGCCTACCGCGCGGTCGGCCAGCCGGTGCTGGTGCCGGGCGACATGGGCCGCTACAGCTACGTCCTGGTCGGGACCGAGCGCGCCATGGCCGAGACGTTCGGCTCGAGCTGCCACGGCGCGGGGCGGCGCATGTCGCGCGCGCAGGCCAAGAAGACCGCGCGCGGCCGGCCCATCTTCCGCGAGCTCGAGGATCGAGGCATCTTCGTGCGCAGCGACAGCGCCGCCACCGTGGCCGAGGAGATCTCGGAGGCCTACAAGGATGTGGCGGACGTGATCGACGTGATGCACGGATCGGGCATCGCGCGCAAGGTGGCCAAGCTGGTGCCTCTTGCGGTAGTCAAGGGCTGAGCCGCCCGGCGGCCGAGCCAGCGATGCCCGCCCTTCACGACATCATCGTGGTCAGCGACCTCCACCTGGGGCGCGGCAAGAACCCGGAGACCGGGCGCTACCACCGGCTGGAGGCGTTCTTCTACGACGACGACTTCCAGCACTTCTGCGCCGACCTGGTGCGCGACGCCGGCGAGCACGCCCGCTGCTTCAAGCTGGTGCTGAACGGCGACACCTTCGACCTCCTGCGCATCGAGCCGGAGCCGGAGCGGACCCGGAGCGGCGACGGCACCCACCTGCCGCGCTACAACCGCGCGCTCACCCCGGCCGAGGCGGCAGTCACCGCGCGCCACATCCTCGAGGGCCACCCTCACTTCGTGCGCGGGCTGGCCGAGGTGCTCGCCGCCGGCCACCAGGTCGTCATCCTGCCCGGCAACCACGACCCCGAGATGCAGTGGGAGCCGGTGCGCGCCGAGGTGCGGCGCGCGCTCGAGGACGAGCTCGGCAGACACGCCGGCCCGGGCACCGGCGGCGCCGAGGCCGCGGCCGAGTCGCTCCAGCGGCTCAGCTTCGAGAGCTGGTTCCACTGCGAGCCCGGCCGCATCTGGATCGAGCACGGCTGCCAGTACGATCCGGAGAACGCGTTCCGCTACCCGCTGCGCCGGCGCATGACCGATCTGCCGGACGACATCTACCGCAAGGAGGTCGACCTCCCGCTCGGCACCTTCTTCCAGCGCTACCTCTACAACTCGTTCGGCAACATCACCTTCATCGTGCCGAACTCGCGCTCGAACGTGCGCTACTTCCGCTGGCTGGTGCTCAATCGCCCGCGCCTGCTGGCCAGCGTGGCCACCGTCCACCTGCCCTTCCTGCTGCAGATCCTGCGCCGCCTGGCCAAGATCCCGCCCAGCGAGGAGGCGCTGCGCCACCGCCACGAGGCGGAGCTGTCCGACCTGGTGGGAAGCTCGCCGGTCGGCGAGCGGCTCCACCTCATCGACGCGCTCAAGCAGGTGCACGGGTCGGCCGCGCTGCTGGCGCGCCAGATCGTCGTCCGCGTGGTCAAGGCGACCGGCTACGTGATGCTGGCGGCGCTGTTCGCGGCGGCGCTGTGGTTCCTCGGCTTCAACGCGATCACCACCATGCAGGCCGGCTTCGGCTTCAAGGCGGTCCTGTTCCTCACCCTCAACTTCCTGTTCCTGGTCGCC
>DATFRY010000573.1:0-14761 GCA_035262925.1 Kofleriaceae bacterium | reverse complement strand
TCACCGTCGAGGGTGCGACCTGGACCAGGCGGTGGAGCTCGCGCTCGAGGTCGGGCATGAGGGTGAGCAGCCCCGGCGCGGCCGGCTCGCGCTCGCCGGCGTCGACCCACGCCTCGTCGCCGACCACCGGAAGCGCCAGGCGGAACAGGAACAGCGTGTAGCCCAGCGTCAGGAGCGAGCCGTCGTCGAGCCGCGCGCGCCGCACGGTGACGCCGTCGACCAGGGTGCCGTTCTTGGAGCCGGCGTCCTCGACCACCCAGTAGCCCAGCCCGCGCTCGAGGCGCACGTGGGTGTGCGACATGCTCGGATCCGGCACGCGGATGGTGAGCTCGCGCCGGAGACCGGCCGGGCCGAGCTCCACGCTGCGCTCCGGCCCGCGGCCGATGACCACCCGGTCCACACCCTCGAGCGAGTAGCGCGCCGACAGCGCCAGCGGCCGCGTGCACTCCAGCGCCAGGAAGAGGTGGGGCGCCTGCCGAGCGGCGGGCTCGGTCCGACCCCGCCGCAGCAGGGTCACGGTGCTCTCGGCACTCACGGCCAGTCAACCATACGACGTCTTGGCCGCCCGGTGGTGGGCTAGCGGATGAAGGCAGCGGCCTACGCGGCCGCGCGTGCCTTCTCTCGCAGGATCTCCACCTCGGCCAGCGGCCCCAGGACCACCAGGGTCATGCCGTCGCCGAGCACGAAGTCGGCCTTGGGGTTGAAGACGTAGCCGTCGATGGCCGGCCGCTGCACCGCGAGGACGAGGATGTCGCCCGCGAACGAGCGGATGCCGGAGGTGGCCAGCGTCTTGCCCGCCAGCGGCGAGCCGGGCGGGATCTGCACCTCCTCGATGCGGACCCGCTGCTGGTCGCGGCGCATGTCGTCGAGGAACTTCACCACCTGGGGGCGCAGGAGCTCGGACACCATGCGCATGCCGCCGATGTAGTTGGGCGACACGACCGTGTCGGCGCCGGCCTTCTTGAGCTTCTCGAGGATCTGCAGATCGCTGCCGCGCGCGACGATGCGGGCGCGCGCGTTCATCTGGCGGGCCGACACCACCACGAACAGGTTGTCCTTGTCGCCGGCCAGCGCCACCACCACGCCGCGCGCCTGGGCCAGCGCCGCCTCCACCAGCACGTCGTCATCGGTCGCGTCCCCCTCGACGTAGCGGAACAGCTCGCCCGGGTGGCGTTCGGCCAGCTCCTCGAGCCGCTGTCGGTCCATGTCGATCGCGACGGTCGCGATGCGGTACTCCATCAGCTCCTCGATGGCCTGGCTGCCGGTCGAGCCGGCGCCGCACACCACCACGTGGTCCTCGAGCTTGGCGATCTGCTTGCGCATGCGTGTGTGGCGAAGGGCGCGCCGAAGGTCCCCCTCGATGATGAGGGCAGTCAGGGCGGATGCAAAGTAGACCACCGTGCCCATTCCGAGCACGAGCAGCGCGACGGTGAACGCGCGCGCGTGCGGGACCGCCTCGAACTCGTGCAGCACCTCGCCGTAGCCGACCGTGGTCAGCGTGATGATGGTCATGTAGAAGCAGTCGAAGACGCTCCAGCGGCCGTGGCCGATGGCGTAGTAGCCGACCGTCCCGGCTCCCAGCACGAACAGCATCACGGCGAAGGCCGCGACCAGTCGCGCCCGTAGCTCGGCCATCCAGCACGCAATGTACCTGAATTCTTGAGGCTGGCGTCGACCTCGCGCGCCGCCAGAGCGGTCGGACGGCGACGCGGGTAAGCTGCCCGGCCATGAAGCGCCTCGAGAGCTACGTGTGCGGCGGCTGGGTTGCCGGCCAGGGCCCTGCCACACCGCTCATCAACCCGGCCACCGACGCGGTCATCGGCGAGTGCGCGTCCGGAGGCATCGACTTCGCCGCCGCGCTCGATCACGCGCGCTCGCGGGGCGGCCCCTCCCTCCGCGCGCTCACCTTCGCCGGGCGCGGCGAGCTCCTGCGCGCGATGTCGAGGCTGCTGCACGGCGCGCGCGAGGAGCTGATCGCGCTCGCGGTCGAGAACGGGGGCAACACCCGGTCGGACGCCAAGTTCGACATCGACGGCGCCATCGCCACGCTCGCCTCCTACGCCGACCTGGGCCAGAGCCTGGGCGCGCGCACCATCCTGGTCGACGGCGAGGGCGTGCAGCTGGGCCGCACCGCGCGGCTCTACGGGCAGCACATCCTCACGCCGCGGCGCGGCGTCGCCGTCCACGTCAACGCGTTCAACTTCCCGGCCTGGGGTCTGGCCGAGAAGGCGGCCACCGCGCTCCTGGCCGGCATGCCGGTGGTGTCGAAGCCGGCCAGCGCGACCGCGCTGGTCGCCTGGCGCATGATGCAGCTCTTCGCCGAGGCCAGGGCGCTGCCCGACGGCGCGCTGTCGCTGGTGTGCGGCGGGGCCGGAAGGCTGCTCGAGTCGCTCGCCGGGCAGGACGTGCTCGCCTTCACCGGCTCGTCGGTCACCGCGCGGGCGCTCCGCTCCGGCGAGGGCGTGGTCGCCCGCTCGGTGCACGTCAATGTCGAGGCCGACAGCCTGAACGCCGCCGTGCTGGCGCCCGACGTGTCACCCGGCAGCGAGACGTGGAACCTGTTCGTCGCCGACGTGGGGCGCGACGTGGTGCAGAAGACCGGGCAGAAGTGCACCGCGATCCGCCGCGTGCTGGTGCCGGAGGCGAGCCTGGCCGACGCGCTGGAGGCGCTGCGCGCGCGCCTCGACGTCGTGGTCGGCAACCCGGCCGAGGAGGGCGTGCAGATGGGACCGCTGGCCACACGCGCCCAGCTCGAGGACGTGCGGGCCGGCCTCGCGCGGCTCGCGCGCGACACCGAGGCGGTGGTGGGCGGCCAGGGCGAGGTCACGCCGCGCGGGGTCCCGGCCGGCGCCGGCTGCTTCGTCGCGCCAGTCCTGCGCGTGGCGCGCGACCCGCGCGCGGCGACCAGCGTGCACGAGCACGAGGTGTTCGGCCCGGTCGCGACCGTGTGCGTCTACTCCGGCCGCCCCGAGGAGGCGGCCGAGCTGGTCGGCCTGGGCGAGGGCGGCCTGGTCGCGTCGCTCTACTGCGACGAGCGCGACTGGCTGCGCGCCGCGGTGCCGGCGCTGGCGCCGCTCCACGGCCGCCTCTACCTCGGCAGCGAGAAGATGGCGTCGCAGTCGCCCGGCCCCGGCACCGTCCTGCCGCAGCTGGTCCACGGCGGACCCGGCCGCGCCGGCGGCGGCGAGGAGCTCGGCGGGACCAGAGGCATGGGGCTGTATCAGCAGCGCACCGCGCTGCAGGGAGACAAGAGCCTCCTGGCGGCGATCCTCGAGGCGAGTGAGAATTGAGCCAGGACGAGCTAGAACGCCGGTCGCGCCGCGTCCATCGACACGACGGTGGTGACCTCGGTCGTGGTCGGCTGGGGATAGAACAGATAGTTGGCGCGGTGCGGCAGCGCGCCGTAGCGCAGGGCGTAGTCGCCGGGGTCGAAGCCTTCGGGAGGCGACGAGATCTCGCCGAAGTCGACGTGCATGAGGTCGTAGGCGGGCAGGATCGCGACCAGGCGCTGGAAGCGGCGCAGGAGCGGCGCGTCGTACACGCCCGCGCGCGGCATCTCGCGGATGACGAGGTCGCCGCCAGCCCGCTCGAGCTCGATCGCGGTCTGCTGCACGCCGGCCAGGCGCGCCATGCTGCTGAGGCAGACGCGCAGATATTGCTCGCGGATGACCTCGCCGTCGTCGATGTCCGCGATCTCGTCGGGGACCGGCACCTGGCCGTCGCGGATCTGCACCGCGCACGGTTCGCGCCCCACACACAGCACATAGATGTAGTCGCAGTACTCCTCTTCCGGACCGGGGCGGAAGAGCGCGACCGCGTCGAGCTCCATCGCCAGCTCGTCGGCCAGCGCGAGTCCGTCAGCCTCGGAGAGTCCGCCGCCGAAGCGGACTCCGTCGTCCGGCTCGCCCCACACGCGCGACGGATACAGCGCCGCGAGCGCCTGCTCGACGGAGTCGAACATGACGCCCTTGCGATCATCGCAGCCGGGCTTGGCCCTGCAGTTGGTGCAACCCGCCACAGTCGAGAGATAGCACAGTCGCGATACTCGCGCGGCGGCGGAAAGCGCGCACACGCGTGAGGGTCGAGCGGCGCTTGGTCGCGCCGCCGCCCGGTGGTAGCGTAGAGGTCGTGCTCAAGGACGAGCTGAGACAGCTCCTGCGAGAGCTCGCTGCTGCGACCGGCGCAGTGTCGGTCGCGATCGCGCACCCGGATCACCCGGAGCTCTCCGAGCTGCCCGGCTTCTCGTCGGTGCCGGCTCGCCGCGGCGGGTCCGGACGAGCCGGCCGCAATCCGGGAGGACTCAGCCCGGCCGGACTCAACCCCGCCGGCGTCAGTGACCCGGAGCTCGACGCCTCGGCCGATCTGCGCTCGCACGCGACGCACAGCATGTCGGTTCCCGTCGGTGGCGGCGCGGTGCTGCGCGCCGGCTTCCTGCACGCCGAGGACCCGCCCGATCCCAACGGGCGGGCGGCGGCGCTCGAGCGCGCGGCCCGCGCGCTCCGGGCATGCGCGCGGCGCTGGGACGTGGGCACGCTGCCGCCGCTCGCGTTTCCGGAGAGCTCGCGCTCGCCGCGCGGCCTCATCCTGTCGCGCGTGCGATCCTACCTGGGCGCGCTGGTCGGATCGCTCGGCATGGACAACGCGGTCGTGACGCTGCGCGGGCGCGTGCTGGCCAGCGCACGCCCGCTCGGCGAGCTGCACCGCGCGCAGATTCCCTTCACCGTGCGGCGCGTGGCGGTCGAGGCCGACCGACGGCGCGGGGGAGGCCCGGGCGGGCCGAGCTCGCACGGCGAGCTGGTCGGCGAGGACTTCTACGCCCTCGGCTTCTGGTACGGCGGCTGCCTGCTCGGCTTCTTCTCGCGCCCGTACGCGGCGGACTTCGTGCGCCATCGCGCGCGGCTGGTCACGCGCGAGCTCTCGCACCTGCTCAGCCTGCTCGACGAGCCGAGCCACGATCCGGCGCAGACCGCGCCGCGGCCCGACTGAGCCGGCCGCGCGGGCGCCGCGCCGCGCTCACAGCGAGGTGCGCTCGCTCGGATCCAGGTGGAGCCCGAAGCCGTCGTGCAGCGTGCGCATGGCCAGCTCGGCGTACTTCTCGTCGATGACGCACGAGATCTTGATCTCGCTGGTCGAGATCATCTGGATGTTGATGCCCTCGCCGGCCAGGAGCTCGAACATGCGCCGGGCCACGCCGGCGTGCGATCGCATGCCGACCCCGACCACCGAGATCTTGGCGATGCTGTCGTCCCACGACACCGCCCGCCCATCCTCGGTCAGGTCGGGCACGCGCTCGCTCAGGAGCTCGAGCGCGCGCTTGCGCTCGCCGCGCGGCACCGTGAAGGTCATGTCGGTGTGGCCGTGGACGCTCGTGTTCTGGATGATCATGTCCACCACGATGCCGGCGTCCGACAGCGGGGTGAACAGCTTGAAGGCGACCCCGGCCACGTCGGGCAGGTTGCGCACGGTGATCTTGGCCTCGTCGCGGGCCACCGTCACACCGGAGACGACCACTTGCTCCATGTAGGCCTCCTCGCCGACCACCCACGTGCCCTCCGAGCCGTCGAAGCTCGAGCGCACGTGGATCGGCACGCGGTAGTTCATCCCGAACTCGACCGAGCGGAGCTGAAGCACCTTGGCGCCGAGCGACGACAGCTCCAGCATCTCCTCGTAGCTGATGCGGTCGATCTTGCGCGCGGTCGGGACCACGTTGGGATCGGCGGTGAACACGCCCGCCACGTCGGTGTAGATCTCGCACACGTCGGCGCGCAGGGCCGCGGCGATGGCGACCGCCGTCGTGTCGGAGCCGCCGCGCCCGAGGGTGGTGATGTTGTCCTCGTCGTCCACGCCCTGGAAGCCGGCCACCACCGCGATCTTGCCCCGCCCGAGCGCGTCCGACAGCGCCCGCGACTCGATCTCCTGGATGCGCGCGCGGCTGTGCTGGCCGTCGGTGATGATGCGGATCTGGTGGCCGAGGAAGGAGCGCGCGTTGCCGCCCAGGTCGCGAATGGCCAGCGCCATGAGGCCGGAGGTCACCTGCTCTCCGGTCGAGATGATGAGATCCACCTCGCGGTCGGCCGGGTCGTCCCACACCTCGCCCGACAGGCGCAGGAGGCGGTTGGTCTCCCCCGCCATGGCCGAGACCACCACGACGACCTCGTGACCGGCGCGGTGCGTGTCGAGCGCGCGCTTGGCCACCGCGCGAATGCGCCCCACGTCCGCCACCGAGGTCCCACCGAACTTCTGCACGATGAGCATTGGACGCCGCGCAGCATACAGCGAGTGGGAGGTGCCCTCCACATGCCCGCGCGGGCCGCGGCTCATGCGGTTCACCCGCTCTCGGCGCCGTAGGCCTCGACCTCGGCCAGCCGCTCGGCCAGGATGCGGCGCAGGGCGGCGTGCTCGGGCAGGGAGAGCCGCGGATCGGCCTCGATCAGCCGATCCGCCTCCTCGCGCGCGCTGGCCAGGAGCGCGCTGTGCTGGACCAGGTCGCCGAAGCGAAGCCGCGGCAGCCCGGCCTGGCGCACGCCGAGCAGCTCGCCCGGCCCGCGCATGGCCAGGTCCTCCTCGGCGATGCGAAAGCCGTCGCCCGTCTCCTCCATGACGGCGAGGCGGCGCGCGGCCGCCTCTCCGCGCGAGCGCGTGACCAGCAGGCACTCCGACTCGCCGCCGCCGCGCCCGACCCGGCCGCGCAGCTGGTGCAGCTGGGCCAGGCCGAAGCGGTCGGCGTCCTCGACGATCATGAGCGTCGCCTGCGGCACGTCGATGCCGACCTCGATGACCGTGGTGGCGACCAGCACGCGGGTGGCGCCGTCGCGAAAGCGCATCATCGCGTCGTCGCGCTCGGCCTGGTTCATGCGGCCGTGCACCAGCCCGACGGCGCGGCCGCCGAACGCGACCTCGGCGCGCAGCTGGTCGGCGCGCGTGATCGCGTCGGCCGGCGGATCGGGGTCCTCGTCGGCCGGCGGCGCCACCAGCGGACACACCAGGAAGGCGCGCCCGCCGCCGGCCAGCACACCCGCCAGCACCTCCTCCGCCTCCTGCACCCCGCCGATCCCGCGCAGGACCCGCGTCCGGATCGGCTGGCGGCCGGGCGGCAGCTCGTCGAGCAGGGTCAGGTCGAGGTCGCCGTACGCGCTCAGCGCCAGCGTGCGGGGGATGGGCGTGGCGGTCATGACCAGGAGGTGAGGCGCGCCCTCGCCGTCTCCCTTGCCGCGCAGCTTCACCCGCTGGGCCACGCCGAAGCGGTGCTGCTCGTCGACGATGACCAGCCCGAGCGCGCGGAAGCCGAGGTCCTCGGCCAGGAGCGCGTGGGTGCCGATGACGAGATCGATGTCGCCGGCGGCGAGGCCGGCGGCGGTGGCGGCGCGGGCCGGGCGCGGCGTGCCGGCGGTGACCAGCGCGGCGCGCAGCCCGAGCGCGCGCAGGTGCGGGGCCAGCGCCGCGCTGTGCTGCTCGGCCAGGATCTCGGTGGGGGCCATGAGCGCGACCTGCCGCCCCGACGCGGCCACCTGGTGGGCCGCGGCCAGCGCGACCGCCGTCTTGCCCGCCCCCACGTCGCCCTGCAGGAGGCGGCTCATCGGCAGCGGCCGGGCCAGGTCGGCGGCGATGGCGTCGATCGCGCGCCGCTGGGCGGAGGTCAGGCGAAACGGCAGCACGCGCTCGAGGTCGCCGCGCACGTCGGCCGTGCACGGCACCGCGCGATCGGCGCGCCGCTCGCGCCGCCTCTGCGCCACCGCCACGCCGAGCACGAACAGGTCGCCGAACACGAGCCGGCGGTGCCAGCGGCTGTCGCCGCGCACCAGCGTGTCGACCACGTCGTCGGCCAGCGAGTCGGCCGGGCGGTGGAGCGCGGCCAGCGCCTCGGCCAGCGACGGCAGGCCCTGGCGCGCCTCCACCTCGGGCGGGACGCCGTCGTCCATCAGGCCGAGCACGCGATCGACCGCGGTCGCGCAGGTGCGCCGCACGGTGCCGGCCGGCACGCCGGTCACCTCGGGGTAGCGCGCGATGATGCGGCCGGGCGCCAGGCGGGCCAGCCCGTCGGGCGTCTCGACCTCGAGCACGTCGGGGTTGGACATCTCGACCGCGCCGGCGCGCCGGCTGAGCCGTCCGGACAGGACCACGCGGCTGCCGCGCGGGAAGCGCGACACCATGCCGGCGTGGGCGTGAAACCAGCGCACCGCGATGGTCGCCGTGCTCACCACCTCGTCGACCAGCACGACCTCGACCCAGCGCCGCCGCCCGCGCCGCGAGAAGCGCGCGGCGGTGACCTGGCCGCGCAGCGCGCGCGACTCGCCGCTGTCGGCCGCGGCCAGCGCGGCGGCCAGCGGCTCGACCTGGCGGGCGTCGTCGTAGCGGCGCGGCACCAGCCACACCATGTCCTCGACCGTGTGCAGCCCGCGATCGGCCAGGCGCTCGGCCAGCGCGGGCCCGATGCCCGGCAGCGAGCGCGCCGGCGCGGTCAGCGCCGATCGATCATCACCGCCATCACCGCGCGGATCGCTCGCCGCAGGCCCGCGCGGCTCCGGCGCGCGCGCCGGGGCGCGACCGAGGGCGAAGCAGAGCCGCAGCCCGCGCGCGACGATCACCGCCTGGGTGTCGCGCTCGAGGCCCTCGAAGTCGGTGAGCTCGGCGCGCCACGCGACCAGGGCGGCGCTGCCGGGGCCCACGGCGTCGCGATCGCCGAGCACCGCCAGCACGCGGTCCGCGGCCAGTCGCACGCGCGAGCCCAGGTCCGCCGCGCGCTCGAGGCCGGCGAATCCGTCGTGCGCCGCGTCGCGCAGCGCCTCGTGCAGCGCGGCCACGCGGGCCTGCGCCTGGCTCGTCATCGACGTCCGGTCATCCAGTCATCCACCCGGCCCCCGGCAGCGCCGCGCGGGGCCGGGCTCGGGCTCAATCGGTGCGGTACGTGAAGCGGAGCTCGTAGTCGCACAGGTGAAAGACATCGCCCTCGTCGATGCGCTTGTTGTCGATGCGCATGCCCTTGTAGTCGATGCCGTTGGTGGACCCGAGATCCTTGATGTAGTAGGTCCCGTTGCGCCGGATCACCGCCGCGTGCTTGCGCGAGATGTTGCCGTCCTTGATCGGCAGGTCCGACGTCTTGGAGCCGCGCCCGATGATGAACTGGTCCTTGGTGATCGGGTAGCGCTGGTTGTTGTAGACGAGGTACAGCGTGCCGGCCATGCCGGGCGCGACCGCCGCGTTGACCGGGCTGCCCATCTCGGGGCGGTACGCGGCGGCCGAGTTGGTGCGCGGCGGCGGCTGCGACTGGGTCGGGCGGCGGACGGGTCCACCGACGGGGGGTGGCGGCGGCGCTCCTTGCCTTCGCGCCACGTGCGGCGACGGCGACTGCCCCGGCTGAGGCAGCGGGCCGGTTGCTCCATAACCCGCCTGCTGCGGTGCGGCGGCGTACTGATTTGGTGCCTGAACCGGGCCGCCCATCGCCGGCTGGTGCGGCGAGATGGGCCCGGATGTCGCCATGGCGGTCTGGTAGTTCTTCGACCGCGCGTAGTACCGCATCGCCTCGTTGATGAGGTAGTCGATGGAGCAGTCGAAGTCGTTGGCCATCTGCTCGAACGTCTCCCAGAGGACGTCACGGCAGTAAAAATGGCGCATCGTCTTCTTGCTCTGATCCATCTCAGCCTTGCTCCCCCGGCGCAGGAGCCTTGAGCGGGTGCATTATCACTTGCTTTCGGGTCCTTTCGCTAGGGCCTGGAGTCCGCCGGCCACTTCCTCGGCGATCTGGCCAATGGTCGGATCCGGCTTCTTCTTGCCGGCGGGGGCGTCCTTCTGCGGCCCCCACCAACCTTTCAGCACCGTGTGGTCCCTGGCAAGCTGCCGAATTCGTTTCGCGTCGTCTTCGGCCGTGGCGCGCTGCTTGAGCGCCGCCAGGATCTCGATGGCGGCCACCCGCGCGACCCAGCTCTGCGAGGAGAGCAGCGCGCGCGCCTGTTCCGCCACCTTTGCGGCTCCCGGCGCCTTCAGGAGCTCGGACACCACGTAGTGATCGAGGTAGCCGCGGTCGTATTCCAGGGTGGCGGGCACCGCCTCCAGGACCGGCGCCATCGCCTGAGCCCCGCCGCAGCGCAGCCCCATCTGCAGCCCGACCGCGCGGAACGAGCGCTGCGCGGACGGCAGCCTCGCCATCTCGACCAGCGGCGGGATGCACTCGGGCGGCCCGACGGCGACGAGCAGGTAGGCCGCGTCGTTGTTCATCTGACCGGGCAGATTCTCGTTGCGCGCCACCTCGCCCAGGCGGTCGGCCTGGCCGACCAGCGCCGGACGCGACGGCACCGGCTGGCCCGACACCGGCTGCACGTAGGCCTCGAACAGCGCCGACAGCGCCCGCTTGGGCAGGGTCGGCTCCTTGTAGTCCTTGAGCACGAGGTCGAGCAGGAAACCGACCGCCTGCGGATCACCGGTCGACGCGATGGCGGCGAGGAGCTCGTCACCCACGATGGGGCGCTTGCCCTCGGCGTCGGGCGGCCGGACCAGGACGCTGCGCGCCGACTCGAGCAGCTTGGGTCCGGCGATCGGCCCGAGCTGGCGGATGATGGTGCGGCCGCTCACCCGACCCGACGTCGCCCTGCCCTCGTAGTAGCCGCCGGCCAGCCACTCGACCAGGTAGCCGTCGATCTTCTGACGGGTGGCCTCGTCGGCCGAGCCGCGCAGCTCGAACAGCGCGTCCTTGGCCTGGGACTGCACCGGAGTGGGGACGTCCTTCTCGTGCGCGATGCGCGCCTTCTCCCACAGGCGCGGGACCAGCGCGGTCATGACGTCCTTGCGCTCGGCGTCCGACATGTCCTCGAGCGCCTCTTTGACGGTGCCCAGCTGGGGGGTGAAGTTGTGCACGATGAGGTTCTGGGCGGCGTGGGCGCGCACGTCGGCGTCGTTGTCACCGTCGCGCAGCGCCTTCGTCAGCTTCTCGACGCCCTTCTCGGTCGACAGCCACCTCTCGATGTTGTCGTGATTCGCGCGGTCGCATCCGGCCAGGCCCGGCCACAGGGCGGCCGAGATGACCAGGACAGAAGCGCACCGTGCAAGTCGCAAGTATTTCTCCTTATTAGGGAAAATGGCGCGTGCAATATAGAGCGACGCGCGGGCCGAGTCAATTCGCCGCTCGGCCCGACGCTCGGCCCCGTCTGCTACTCTTCGCCGCTCATGTCGCGCCGGCTGGCAGGAATGGCCGCTGTTCTCGCCGGTCTGGTCGCCAGCCTGGGCCCCGGCAGCAGCGCAAGCGCGTCGCCGCTCGAGGACCCGACCGCGGGCGGCGCGGTGTTCAGCGGACCGACCCAGGCCCACGCGTCGTCGATCTTCCTCAACCCGGCCGCGCTGGGGTTCGCCGGGCCGGGCCTCCACCTTCATATAGGTGGGAGCCTGCGGCTCGACTCCATCCAGGTCGACCGCAGCGTGGTGGATCCGGACAGCGGGCGGCTCTCGCCCGGCGCCTCGGTCGGGACCACCACGTGGTCGCCGGGCGGGACGCTCGCGGTCTATGGCACGGTGCTGGAGGAGCGCGCGGTGTTCGGCGCCTCGCTGCACACCACCACCTTCGACCGCTTCCCCGCCGGGCACGACGCGATCGGCTACCAGGTCCTGGGCGGCTACCAGTACCAGGGCCTGGCCTCGTTCGCCGGCTGCTTCCGCCTGGCCGACTGGTTCATGTTCGGGCTCGGCATCTCGCTCGGCTACGCCGGGCTCCACCTCGACTTCGCGCGCGACAGCGCGCTCGAGGCAGGCAGCGACCCGCAGCGCGGCGTCGGCAGCGACTGCGGCGGCAAGCCGTGCGGGTTCGAGAACCCCGAGGCGCGCGAGGTCTATCGCCTGTCCACCTCGACCGGCGGGGTCGACGGGCTGTTCGAGCTGGAGAACATCGCGCTCAGCCTCGGGCTGGCGGCGCAGCCGTCGACCGGATGGTGGGTGACGCTGAGCGTGGTGAGCCCGCCCGGCGCGATCCCGGGCCAGGGCTATGCGCTGGTGCTCCAGGGCGACACCGAGTACACGACCGCGCCGCGCGACGGCGGCGAGGTCCACCGCGGGCTGGCCGAGGTCACCTATCGCATGCCGTACTCGCTGTGGTTCGGGGTGCGCGGACCCATCCTGCCGGGCTACGACCTGGTGACCAGCGCGCGCTGGCAGAACCTGTCGCAGCACGACGTCTACGACGTGCGCATGTACGGCGGGGACCTGACCGCGGCCGGGGCGCCGGAGTGGTACCCGCGCTTCCGCGGGCTGCGCGACGTGTTCCAGCTCTCGGCCGGGCTCGAGGGCCAGGAATCGGGCCGCACGCGCTTCGGCGGGCGAGTCAGGGTCGAGACCGGGGCGACCACCGACCGGAGCATCTCGCCGCTCCAGATCGACGGCTTCGACGTCGGCGCGGCGGCCGGTGTCGAGCTGCGGCTGTCGCAGCACGTGGCGCTGCAGCTGGGCTACGACCTGTCCTGGTTCCCGCAAGTGACCTCGCGCAACAGCGACTTCGATCCGATCGCTCGCGTCGAGTGCGTCGACTCGGGCTACGACTTCGACGCCTGCGGGGCCGTGCGGGACGGGCGCGCGGTGCCGACCGCGGCCGGCAGCTACGGGCGGGTGCGCAACTCGCTGTCCCTCGCCCTGCGCTACGACTCTCTCTGACCATGATCGTCATCTATGGAGCCGCCGGGACGACTGGCACGCTGGTGGCCAGGGAGCTTTTCGGGCGCGGTCACCGGGTCGTGCTGTCCGGACGCGACCGGAGCAGGCTCGAGCGCCTGGCCTCGAGCCTGGCCGGCCATCGGCCCGGGGTGGCGGACGCGGCCGAGCCCGGCGGGCGACCGGAGACCAGGCCGGCGCAGGTACACGACGCGGCGGAGATGGCGGCCGCGATGCGGGGCGCTCGCGTGGTGGTGGCATGCGCGGGGCCGTTCCTCCAGGTCGGCGAGGCCGCCCTGCGCGCAGCGCTCGAGGCCGGCGCCCACTACATCGACGTGTGCGGCGAGCAGGCGTTCCTGCGCGAGGCGTACGAGCGCTTCGACTCGCCGGCGCGCCGCGCCGGGGTCACCGCGGTGCCCGGCTTCGCCTGGGAGATCGCGCTCGGCGACTGGGCGGCCAGTCGCGCGGCGGCCCTGTGCCGCGCCCAGGTCGCGCCCGCCGGCCGCGCTGCCGACGGTGGTGAGCGCGGCGAGCCGGCCGCCGGGGCGCTCGCGCCGGTCGACGAGATCGCGATCGGCTACGCGCTGTCGCAGGTGAGCACCACGCCGGGCACGCGGCAGAGCCTGGTCGCCGCGCTGTCGCAGCCGATCAGCGTGTGGCTCGAGGACCGCTGGGAGAGAGTCGCGCCCCTGTCGCGCACTCGCTCGATCGCCTTTCCGCCGCCGTTCGGCGAGCGCGAGGCGCTCCTGTGGCCGTCGGGCGAGGTCATCACGGTGCCGCGCCACGCGCCGGCGCGGCGGGTGGAGGCGTACCTGTCCGCCGGCGGCGGGGCGCCGGCGCTGCGCGCGGCCGCGCGGCTGGCCGGGCTGGTCGGGCCGCTGGTCTCGGTCGCGGCCGCGTCCCCGCTGGGGGCGTTCGTGCGCGCGCGCGCCGGCGCCGGGCCGCCGCCCGACGAGGCGGCGCGCCGCAGCATCGAGTTCGCCATCGTCGCCGAGGCGTCGCTCCACTTCAGGCGCGCGCGGGTGTCGCTCGGCGGCACCGACCCGTACGCGCAGAGCGCGCGCATCGCGGCGCTCGGGGTCGAGCGCCTGCTCGGCGCCGGCCCACCGTTCCCGGCGGGCGTCATCGCGCCTTCCCAGCTCGTCTCCCCGGAGGGCAGCCTCGCCGCGCTGGTCGGCGAGGGCTGGCTCTCTCTGGCCGAGAACTGAGGTTTCATGCCCTGGACAACCGAGATCACGCACCCGTTCGCCGGACTCGAGATCCGCCGCCACCGCCTGCACAACGGCCTGGGCCTCATCGTCATGGCCGACGGGGCGGCGCCCATCCTGTCGTATCAGACCTGGTACGCGGTCGGCTCGCGCCACGAGCTGCCGGGCCAGACCGGGATGGCGCACCTGTTCGAGCACCTCATGTTCAGCCAGACCCGCACGCGCGCAGCCGGTGAGTTCGATCGATTGATCGAGACCACCGGCGGCGACAGCAACGCCGGCACCTGGGTCGACTGGACCTACTACCGGGACTCGGTGCCGGCCCGCGACCTCGAGGTGGTGGTCGAGCTGGAGGCCGACCGCATGGTCAACCTCGCCATCGAGCCGGCGGTGCTCGAGTCGGAGCGCGAGGTGGTGGCCAACGAGCGCATGCAGCGGGTCGACGACGAGGTCGAGGGGTTCGCCGACGAGGAGCTCGCCCGGCTCGCCTTCACCGTGCACCCGTACGGCTGGCCGACCATCGGCTGGATGGAGGACATCCGCAGGATGGCGCTGCCCGACGTGCTGCGCTTCTACCGCACCTACTACGCGCCCAACAACGCCACGCTGGTGGTGGTGGGCGACGTCGACGAGGCGCAGCTCTGCGGCCTGGTCGAGCGCCGCTACGGCGGCATCGCGCCGGCCGAGCTGCCGGGCGAGCGCGCGCTGGCGGAGCCGGCCCAGCGCGGGGAGCGCCGCCGCCGCTTCGCCAAGCCGACGCCGGCGCCGCGCCTCCTGCGCGGTTACCGGGCGGTCAGTCAGGACCACGCGGACTGGCCGGCGCTGTCGTTCGTGGCCTCGCTGCTGTCGAGCGGGCCGTCGTCGCGGCTCTACCGCCGGCTGGTGGTGGAGCGGGAGATGGCGCTGGCGGCAGACTGCGACGTGGCGCC
>DATFRY010000572.1:0-2056 GCA_035262925.1 Kofleriaceae bacterium | reverse complement strand
CGATCATCCGCTGGAGACCCTGCACCTGCCCCTCGATCCGGCGCAGACGGCCGAGGACCTTGGTCTTCGTCTCCTCGTTGATCATCCTATGCCTCCCGGGCTATACCCCCTGGGGGTAGTATCGGCCCGGCGCCAGGCACTGTCAACCCGGCCGAGCCGTCCCCGCCGTGCCGCTGCCGCGCTCAGCGGCGAAGGCGCAGCGCGCGGGGGCAGACCAGGAAGGTCACCGGCGTGTCGGCGGCCGGCTCGCCATCGACGTGCGTCGGCAAGGGCGTGGCGCCCTCGACTCTCGCGCGGCGAACGTGGCGGAGGCCGATCCGGGAGTTCGCCAGATGGGTGCCGCGATACACGGTGGGAAGCCAGCGCAGGAGCTCGAGACGGCCGAGAGCGCCGATGACGACAAGGTCGAGGGCGCCGTCGGTCGGACTCGCCGACGGCGCGATCTTCATCCCGCCGGCATAGTACGGGCCGTTGGCGACGACCACGGTCGTCAGGGGCGCCGGCGGCCCGCTCTCGCCGTCGGCCTCGATGGTCGCGGTGATCGGCCGATGCGCGAGGAGGCCCTCGACGATCCCCAGCACGTACGGGACTGTCCCGACTCCGCCGCGCGAGGCGGCGCGCCGGGCCACCGCGGCGTCGAAGCCGGCGCCCGCGGCGCTGACGAAGTACCGGCTCGCGCCGTCGGCCCACTCGGCCGCGCCGAGATCGAACGTCACGTCCTCGCCCTCGACGATCCGGCGGGCGGCCTGGCGCCAGTCGGCGGCGAGGCCGAAGTTGCGGCGCGCGTCGCGGCCGCGGCCCGTGAGGATCGCGCCGGTCGTCGCGAGCGGCATCCCCGTGCCGTCGGTCACGCCGTTGACGACCTCGTTCAGGGTGCCGTCGCCGCCGACCGCGACCACCAGCGGCCACCCGGCGGCGGCCGCGGCGCGGGCGAGATCGGTGGCATGCCCGCGGCGGGTGGTGTGGACGCTCTCGTACGCGAGCCCGAGACGATTGAGCTCGGCGGCGACCACGGGCCACGCGCGAGCGGTGCGGCCGCCGCCGGCCGCGGGGTTGACGACCACGAACGCGCGCGTCACCCGAGTATCCCCCTCGACGGGCTCAGACGTCGAACAGCGACGGCTGCTCGGCCGAGGGCGCCCGCCGGCGGCCGCGGGCGCTCGTCTTGGCTCCCTTGCGTCGGGCCTTGGGCTTCGCCGCCTGGGGCTTCGGCAGCTTCCATCCCTTCTGAAAGGCGATCCGATCGCCTTGCTTGATCACCAACAGGTCGACGAGGCGGGCCAGCGGATTGGACAGGAGCGAGAGGTATTTCTCCCAGTAGCGCGGCGAATGCGCCAAGGTGCGCATCTGGTCGAGAGCCAGGGACAACGCGGTCCGGTCGCCGCGCTTGGCGGCGAGCTTGAGGTCGCCGACCAGTCTGGCCTGGCTGATGCGTGACGGGCGCGGCGTGGCCATCAGCCGCTCACTGCGGCGCGCCGCCGCGCACCCGCACCTCGTAGCCCTCGCGCTCGGCAAAGTTGGGCTGGAGCGTGATCTTCCGGTCAAGCGCCCGCGAGAGCCTCTCCAGACCGTCCTGGCCGTCGCCCTCGAAATAGCGGGCGAGGTCGGGATGGACGCGGATCACCACTTCACGGCCGTTCGCGTCGCCGGCCGTGGCGGCCTTGGCCTGGGCGGCGCGGAAGATCTCGGCGGCGATCGTGGCGTCCGACTTCGTGATCCCGCTGCCCTTGCACGTCGGACACACGGTCGAGAGCAGCGAGCGCAGATCCTGGCGCACGCGCTTGCGCGTCATCTCGACCAGGCCCAGCTCGGAGATCTCGAGCACGTTGGTGCGCGCCTTGTCCTCGGCCAGCGCCCGCTTGAGCGCGCGGTAGACCTGCTCGCGGTGCTCCGCGGACTCCATGTCGATGAAGTCGATGATGATGATCCCGCCGAGGTCGCGCAGGCGGATCTGGCGCACGACCTCGCCGACCGCCTCGAGGTTGATCTTGAGCACGGTCTGCTCGAAATCGCGCTTGCCGACGTACTTGCCGGTGTTGACGTCGATCGAGACGAG
>DATFRY010000571.1:0-18700 GCA_035262925.1 Kofleriaceae bacterium | reverse complement strand
AGGTGCTGGTCGGCCAGGAGGCGATGCTGCACAAGCTCCTTCTGGGGTTTCTGGCCGGCGGTCACGTGCTCCTCGAAGGCGTTCCCGGGCTGGCCAAGACCCTCGTGGTGCGCACGCTCGCGGGCAGTATCTCCGCGACGTTTGCTCGAATTCAGTTCACGCCCGACATGCTGCCCGGCGACGTGACGGGCACCCAGATCTTCAATCCGCGGGAGGGCAGCTACTCGATCAAGAAGGGGCCCATCTTCGCCAACCTGATCCTGGCCGACGAGATCAACCGCGCCCCGGCCAAGGTCCAGGCGGCGCTGCTCGAGGCGATGCAGGAGAGGCAGGTCACGCTGGGCGATCAGACGCTCATGCTGCCGGAGCCGTTCCTGGTCATGGCCACGCAGAACCCGATCGAGCAGGAGGGGACGTATCCCTTGCCCGAGGCGCAGCTCGATCGCTTCATGCTGAAGATCGTCATCAGCTATCCGAGCAAGGACGAGGAGGTGAAGATCCTCGACCGCATGGCCGGCGCCAGCCTCGAGCCGCGCGTGGCGCCGGTGCTCGCTCCGGCCGACATCCTGGCCGCACGCGACGCCGCCCGCCAGGTGTTCGTCGACGACAAGGTGAAGCGCTACGCGGTCGAGCTGGTGGCGGCGACGCGCGATCCGGCCGGCTCCGGGCTGCCCCAGCTCAAGAACCTGATCGAGAACGGCGCGTCGGTGCGCGCGTCGATCAACCTGGTCAAGCTGGCCAAGGCCAACGCGCTCCTGGCCGGGCGGACCTACATCAGCCCGCACGACGTGAAGTCGATCGCGCACGACGTGCTTCGCCACCGCGTCCTGGTCACCTACGAGGCAGAGGCGCAGGGCAAGACGGCCGACGACCTCATCGAGGCGATCCTCGACAACGTCGAAGTCCCGTAGCCGTGCTGACCGCCGAGCTCATCCAGCAGGTCAGGCGCATCCAGCTCGTCACCGGCCGCCAGGTCGCCGACGTGATGGCCGGCGCCTATCTCTCGGTCTTCAAGGGACGCGGCATGGAGTTCGACGAGGTGAGGCCGTACGTGCCGGGCGACGACGTGCGCGCGATCGACTGGAACGTGACCGCGCGGGTCGGCGAGCCCCACATCAAGCGCTACGTCGAGGAGCGCGAGCTCACCGTGCTCCTCCTGGTCGACATCAGCCCGTCGCAGGACTTCGGCTCGGCGGCGCGCTCGAAGCGCGAGGCGGCGGTCGAGCTGGCCGCGCTGGTCGCCTTCTCGGCCATCCACAACCAGGACAAGATCGGGCTGCTCCTCTTCCACGGCGCGGCCGAGGAGTACATCCCGCCGCGCAAGGGGCAGAAGCACGCGCTGCGGGTCATTCGCGAGGTGCTGGCGCGCGGGCGCGAGGAGAGCGCGCGGGGCGGCGAGGACGGGCGCCGCCGCCTGCGCGAGCTGGGCCGCGAGATCTTGACCCGCTTCCGCCGGCTGGTCGCGCGCACCCGGGCCGAGCCGCGCCGCGCGACCAACATCGGCCACGCGCTCGAGTTCTGCCGCCGGGTGCTGCCGCGCCGCGCGGTCCTTTTCCTGGTGTCCGACTTCCTCGACGACGGCTACCTGTCGGCGCTGGTCGCGGCCAACCGGCGCCACGACGTGGTGTGCGCGCACATCGGCGACGAGCGCGAGCGCGCGCTGCCGGCGGCGGGCCTGATCACCTTCGAGGACGCCGAGACCGGAGCGCGGCAGCTGGTCGACACCGGCTCGCCGGCGTTCCAGGCGGCCATGGCAGAGGCGACCGGCGCGCGCGAGGCGGCGCTGGCCTCGCAGCTGGGCGGGGCCGGCATCGATCTCATCCGCATCGACGCCACCCGGCCGGTCATCGAGCCCCTGCTCGGCTTCTTCCGGGCGCGCCAGCGGAGGCTGCGCCGATGACGGAAGCCGCGGCGATGGCGCGCGCGCCGATGCGCGGACGGATGGGAGCGTGGACGGGCGCGGGGCTCGGTCTGGCTCTGCTGGTCGCGGCGGCGTGCGGCGGCCATGAGCCGACCGCGCCGGCGGCGACGAGCGCGGCCGGGCCGCCCATCGCGCGCACCACGACCCAGGGGCCCATCAAGGCCACCGTCGAGGTCGCGCCGGCCAAGGCCAGGGTGGGCGATGTCTTGCGGCTGACCCTGACGGTCGATGCCGATGCGGGCGCGCAGGTCACGATGCCGCCGTTCGGCGACGCGCTCGGCCGCTTCGAGGTCATCGGCTACTCGCCGCGCGAGGAGGCGCGCGGGTCGGGCCGGCGCTACGTGCAGGACTACCGCCTGCAGGCCTCGCGCAGCGGGCGCCTGCGCATCCCGCCGCTCCGCATCGAGTACGCGGGCGCGAAGCCGGCGGCGGGCGCGAAGCCGGCGGCCCCGCAGGCCGAGGAGCTCCTCACCGAGGAGGTGCCGGTCGAGATCGCGTCGGTCCTGACCGCGGAGGGCTCGGGGACTCTCGGCGCGGTGCGAGGCGAGCTCGACGAGACGGTCGGCGAGGATCTGCTGGTGCCGCTTCTGGCCGGCGGCGGCACGGTCCTGGTCGGGCTCGCGCTGCTCGCGCTGCGCTCGCGCCGCCGGCGGTACCGCGCCGCGGTGCGCCGCTCGGCCTCCGACATCGCGTTCGGCCGGCTCGCCGCGCTCGAGGGCCGCGGCCTGCCCGAGGGCCACGACGCGGTCGACGGCTGGTACGTCGAGCTGTCCGACATCGTGCGCCGCTACATCGAGGACCGCTTCGGCATTCGCGCCCCCGAGCTGACCACCGAGGAGTTCCTGCGCGAGGCGCGCAGGCTGGGCGAGCTGGGCGAGCCCCAGCGCGCGGCCCTGTCCGCGTTCCTCGACCGCTGCGATCGGGTCAAGTTCGCCGGCCACGAGCCGGCGGCCGAGGAGTCGCGCGAGGCGCTCGGGCTGGCGCGCCGCCTGGTCGAGGAGACCGCGCTGACCACCGCGCCGCCGACCGCGCCGCCGCCGCCCGCGGCGACCGCACCCGAACCGCCCGCGCCCACCGCGCCGGCGCCGCCGAGTCCGCCCGACGAGGTCGCGCCGTGACCGACCTCATCGCCCGCCTGATCGCGCCCCTCGAGCTGCGCCAGCCGTGGTTCCTGCTGGCCGCGCTCGGCGCGCTGCCTCTCTACATGTGGGCCCGACGCCCGCCGGGCCGCCTGACCTTCTCGTCGCTCGGCCTGCTGCCGGCCCGGCGAAGCTGGCGGGCGCGCACCAGCTTCGCGCCTGCCGCCCTGCTCTCGCTCTCGGTCGTCGGCCTCGCGGTGGCGCTGGCCGGGCCGCGCGTCCCCGACCGGCACGGCGCGATCAGGCGCGAGGGCATCGCCATCATGATGGTGGTCGACGTGTCGGGCTCGATGCGCGCGCTCGACCTCTCCACCCCCGAGCAGGAGCGCACGCGCCTGCAGGCGGTGGTCGACGTGTTCGACGACTTCGTGGCCGGCAAGCACGGTCTGCCCGGCCGCCCCAACGACGCCATCGGCCTGGTCAGCTTCGCCGGCTACGCCGACACCCGCAGCCCGCTCACCCTCGACCACGACAACCTGGTCGCCATCGCGCGCTCGCTCGACATCGTGAACGACCGCGAGGAGGACGGGACCGCGCTGGGCGACGGCCTGGGGCTGGCGGTCGAGCGCCTGCGCGAGTCGAAGGCGCGCTCGCGCGTCGCCATCCTCCTGACCGACGGCGTCAGCAACGCCGGGACCGACGCGCCGCTCGACAGCGCGAAGCTGGCCAAGAAGCTGGGCATCAAGGTCTACACGGTGGGGGCCGGGACCAACGGCCTGGCCCCGATCCGGGTGGAGGATCCGTTCACCGGCCGCTCCGTCCTGCGCCAGACCATGGTCGAGATCGACGAGGACACCCTGCGCTCCATCGCCGACGAGACCGGAGGCGCCTACTTCCGCGCCACCGACGCCGGCGCGCTGCGGCGGGTCTACGCGGCGATCGACCGGCTCGAGCGCACCCAGCTCCAGGGCGAGAAGTGGCGCCAGTACCACGAGGACTTCGCCCTCCCGCTCGCCCTCGGCCTGCTCCTGGCCGCGCTCGGCCTGCTGGGCGAGTGCACCCTGTGGCGGAGGCTGCCGTGACCGACCTCGAGTTCGCTCACCCCGAGCGGGTGCACCTGTTCTGGCTGGCGGCGCTGGTGGCCGGATTTCTGGCCTGGCGCGAGCTCGGCCGCGGGACGGCCCTGCGCGCCCAGCTGTCGGCGGTCATGCAGCGGCGGCTGGTGCTGGCGCCGCGGCGCGGCCGGCGGCTCCTGCGCGCCGCGCTCGCCTTCGCCGCGCTCGGGCTCGGCATCCTCGCCCTCATGCAGCCGCAGGCGCGCGGCGAGGTGGAGATGGTGGCCAGCGGGCGGGTGTCGGCCGACATCATGGTGGTGCTCGACGTGTCGCGCAGCATGCTGGCGGACGACGCGCCGCCCAACCGCCTGGCCCGCGCCAAGGCGGAGATCGGCTCGCTGGTCGATCGGATGAGCGGAAACCGGGTCGGCCTCATCGCCTTCGCCGGCCGCGCGGCGGTGCTGTGCCCGCTCACCCCCGACTACGGCTTCTTCCACCTGGTGCTGAACGGCGTCGACACGCGCAGCGCCGCGCGCGGCGGCACGCGCATCGGCGACGGGCTGCGCCGCGCGGTCGACGCGCTCGGCCCCGGCGCCGGCGCGCGCGTCGTCCTGCTCATCACCGACGGCGAGGACCAGGAGTCGCAGCCGCTCGAGGCGGCCAAGGCGGCGGCGGCGGCGGGGGTGCGCGTGGTGGCGATCGGGTTCGGCAGCGAGCAGGGCAGCCAGATCCACGTGACCGATCCGCTGACCGGCGCGCGCACGGTGGTCACCGACGGGCCGGGCGGCGCGCCGGTGGTGTCGAAGCTGGACGGCGAGCTCCTGCGCCAGATCGCGCTCGCCACCAAGGGAGCCTACGTGCCGGCGGGGACGGCGGCGCTCGACCTGGAGTCGATCCTGGCCGAGCACGTGACGCCGATCGTCCAGTCCTCGTCGGGCCAGGTCAGGGCGGTTCCGGTCGAGCGCTACCCGTGGTTCGCGCTGGGCGCGCTCGTCCTCCTGGTCGCGGTCGCGTTCCTGGGCGGCGCCTCCGAGCGGCTCCTGCGCCGCCAGAGGGAGCCGCTGTGAGGGCGCGGATCGCGGCGGTGTCGGCGGCGATCGGCGCCGTGCTCGCGGCCGGGTGCTCCGGCGGCCACTCCGACGCGCGGGCCGAGCACAATCAGGGCCTGGCCGCGCTGGCCGCAGGCAAGTTCGAGGACGCGGAGAAGAAGCTCCTGGCCGCGCGCGATCACGCCGGCGGAGACGACGAGCTCCGCCGCCGCGCCGCATACCACCTCGGCCTGGCCCACGCAAAGCACGCCGAGTCGCTGGGCGACGGCGAGGCGGAGCACGCGATCGAGCTCTACCGCCAGGGCGCGTCGTGGATGCGCGACGCGGTCCGGCTCGACGCGGAAGACGCCGAGGCGCGCCGCACGCTCGAGGTCATCCTGCGCCGCATCCAGGCCCTGGCCGACAAGCTGGGCCGCGAGGAGGGGAAGCTGGAGGCGCGGCTGGACCGGCTGGTCGAGGAGCAGCGCGGCGTGCTGACGTCGGTGCGCCAGCTCCTGGCCCAGGCGGCCAGCGCCGGGGCGAGCTCGGATCCGGTCGGCTTCCGCTCCGAGTTCGACCGTGTCGCCACCGCCGAGCGCCAGCTCGGTGCCGAGGCGGGCGCGATCGCCGACATGGCCTCCGACGAGCAGGCCGCGATCAAGGCGCAGCCCGAGGACCAGCGCAGCCCCGAGCAGCGCGGGCGCCTGGCCGCGCTCGACGGCGCGGTCGGCTACGTCGACCGCGGCCGCCAGTCGGCGTCGGAGACGCGGCTGGCGCTGCGGCGGCTGCAGGGCCAGACCGCGCACGGGCGCGGCGACGCGGCCCTCGCCCAGTGGAAGCGGGCGCGCGAGCAGCTGCTCGATCCGGTCTCGGTGCTGCAGCGGGTCGCGGCCGATCACCGCGAGGCGACGGTGTCGACCGGCGTGCTGGTCGAGCTCAGGGCCGGGCGGCTCACCCTGAAGGGCGCGCCGGCGGGCGAGCCGCCGCCCTGGCTCACGGCCGAGAATCTGGCCCAGGGCGAGAAGGACGCGCGCGACCGGGCGAGCGAGGTGCGCGCGCGCCTCGATGCGCTGGCCCAGGCGCCCGCCGGCGGCCAGCCGGGTGCGGGGCATCCAGGGAGCGGCCAGCCCGCAGGCGGCCAGCCAGCCGGCGGCCAGGCGGGCGCCGGTCCCGCGGCGGCCGGCGGCGCGCCTCCGGATCCGCAGATGGCGCGCCTTCAAGATGCGGCGCGCGCCGCGCTGCCCCACCTCGACCGCGCGCTCGCCGCGCTCGCCGCCGCCGGTGAGGCGCTGACCGCGGGCAAGCTCGACGCCGCCCAGCCGCGCCAGGCCGAGGCCGAGGACGCCCTCCTGCAGGCGATCGAGCGCTTCGCCGACCTGCGCCAGCTCATCGAGATCGCGCACGGCCAGGAGACGGCGCTGGTCGGGCTGCTCGACCCGAAGAACGAGCAGGCGGCGAAGCTGGCCGCGCCGGAGCGCGCGCGCCTCGTCACCGAGGGGGCCACGCGCAACCTCGAGCGGGTCAAGCGCCTGACCGGGCTCCTGGCCGACGAGAAGGCGAGCGCCGAGGCGCAGGCGGCGGCGCAGGCGGGGCCGCCGCCGGGAGCCCAGCCACCGCCGGCGGGCGGCGCGCCGGGCCAGGCCCAGGGCCAGGCACCGGGCCAGGCGCAGGATCAGGCCGCAGCCCAGGAGGCGGCGGCCCGCGCCGAGCTGTTCGATCGCGCGGAGAAGGCGCGGGCAGGCGCCGAGGCCGCGCTCGCGCGCCTGGTCCAGGCGGTGCAGCACGGCCAGGCGGCGGCCGCCAGGGGCGGGGCCAGGGCCAGCGCCGAGGAGGCGCTCCATCAGCTCGACGAGCTCCGGCGTCTCTTCTTCACGCTGGTCGAGCGGCTCAAGGAGCTGCGCGCCCGCCAGGGCGAGACTCACGACAAGACGGCGACGGCAGCCGCCTCCAGCGACGACGCCGAGCGCGACAAGGCCGTTCCGCCGCTGGCCGACAGTCAGGCCGAGCATGCCCAGGTGGCGCAGGCGCTGGCCGAGGGGCTGGCGGGCCAGGCCGACGCGGCCGCCCAGTCGGGCGATCCGAAGGCCGCCAAGCAGGCCGAGGCGGCCAGGAAGGCCACCGACGAGGTGCGCGCGGCCCAGGAACAGATGGCCGACGCCGCCCGCGGCCTCGGCGAGGCGCGCGACGCCATCGGCACGCAGTCGAGTGACCTGTCCCCGGCGGTGACCGCGCAGTCCGAGGCGCTCGATCACCTCGACGAGGCCATCCGCCTGCTCGAGCCGCCCGACGACGAGAAGCAGGACCAGGACCAGAACAAGAACGACCAGAAGCAGCAAGGCGGCGACAAGGACAAGGACAAGGACAAGGACAAGAACGGGGGCAAGGACGGGCAGGGCGACAAGCCGCCGCCGTCCCCCGGAGAGAAGGTGTCGGCTCAGCAGGCCGAGCGCCGCCTGCAGTCGATCCGAGATCGCGAGGCCGAGCGGCGCCGCGAGCGCGATCGACGCCAGCAGGCGCGGCCGGAGCCGGTCGACAAGGACTGGTGATGAGACACGCAGCACGACTCGCGCCCGGCGCGGCGCTCGCCCTGACGCTGCTCGCGCCCGCCACCGCGGCGGCGCAGCGGGCCCAGGCCAGCATGGAGAGCCGCGAGGCCTACGCCGGCACGCCCTTCATCCTCACCGTCCAGTCCGAGGACTTCGACGAGAGCCCCGCGCCGCAGGTCGCCGCCTTCCAGATCCCCGGCTGCAAGGTGACCTCGCTCGGCGCGTCGCCGTCGGTGTCCAGCTCGATCACGATCATCAACGGCCGGCGCACCGACAGCCACGACGTCAGCTTCGCCCACCGGTTCCAGGTGACCTGCGCGAAGGCCGGCAGCTACCAGGTACCGGCGCTCTCGCTCTCGCAGGGCCAGAAGCGGGCCATGACCCGGCCCGGTCGCTTCACCGTGCGCTCGCTGGACGCGAGCGAGGACATGGCGCTGCGCATCGGCCTGCCCGACCGCCCGGTCGCCATCGGCGAGACCTTCGACGTCACCATCGACTGGTACCTGGGCGCCGATCCCGACAACCCGAGCTTCTCGATCCCGCTGTTCGACCGGCAGGGCGACTTCGAGATCACCGCGCCGGCCAGGCAGCCGGGCGACCGCGACGCCCTCGCGTTCACCATCGGCGGCCGCGAGGTCGAGCTGCCCTACGCGCGCGAGCAGAACGTGGAGCTCGACGGCAAGCGCTTCACGCGCTTTCGCTTCACCGCGCAGGTGACGCCGCTCAAGCCCGGCCGCTTCGATCTCGGTCGCGCCGCGGTGGTCGCGCGCCTGCCGATCGGCTGGGGCCGCGACGGCTTCGGCTTCCGCGTCGCGCGCACGGCCTTCTTCCGGGCCGAGGACCAGCAGCGCGCGCTCGAGGTGTCGCCGCTGCCCGCGCAGGGCCAGCCGCCCGGCTTCTCCGGCGCCGTCGGCGTCGGGTTCTCGATCGAGGTGCGGGCCAGCCAGACCGTCGTCCGGGTCGGCGATCCGATCGAGCTCGACATCGTGGTCCGCGGCGGCGGCCACCTCGAGGGCATCGGCCTGCCGGAGCTGGCGGGCCCCGGCGGGCTGCCGCGCGCCGACTTCGACGTGCCCGCGGGCAAGGCGACCGGCGAGATCATCGACGACGGCAAGGCCAAGCGCTTCGCGGTCACGGTGCGGCTCCTGCGCCCGGTCGGCCAGGTCCCGCCCATCCAGTTCCCCTACTGGAACCCGGCGAAGCGCGCCTACGAGGTGGCGAGCAGTCAGGCCATCGCGCTCAGCGTGGCCGGTTCGCGCGCGGTCGGCGCGGGCGACGTGGTGGCCGGCGCGCCGGAGCGACGCGGCAAGAGCGGCGCGGCCGCCGGGTCCGGCAAGGGCCGGGCCGCGCCGGAGCTGGCCGCGGGCAGCGGCGTCGACCTGTCGCCGAGCGCGCCCGACCGCACGCTTCGCCGCCCGCTGACCATGTCGGTCGCGGGCCCGATCGCGGTGGCGCTCTACGGCGCGCCGACCCTGCTGCTCGCCTTCAGCCTGGTCCGCCAGCGGCGGCGCAAGAGCGGAGCCGCCAGCGGGGCGAGCCGGGCCGCGCGCGGCGAGCTGGACCGCGCGCTCGAGCGAGCGGCGACCGCGCCGGCGCGCGACGCGGCGCCGGCCGTGGTCAGCGCCGTGCGGGCGCTCCTGCGCGCCAGCGGCCAGCCGCTGTCGAGCGCGGCCGCGCTGGTCGGCGAGATCGAGACCCGCGCGTTCGATCCGGCCACCGCCGGCGCGCCGCTCCCTGCCGAGCTGTGCGCGCGCGTGCGCGAGCAGGCGGCGTCGTGGCGGCCGCGCGGCGGCGCGGGCGGCGGCGCGGGCGGCGCGGCCGTCGCGATCCTGGTCCTGTGCGGCCTGGCCGCCCACGCGCTGGCCGGCACCGGCGATCCGCTGGCCGATGCGCGCGGCGCCTACCACGCCGCGCTCGGCGAGGCCGACCGCGCCGCGCGCACGCGCGCCTTCGCCCGCGCCGAGGGCCTCTACCGCGCGCTCAACGCGGACTGGCCCGATCGCCCCGAGCTCCTGACCGACTGGGGCAACGCCGCGCTCGGCGCCTCCGACCTCGGGACCGCGGTGGTCGCCTATCGCCGCGCCCTCCTCCTCGATCCCGGCCTCGAGCGGGCGCAGGTCAACCTCGCCTGGGTGCGCGCGCAGGAGCCGGGCTGGGCCGCCGCGCGCGAGGAGGGCGGCGCGCTCGACAGCCTGCTCTTCTGGCACCGCCGCATGACGGCGCCGGCCAAGCACGTCCTGGCCGCGGCCGCCTACGCGCTCCTGGTGCTCCTGCTGGTCCCGCTCGGCCCGCGCCGCCACGCCCGCCTGCGCCGGGGGGCGGCGCTCGCGCCGGCCGTGGTCGCGCTCGCGATGTGGGGCTCGCTGGCCGGCCAGGCCGACACGTCGCGCGACGCGGTGGTCCTGTCCGACGGCGTCGTGCTGCGCGCCGCCGACAACCCGGGCGCACCGCCGGTCCTGGCCGAGCCGGTGCCGGCGGGCGCCGAGGCCACCATCCTCGAGGAGCGCGAGTCGTGGGATCGCATCGGGCTGGCCGGCGGCGCGAGCGGCTGGCTGCCCGCCGGCGCCATGACCCATCTGGAGTGACGCGACCGCGACCCCCGCGCGCCATCGCGCCCTTCAGCCTCGCCGCGCCTCGCGGATCATGTTGCGCGCGATGACCAGCTGCTGGACCTGCGAGGTCCCCTCGTAGATGCGGAACAGGCGGACGTCGCGGTAGAAGCGCTCGATGCCGTACTCGGCGATGTAGCCGGCGCCGCCGAACACCTGCACCGCGCGGTCCGCCACCCGGCCGCACGTCTCCGACGCGAACAGCTTGCAGCAGGCCGCCTCGGTGCCGACGTCGGCGCCCGCGTCGCGCGCGCGCGCCGCCTCGAGCACCATCGAGCGGGCGGCGAAGATCTCGGCCCTGCTGTCGGCCAGCATGGCCTGGATGAGCTGAAACTCGGCGATGGGCTTGCCGAACTGCTCGCGCGAGAGCGCGTAGTCGAGCGCGTCCCTCAGCATGCGGGTGGCCACGCCCACGCACACGGCGGCGATGTGCAGGCGGCCCTTGTCGAGCACCTTCATCGCGGTGGCGAAGCCGGCACCCTCGCGGCCGATGAGCCCGGCGGCCGGGACCCGGCAGCCGTCGAACACGACGTCGGCGGTGTGGGCGCCGCGCTGTCCCATCTTGCGGTCCGGCTTGCCCACCACCAGGCCGGGCGCCTCGCGCTCGACCAGGAAGGCGCTGATGCCGCGCGCGCCCGACGACGCCGGATCGGTGCGCGCCAGGACGGTGAACAGCCCCGCCTCGGGCGCGTTGGTGATGAACCGCTTGCTGCCGTGCAGCACGTACTCGTCGCCCTGGCGCACCGCGCTGGTGCGCAGGGCGGCGGCGTCCGAGCCGGAGCCGGGCTCGGTCAGGGCGAACGCGGCGATGAGCTCGCCGCTGGCCAGGCGAGGCAGGTAGCGCCGCCGCTGCCCCTCGTCGCCGTCGAGGATGATGGCCTGCGACCCGATGCCGTTGTTGGTGCCGACCAGCGAGCGAAACGCCGGCGAGGTCTGCGACAGCTCGAACGCCACGCGGACCTCCTCCTCCATGGTCAGCCCCAGGCCGCCGTACGCCTCCGGGATCGACAGGCCGAACAGGCCGAGCTCGCGCATCTCGGCCACGACGTCGCCGGGCACCGCGTCCTGTTCCTCGACCGCCGCCTCGCAGGGCACCAGCCGCTCGCGCACGAAGCGAGCCACGTTGTCGACCAGGAGGGCGAGAGTGTCCGCGTCTCGAATCACGGGTGTAGAGTAGCCCCGTGGCGACGCAGGCGGTCTTCCTGTCCTCCGCGCGGGGGCAAATCGAGGTGCGGGATCACGAGCCGGGGCCGCCGGGTCCGGGCGAGGCGCAGGTCGAGATCGAGGTGTGCGGCGTGTGCCACTCCGACCTCATGATCTCGACCCTCGAGCAGCTCCCGCTGGCTCCGCTGGTGATTGGCCACGAGGGCGTCGGCCGGGTCCGCGCCACCGGCGAGGGGGTCGCCGACCTGTCGGTGGGTGATCGCGTCGGCATCACCTACCTCGCCTCCACCTGCGGCATCTGCGATCGGTGCCGGGCCGGGGAAGAGCGCTTCTGTCCCCGCCAGCTGCAGCACGGCTACTCGCACCACGGCGCGATGGGATCGATCGTGAACGTCGTGGCCCAGCAGCTGGCCCGCGTGCCGCCGGGCCTGGCGGCGGAGCTGGCCGCGCCGCTCTGCTGCGCCGGCTGGACCGCGCTCGGCGCGGTGCGCGGCGCGGGGCTGGCGGCGGGGCAGCGCCTGGCCATCTTCGGCATGGGCGGGCTCGGCCACCTCGCCGTCCAGTACGCGCGCCACCTGGGCCTCCAGGTGGCCGCGGTCGATGTCAGCGAAGCCAAGCTGGAGCAGGCTCGCGCGCTCGGCGCCGATCTGGCGGTGCCGGCGGCCGACGCGGGCCGCGCGATCGTCAAGGCGGTGGGCGGCGCCGACGCGGCGATCTCCTTCACGGCGGCGGGTCCGGCCATCCACGAGGCGTTCCGCTCGCTCAGGCGGCGCGGCGCGCTCTACCTGGTCGGCATGGCGGCGACGGCGCGCTGCGACCTCCCGCTCAACGAGATGATCATCAAGGGCGTGACGGTGCGCGGGTCCTACCTGGGCACGCGCGCCGATCTCGAGGAGGTGTTCGCGCTCGCCGAGGCGGGAGTCGGCCTGCCGCACGTCGAGCTGCACGGCGCGGCCGACGTGGCCGACATCTTCGGCCGCCTGCGGGCCGGCGAGATCGTGGGCCGCGCGGTCATACAGCTCGGCTGATCGCCGGGCGGGCGGCTGGTCGCTCACACGTCCGGCAGGTCGATCGTGCGCCGCGCGATGGCGGCGCGCAGGCGCGCGGCGAACCGGTCGAAGGCCATGGTCTCCTGCCGCTCGGCGCCGTAGCGCCGCAGGGTGACGGTGCCGTCCTGCTGCTCGCGCTCGCCGATCACGCACACGTTGGGGATCTTGTGCGTGGCCGCGTTGCGGATCTTCTTGTTGAGCGTGTCGGTCGACGAGTCGAGCTCGGCCCGCACGAACTCGTCGCGCAGCGCCGCCACCAGCTTGCCGGCGTGCTCGTTGAACGGCTCGGCCACGGCGATGAAGCGCACCTGCACCGGCGCCAGCCAGGTCGGGAAGGCCCCGCCGTAGTGCTCGATGAGGAACGCGATGAAGCGCTCGTGGGTGCCGAGCGGCGCCCGGTGGATGACGTACGGCATGTGGTCGTGGCCGTCGGCGCCGACGTAGGTGAGCTCGAGCCGGGCCGGCACCGCGAAGTCGAGCTGGTTGGTGCTGGCGGTCTCCTCGCGGCCGGTCACGGTCCTGAACTGCACGTCGATCTTCGGGCCGTAGAACGCGGCCTCGCCCTTGCCCTCGGTGAAGGGCAGCCCGCTCTTCTCCATGGCGCCGCGCACCAGCTTCTGGGTGCGCTCCCACGCCGGCGGGTTGTCGACGAACTTCTCCATGCCCTTGGGGTCTTCCGGGTCCCAGGTCGAGAAGCGCATGGTGTAGTTCGACAGGCCCAGGACCTCGTAGCACCGGCGGTGCAGGTCCATCACCTTGATGAACTCCGCCTCGATCTGGTCCTCGGTGCAGTAGATGTGCGCGTCGTTCATGCACATGCCGCGCACGCGCAGGAGCCCCGACAGCGCGCCGGCGTCCTCGAAGCGATAGACCTGGCCGTACTCGGCCAGGCGCAGCGGCAGATCGCGATAGCTGCGGCGGCGCGCCGCGTAGATGCGGTGGTGGTGCGGGCAGTTCATCGGCTTGAGGCAGTAGGCCTCCTTGACCACCTCGTGCGCGCCGCCCTCGCCCTCGACCCGCTCCTTGAGCTCCATGAACGGATACATGTGCGGGGCGTAGTAGGGCAGGTGCCCCGTCTTGTAGAAGAGGTCCACCTTGTTGAGGTGCGGCGTGGCGACCCGCTGGTAGCCGTCCTTGAACTCGAGCTCGCGGGCCAGCTTCTCCAGCTCGTCGCGCAGGACGGTGCCGGCCGGCAGCCACAGCGGCAGCCCCTTGCCGATCTCGTCGTCGATCACGAAGATGTCGAGCTCGCGGCCGAGCTTCTTGTGGTCGCGCGCCAGCGCGTCCTTGTACGCCTTGACGTGCGCGTCGAGCGTGGCCCGGTCGCCGAACGCCCAGGCGTAGATGCGCGTCATCATCGGGTTGCGCGAGTCGCCGCGCCAGTACGCGCCGGCCACGCTGCGCAGCTTGAACGCGTCGCCCGGGATCTTGCGGGTGTTCTCGACGTGCGGCCCGTCGCACATGTCGACGAAGGAGCCGTTCCGGTAGAAGCCCAGGCTGGTCAGCCCGCGCCTGTCGAGCAGCTCCTGGGCGTACTCGCGCTTGTACGGCTCCTTCATCTCCTCGATGCGCGCCAGCGCCTGCTCGCGCGGCAGCTCCTCGCGCTCGAACGCCTGGCCCTGCTTGATGATGTGGCGCATGCGCTTCTCGAGGTCCGGGAAGTCCTCCTCGGAGATCGGCGCGCTCAGGATGAAGTCGTAGTAGAAGCCGTCGGCGATGGGCGGGCCGAACCCGAGCGTCGACCCGGGCCGCACCTGCAGCACCGCCTGGGCCAGCACGTGCGCGAGGCTGTGCCGGATGCGGAAGAGATCGTCTTTGACCTCGTCGCCTTCGTGTTCCATGGGCGGCGGGACGGTAGCGCACCCCAGCCGCGGGCGCCACCGCCGGGTGGCCGCCGCGAGCTCACCTGAGGCTGGCCATGTCGATGACGAAGCGGTAGCGCACGTCGGCGCGCAGCATCCGCTCGTAGGCCTGGTTGACCTTCTGCACCGGGATGACCTCGACGTCGGCGACGATGCGGTTGTCGGCGCAGTCGTCGAGCATCTCCTGGGTCTCGGCCATGCCTCCGATCATGGAGCCGGCCAGGCGCTTGTTGCCGCCGACCAGCGCGAAGGCCGACAGCGGGGTCGGCTCGGGCGGGATGCCGACCAGCACCATCGCGCCGCGCGGGCGCAGGGTGCGCAGGAACTCGTCGTGGTCGTGCGGCGCGGAGATGGTGTCGATGATGAGTCGGTATGGCAGATGCCGCAGTAGAGGATGTCGATGACGACGTCCTCGGGCCCGGGCTCGCGCCGCTCGATCGAGAACGGCGCCAGCGGCTTGCCCGCGGCCGGGGCAGCGTAGGATGCGATCCTGGTCATGTGTCCGTCCTCCTGGTGCCCTGGACCAGGGAGACACAAGGCATCCGCGTTGGGTTGCAAGCGTCAGGTCCGGCGGTGAAGCCCCCGAGCCGCGCTCGCCTCCGGCCACCGCTCGCCGCCGGCGCCGGCCGCTGGCCTGGCACGCGACGCCGCTGGCCGGGAGTGCAGCATTCGAGTGGCCGCGCGCGCGCGCCTCTACTATAAGGAACGGGCGAGCCCGAGGTGACGGGGACTCTCTCACCGCGCCCGGCTCGCCACGGTGCCCACCGGCCCATGGCCGACGAACGGGGGAGTCGATGAGCGATCACGGTTCGACCAAGCCGCCCGCGGAGCGAAGGTCCCGCCCGCGCTTCACACTGACCCGCCGCGGCTTCCTGGCCGGCACCGGCGTCACGGTGGCGGCCGTGACCCTGGACTGCAAGCACGGCGAGACGCCGGGCATCGCGCACGGCCCGGCCGAGGTGCTGGGCCCGGGCCGCGTGCCGATCGCGCTCCGGGTCAACGGGGTCGAGAAGCGAGTGGCGGTGGAGCCGCGCGCCACCCTGGCCGAGGCGCTGCGCCTCGAGCTCGACCTGACCGGCACCAAGATCGGCTGCGACCGCGGCTCCTGCTCGGCCTGCACGGTCTGGCTCGACGGCGTCCCGGTGTGCAGCTGCATGACCTTCGCGCTCGACGCGGTCGGGCGGCCCATCACGACCATCGAGGGGCTGGCCGTGGGCGAGCGCCTGCACCCGGTGCAGGAGGCGTTCATCGAGCACGACGCCATGCAGTGCGGCTTCTGCACGCCCGGCATGATCATGAGCTGCGCGGCGCTGCTCGGGCGCAACCCGTCGCCCACCGAGGAGGACGTGCGCACGGCGACCAGCGGCAACCTGTGCCGCTGCGGCACCTACCCCAAGGTGTTCGAGGCGACCCTGGCGGCGGCGCGCGCGAGCCGCATGGGCAAGGAGGGCTAGCCATGGCCGACGAGAAGCGCCGCATGCCGGTCGGCATCGTGAGCCCGAGCTCGCATTTTCGCGGCGAGCTGACCCAGGTGGATCGCGCGGTGCCGTCGCCGGGCGAGCCGCCGGCCTGGCCGGTCAACGAGAAGCTGTCGGTGGTGGGCAAGCCGGCCCAGCGCATAGACGGTCGCCTCAAGGTGACCGGCCGCGCGCGCTACACCGCAGACATCCGCCTGCCCGGGATGCTGCACGCGCGCATCGTGCGCTCGGCGCACGCCCACGCGCGCGTGCGATCGATCGACACCTCGGCGGCCGAGCGGCAGCCCGGCGTGCGCGCCGTTCACGTGCTCCACCACCTGCGCGACAGCGCGCAGCTGACCGACCCGTCGAAGGAGCTGGCGTCGCGCTATCCGGTCGTGCGCTACGCCGGGCAGCCGATCGCGGCGGTGGCGGCCGACACGCCGGCCCAGGCCGACGACGCGGCCCGCCTGGTGCGGGTCGACTACGAGCCCCTGCCGTTCGTGGTCGACCTCGACGACGCGCGCAAGCCGGGCGCGCCGCTGGTCTTCCCCGGCCCGGCGGAGCAGGGCGGCTCGGGCGGAGGCGGGGGCGGGGCCAAGGGGGTGAGCCAGGTCGGCAACGTGCGCGGCCCCAAGCGCAGCGGCCCGATCGGCGCCGCCGAGCCGGGCGATCCGGACAAGGGCTTCGCCGCGGCCAAGGTCGTCGTCGAGGGCACGTTCCGCACGCAGGTGCAGACTCACTCGGCGATGGAGACGCACGGCGTGGTGGCCGACTGGAAGCCGGACATGCTCACCGTCCACGCGTCGACCCAGGGGACCGCGTCGGTGCGCGACGAGCTGGCCGAGGTGTTCGAGCTGCCCAAGTCGCGCATCCGGGTGGTGACCGAGTTCATGGGCGGGGGCTTCGGCTCCAAGTTCGGCATCGGCAACTTCGGCGTGCTGGCCACGCATCTGTCGAAGAAGGCGGGCGCGCCGGTCCGGCTGATGCTCGACCGCCACGAGGAGCACACCTCGGTCGGCAACCGGCCCAGCTCGGTCCAGCGCATCCGCATCGGCGCGGGCTCCGACGGCAAGCTCACCGCGCTGTATCTCGAGACCCACGGCACGGGAGGCGTCGGGCTGGGGGCGGGCGCGGCGCGGCCCGCCCAGGCCATGTACCAGTGCCCGCAGCTCCTCACCGAGGAGTACGACGTCTTCACCAACGCGGGCCCGTCGGCTGCGTTCCGCGCGCCCGGCCACCCGCAGGGCGCGTTCGCCCTCGAGCAGGCGATCGACGAGCTGGCCGAGGTGCTCGGCATCGATCCCATCGACCTGCGCGACCGCATCGACGTCGATCCGGATCCCGAGAGCGGCAACGGCGACAGCCAGTCGCGCCGGATCGAGCGGCGCCTCGGGGCCGAGAAGATCGGCTGGTCGAAGCGCGGCAAGGCCGGCTCCGATCCGGGCCGGGTCAAGCGCGGCATCGGCATGGCGCAGGGCCTCTGGTACCGCTTCGCCGACCTGGACTCGGCGTGCGAGGTGCGCATCCTGCGCGACGGCTCGGTCGAGGTGCTCTCGGGCGTGCAGGACATCGGCGGCGGCATCCGCACGGCGCTGGCCCAGGTGGTGGCCGAGGAGCTGGGGCTCACGCCGGCCGACATCACGGTGCGCATCGGCGACACCACGTTCCCGCCGGGGCCCGGCTCGGGCGGCAGCACCACGACCAACTCGATCACCCCGCCGGCGCGCAACGCGGCCTACCAGGCGGCGCGGAGCTTCCTGGGCCAGGTGGCGCCGGCCCTGGGCGCGGAGCCGTCGGCGCTGGCGCTACAGGGCGGCAAGGTGGTGGTCGTCGGCGACGGCGGCCGCTCGCTCGGCTTCCGCCAGGCCGCGGCCAGGATGCGCACCGAGCAGGTGAGCGCGACGGTGGCCCGCCCGGAGGACTACCACGGCGTCGGCGCGCGCAAGGCGCGTCCGGCGCAGGGCCGCCCGCGCCTGGCCGGCTACGGCGGCGTCCAGTTCGCCGCGGTGCGGGTCGACACCGAGACCGGCATCATCCACGTCGAGCGCGTGGTCGCGGTGCACGACTGCGGCCGCCCGCTCAATCCGCTGGCGCTGGAGAGCCAGATAAACGGCGGGGTGCTGCAGGGCATCTCGTACGCGCTGTACGAGAACCGGGTGCTCGACCGCGGGCGCGGGCTCATGCTCAACCCCAACTTCGAGCAGTACAAGATCCTGGGCGCGCGCGAGGTGCCGCAGATCGACGTCGTGCTGATCGAGGAGTACCGCGGCCTGAGCTCGACCGACGCCGGCGGCATCGGCGAGCCCTCCACGGTGCCGACCGCCGGCGCGGTGGCCAACGCGGTCCACAACGCGATCGGCGTGCGCGTGCGCGAGCTGCCGATGACACCGGCCCGGGTGCTCGCGGCCCTGGCCGGCAAGGAGGCGCCATGAACCGCTTCGAATGGGTCAATGTCTCCTCGGTCGAGCAGGCCGTGGCCGAGCTGGCGGCCGGCGCCGTGGCCAAGGCCGGCGGCATCGACCTCATGGACCTGCTCAAGGAGCACCTCATCGAGCCGCGCCGCGTGATCAACCTGCGCGGCATCCGCGGGCTCGACGCCATGAGCGACGGCGAGGACGGGCTGCGCATCGGCCCGCTGGTGAGCCTGGCCCGCCTGGCCGGGGACCCGGCCGTGCGCCGCCGCTACCGCGCGCTGGCCGACGCGGCCGGCCACGCCGCCACCCCGCAGATCCGCAACAGCGCCACGCTGGGCGGCAACCTCCTGCAGCGGCCGCGCTGCTGGTACTTCCGCTCCGAGGCGTTCGTCTGCAGGAAGAAGGGTGGGGACAGCTGCTTCGCGCTGGCCCCCACCGGCGAGAACGCCTACCACGCCATCTTCGACAACGAGGTATGCGCGGCGGTGCACCCGTCGGCGACCGCCACCGCGC
>DATFRY010000570.1:0-12735 GCA_035262925.1 Kofleriaceae bacterium | reverse complement strand
TGACCACGCGCTCGAGCGCGCTGGTGTCGCGCTCGAGCACCTGGAGCTCGAGCTTGCGCCGATCGAGCACGCGCGCCATCACGTCGGTGAGCAGGTCCTCGGCGAGGTCCATCACGCCGTCCAGCTCGAGGAACGCCACCTCCGGCTCGCACATCCAGAACTCGGTCAGGTGGCGCCGGGTCTTGGACTTCTCGGCCCGGAAGGTGGGGCCGAAGCAGTAGACCTTGCCCAGCGCCATGGCCCCGGCCTCCATGTAGAGCTGGCCGCTCTGGGTCAGGTAGGCCTTGTCGTCGAAGTAGCCCACCTCGAACAGGTTGCTGGTGCCCTCGCACGCGCTGGGCGTGAAGATGGGCGCGTCGACCAGGATGAAGCCGCGGCGGTCGAAGAAGTCGCGGATCGCCATGATGATCTCGTGGCGCACGCGCAGGATCGCCCACTGCTGGCGCGAGCGCAGCCAGATGTGGCGATGGTCCATGAGGAACGCGGTGCCGTGCTCCTTGGGACCGATCGGATACTCCTGGGTGGGCGGCGCGATGATGGCCAGGTCGCTCACGCCCAGCTCGAACCCGATGGGCGAGCGCTTGTCGCGCCTGACCTGGCCGGTCACCGCGATCGCGCTCTCCTGGGTGAGGTGCCCGGCGCGCTGGAACACCTCCTCGGCCACGTCCTTGAAGAACACCACGCACTGGAGGATGCCGGTGCCGTCGCGCAGCTGCAGGAAGTGGAGCTTGCCGGACGAGCGACTGGCGTACAGCCAGCCGCGCAGGGTCACGGTCTTGCCCTCCCACTCGTCGAGCTGCCGCGCGATGTCCTCGATGTAGAGCAGCTTGTCAGCCATGCGCCGCTCGTATAGCACGAGGCGGCGCCGGCGCGATCACCGCGCGAGCATGACCGGCCGGCCGGCCTTGAGCACCGACTGCACCAGCGCGGAGCCGGCGCCGTAGCTGTACGGGACCTCGGCCGGGCGCTCGAGGTTCCACACCACGAGGTCGGCGATGGCGCCGGGCGCGAGCACACCCAGGTCGGCCCGGCCCAGGGCGCGGGCGGCGTGGCGAGTGACGCCGAGCCACACCTCGTCGACGGTCATGCCGTAGTGGGTGGCGGCCAGCCACATCTGCACCGGCAACGACTCGCACAGCGAGCTGCCCGGGTTGAGATCGCTGGCCACCGCCATGGCCACGCCGGCCTGGCGCATGGACGCCACCGGCGGCGGGTCGAGGCGGAGCTGCACGCAGGCGCCCGGCAGCATGACCGCGACCACGCCGTGGGTCGCCATCGCGCGGATCCCGCCCGGCGACACCTGCTCGAGGTGATCGGCCGACAGCCCGCCCATCTCGGCCACCAGCTCGGCGGCCCCCAGGTCGGCGAACTGGCCGGCGTGGGCGCGCAGGGCCAGCCCGCTCCGCCGCCCGGCCTCGAGCACGCGGCGCGTCTCCTCCAGCGTGAAGGCGCCCTGGTCGCAGTAGGCGTCGACCGCGCGCGCCAGCCCGCCGGCAGCCGCGGCCGGCACCATCTCGTCGATCACCTCGGCCAGGTAGCCGGCGCGATCGCCGTCGCGCTCGGGCGGCAGCGCGTGGGCGCCGAGCAGGGTCGGCTCCAGGTCGACCGGGTGGAGGGCGTCGGCCGCCAGCGCGGCCTCGAGCAGGCGCAGCTCGCCGGCGGCGCTGAGCGCGTAGCCGCTCTTCGCCTCCATCGTGGTGGTGCCGCACGCGACGGCGCGGTCGAGCCGGGCGCAGGCCAGCTCGACGAGGTCGTCGAGCGCCGCCGCGCGCGTGGCGGTCACCGTGCTGGCGATGCCGCCGCCGGCCGCGGCGATGTCGAGATAGGTCTTGCCGGCCGCGCGCTGGGCGAACTCGTCGGCCCGGCTGCCGGCGAAGATGGGGTGAGCGTGGCAGTCGATGAGGCCCGGCGTGACCAGCGCGCCGTCGGCGTCGACCCGGCGGGTGCCGGCGAGCTCGAAGCCGCAGCGGGGCAGATCCTCGCGCCGCCCGACCCACAGCACGCGGCCGCCGCCGCCCATCAGCACCGCGCCGCCGCGCAGGAGCCCGAGCGGCTCGTCGGGCGTGCCCTCGCCGGTCATGAGCAGGCCGGAGGTCTCCAGCACCAGCTCGGGCCGGCGCGCCGCCACCCCGGCCACGTCGGTGGCGTGGAGGCGCTCGGGGTCGCTGCCGTTGATGTCGACCTCGATCTGGCTGCCGCCGTCGGTGACGCGGGCGGCGCGGAAGCGCGAGGCGCGCACGTCGGGCCGCCCCAGCAGGGTCGCGAGATCGATCCAGCGCAGGATGCGGCGCTCGCCCCCGCGCATCGCGACGCGCAGCGCGGCCCCGCTGCGCGCAACCTCCACCGATTCGATCGAGAGAGACATCGCGGCGAGCTTTACATGGATCCACCGGACCCTGCACTCGCCGCGAGCGTGCCAGGCGAGCGGGCGCGGGCCGTGCGACCGGCGCTACTCGCGGCGCCGGCGCGGGATGGGCAGCTGGTGGCGGTCCGCGTGCGCCACCGCCTCGTCGTAGCCGGCGTCGGCGTGGCGCAGGACGCCCATGGCCGGGTCGGAGGTCAGCACGCGCTCGAGGCAGCGCGCCGCGCGCGCGCTGCCGTCGGCCACCACCACCATGCCGGCGTGCAGCGAGTAGCCGATGCCGACCCCGCCGCCGTGGTGGAAGCTGACCCAGGTCGCGCCCGCCGCGGTGTTGACCAGCGCGTTCAGGATGGGCCAGTCGGCGATCGCGTCGGAGCCGTCCTTCATCCCCTCGGTCTCGCGGTAGGGCGACGCGACCGAGCCGCAGTCCAGGTGATCGCGGCCGATCACGATCGGCCCCTTGACCCGGCCGCTGGCCACCAGCTCGTTGAAGCGCAGCCCGACCCGGTGTCGGTCGCCGTAGCCGAGCCAGCAGATGCGCGCCGGCAGCCCCTGGAACGCGATGCGCTCGCCGGCCAGCTCGAGCCAGCTGGCCAGGCCCGGGTCGCCCTTCACCACGTCGAGCACGGCGGCGTCGGTGACGCGGATGTCCTCCGGATCGCCCGACAGCGCGACCCAGCGGAACGGCCCCTTGCCCTCGCAGAACAGCGGACGGATGTAGGCCGGCACGAACCCGGGATAGGTGAACGCCCCATCCAGCCCGCCGAGCTCGGCCTGGCCGCGCAGGTTGTTGCCGTAGTCGAAGACGTGAGTGCCCGCCCTGCGCAGATCGATCATGGCCTGGCAGTGGACCGCCATCGACTCGCGCGCGCGCCGGATGTAGACGTCCGGGTCGCGGCGGCGCAGCTCGTCGGCCCCCTCGAGGGTGACGTCGAGCGGGATGTAGCCGGCCAGCGGATCGTGGGCCGAGGTCTGGTCGGTGCAGAGGTCCGGCACCACGCCGCGGCGGACCAGCTCGGTGAACACCGACGCCGCGTTGCCGACCACCGCGATCGAGCGGGCGACGCCGTCGCGCTTGCACTCTTCGGCGCGCGCCAGCGCGGCGTCGAGGTCGGGCGCCACCTCGTCGAGGTAGCGGGTCTCGATGCGGCGGCGCACGCGTTCCGGATCGATCTCGACCGCCAGGCACACGCCGCCGGCCATGGTCACGGCCAGCGGCTGCGCGCCGCCCATGCCGCCCAGCCCCGCGGTGAGGACCAGGCGGTGGCGCAAGGTGGCGCCCTCGCCCTGACCCTGGCCGAAGTGGATGCGCGCCGCCGACAGGAACGTCTCGTAGGTGCCCTGCAGGATCCCCTGGGTGCCGATGTAGATCCACGAGCCGGCCGTCATCTGGCCGTACATGGTGAGCCCGGCCGCCTCCAGCTCGTGGAACTTCTCCCAGGTGGCCCAGCGCGGGACCAGGTTGGAGTTGGCGATGAGCACGCGCGGCGCCTCCTCGTGGGTGCGCAGGACGCCGACGGCGCGCCCGCTCTGCACCAGGAGGGTCTCGTCGCCGCCGAGCCGCCGCAGCTCCGCGACCAGCACGCGGTAGTCGTCCCACGAGCGCGCCGCCTTGCCGGTCCCGCCGTACACGACGAGCTCCTCGGGGCGCTCGGCGACGTCCGGATCCAGGTTGTTCATCAACATGCGCAGGGCGGCCTCCTGCGGCCAGCCGCGGCAGCTCATCTCCGAACCTCGCGGAGCCCGGACCGATTCGGGGGTCGCATGCAAGCTCATGGTCGTTGTTTTACACCGTCGGCCGGCCCGCCGGAGCCGGGCGCCGCGTGCCTCCTTGGAATCGCCGCCGATTGATGCGAGGAATAGATGTGGGGGCACGGATGAAACAGGTGACGGCCGTCCTGGTGGCTGGGCTGTTCTTCACCCTCGCCCGCGGCGCGAGAGGGGACGGCCCCTCGCCCGGGCAGAGGCTGGCGGTGCAGACCAAGCCGGCGGTGGTCCGCGTGGTCGCCGGCTACCTGGTCGACGTCGACGTCGGCCAGGGCCGCACCGAGCGGCGCTTCGTCGGCGGCCACGGCTCCGGCTTCTTCGTCTCGCCCGACGGCTACATCGTCACCAACGCGCACGTGGTCGAGTTCATCCAGAAGGGCGACGACAAGGCGCACGATCAGATCGTCGCCGACTTCCTGACCCAGGCCGCGCGCCAGAACAACGTCGACATCGCGCAGCTGCCGCCGGCCAAGCGCGACGAGCTGATGCGCATGGTCGGGCAGGCCATCAAGCTGGCCAAGAAGGTCAGCATGGTCATCCTGCCCAACGGCGATCAGCTGGTCTACGACATCAAGGCGTTCGGCACGCCGGTCAGCCTGTCGGGCACCAAGGACGTCGCGGTGCTGAAGGTGCAGACGCGCAACGCGCCGACCCTGATGCTCGGCGACGAGAGCACGGTCGCCATCCAGGACACGGTCTACGCGATCGGCTATCCCGGCGCGGCCGACGACCTGGTCGGCGTGCTCGACGAGAAGGCGATGCTGGAGGCGACCATCACCGACGGGCACGTTTCGGCGCTGAAGAAGGCGTCCGACGGCGTGCCGGTCATCCAGGTGACGACGGTGATCTCGCCCGGCAACTCGGGCGGTCCGGCGCTGAACGAGAAGGGCGAGGTGGTCGGGCTGGCCACGTTCAAGGCGACGCAGGCCGAGGGCTACAACTTCCTGGTCCCGGCCAGCACGGTGAAGGAGTTCCTCAAGCAGGCGGGCGTGCAGAACCAGGACGGGCTGACCAACCAGGCCTTCCGCCGGGGCCTCGAGCTGCACTGGGCGGGGCGCTACACCGACGCGATCAAGGAGTTCGAGGAGGTGCGGCGGCTGTTCCCCGCTCACGTGGAGGCGAGCCGGCTCATCACCGAGGCGCAGGAGTTCAAGAGCGAGGGCAAGGAGAAGGAGCCGGAGAGCGGGAACACCGCGGCCATCGTGTTCGCCGCGGTGGGCGGCGCGGCCGTGCTGGCGCTCATCATCTTCCTGCTGGTGCGGCGCAGGGGTCACTCACCGTCGGTGATGCGGCCGCCGATGCCGGGATGGCAGCCCGGCGTCGCGCCGCACGGCGTCCAGGCGCCCGGGCACGGGCCGCCGATGGGGGCGCCGCAGCACGGGCCGCCGCAGGGGCCGCCGCAGCAGCACGGAGCGCTCCACCCCGGTCACGCGCCGCCCCAGGCGGGTCACGGACCGCCGCCGGGCGCGCCCCAGGGCGCGGCCCGCACCATCGCGGTCGCCCCGGGCGCAGGCGGCGCGGCGCTGGCCGGGCTGGTCTGCGTGCGCGGCCAGCTGCGCGGCCAGCACTTCCAGCTCGGGGCTCACGGCGTCGTCATCGGCCGCGAGGCCGGCACCGCGCAGGTGGTCATCGCCGACGGCCGCGTGTCGAGCAAGCACGTGTGGATCGGCTTCCAGGACGGCGTGCTCATGGCCATCGATCAGGGCTCGACCAACGGCACCTTCGTCAACGACATGGGCCGCGGCCGCATCACCCGCGTCGAGCTCCGCCACGGCGACAGCGTGATCGTGTCGGAGCCGGACGTCCTGACCCTGCAAGTCCTGCTGCAGACGGGCGCCGGCCCGCAGGCCGCGCGGCGCCAGTAGCCGGCCCGATCACTCGCGCGCGGCGTCGACCAGGCTGCCGTCGTCGATGAGCGCGCGCACCGCCGCGATGTCCTCGTAGAGCGGGCGATCGACCATCATCGCCGGTACGACGCGGCGGATGGCCGCGTGCACCGCCTGCAGGGCGCGCGCGGGGCGGAGCGGGCTGCGCAGGTCGAGGCCCTGGGCCGCGGCCAGGAGCTCGATGGCCAGGACGTCGCGCACGTGGTCCTGGATCCGGGCCAGCTTGAGCGCGGCGGTGGCGCCCATGGACACGTGATCCTCGCGGCCGGCCGACGACGGGATCGAATCGACCGACGCCGGATGGGCGAGGATCTTGTTCTCGGACACCAGCGCGGCCGCGGTGACCTGGGCGATCATGAAGCCGGAGTGGAGGCCGCTCTCCGGGGCCAGGAACGGGGGCAGCCCGCTCGACAGGTGCGGGTTGACCAGCTGCTCCACGCGGCGCTCGCTGATGCTGGCCAGCTCGGCCACCGCGGGCGCCGCCGCGTCGAGCGCGAGCGCGACCGGCTGGCCGTGGAAGTTGCCGCCCGACATGATCTCGCCGCCGTGCGGCGCGCCCGGGTCGACGAAGACGAGCGGGTTGTCGGTGGTGGCGTTGGCCTCGCGCTCGAGCACGCCGCGCGCGAAGGTGAGGACGTCGCGAGCCGCGCCGTGCACCTGCGGCATGCAGCGCAGCGAGTAGGGGTCCTGCACCTTGCCGCAGTCCCGGTGCGACTCGGCGATCTCGCTGTCGGCCAGCAGCCGGCGGAGGAGCGCGCCGGACGCCAGCTGGCCCGGCTGCGGGCGCGCCGCCAGGATGCGCTCGTCGAACGCGCGGACCGTCCCCTTGAGCGCCTCGAGCGACATGGCGCCGGCGATGTCGGCGACCAGGCACATGTGCTCGGCGTCGAGCACCGCCAGCCCGCCGACCGCGGTCATGTGCTGGGTGCCGTTGAGCAGGGTCAGGCCCTCCTTGGCCTCCAGCTCCAGCGGGCCCAGCTCGGAGCGCGCCAGGCCGTCGGCCGCCGGCAGGAGCTCGCCGGCCAGCTCGACCCGGCCCTCGCCCATCATGCCGAGCGCCAGGTGGGCCAGCGGGGCGAGATCGCCCGACGCGCCCACCGAGCCGCGCGACGGGATGACCGGGTGAACGCCGGCGGCGAGCATGCGGCAGAGGAGCTCTGCGACCTCGGGGCGCGCGCCGGAGTGGCCGCGGGTCAGCACGGCGGCGCGGAGCAGCATCATGGCGCGCACGGCGTCGCGCGGAAGGGGCGCGCCCACGCCGGCCGAGTGGGAGCGGACCAGGTTCTTCTGCAGCGCGCGGATCTCGTCCGGCGAGATGCGCACCTCGGCGAGGGCGCCGAATCCCGTGTTGACCCCGTAGACCAGCGGCGCGGCCGCGCCGCCGGCCAGCACCGACTCGATGACGGCGCGCGAGGCGGCCATGCGGGCGCGGGCGACGGGGGCGACCCGGACGCGGGCACCCCGGCGAGCCACCGCCGCGATGTGCTCGAGCGTCAGCTCGGCCTCACCCAGCACCACCTCCGAGAGTGCATTGCGTTCGCTCGCCACCGCGCCCCTATACCCGCCGGCTTCCCGGCCGGTCAAGCCGCCCGCGTGTGGGCGGCTCGCTTCGTATTCCGACTGGCTGCGTTGACAGAGGGACCCCTGGCAGTCGATATAATATAGTGCTTTTCGAGCGTTACGAATGGCCTCGGAGATCAGGGACGCGGAGCCCGGGGGGACCGCAGAGGGCGCGCAAGCCAGGGCGTTGCGCGAGAGGGCGGAGGCGGAGAACCGTCCGCCGCGCGAGCGTGCCGATTCCGAGGGCAGCGTCGACGTCGACCTCGACATGGATGACGACGGGAGCGCGCCGGAACCGGGCTCGGCATCGGACGATCCCGACTCTCTCCCGGCCTCGCGCGACCAGCGGAAGCCCGAGGCGGCGGAGGACGCGGCCTCGCGGTCGGTGATCGTCACGGCCGCGGCGATGGAGCCGGAGCCGGGAGTGCGCACCGACGGTGACGGAGGCGGATCGCCGGCCGCGGACGACCCGCCGCGCGCGGCCAGCGCCTCGGCCGGGGACGGCGGCGGCGCGAACGGCGGCGGCGCGGACGGTGACAGCGCGGACGGTGACAGCGCGGACGGTGACGGCGCGGACGGTGACAGCGCGGACGGTGACGGCGACCCGGACGGTGACGGCGACGCCGAGCGTGGCGGTGCCGCGAAGCGCGGTGACAAGAAGCGCGGCGGTGACGCGAAGCGCGGCCGCGACGCGAAGCGCGGCAGCGACCCGAAGCGCGGCAGCGACCCGAAGCGTCGCCGTGCGAAGCGCGCCAGCGAGGTGAAGCTCGGCGGCGACGGGGACGATGACGATGACGTCGACGCGGAGCGCGGCGGCGACGCCGATCGTGGCGCTGGGGCGAAGCGTGGGGGCAACGCGGGCGACGAGCTCGACGCAGGGCGCGGCGGCGACGCGGACGCGGACGGCGACGAGGGGCGCGGCGGCGACGCCGATCGTCGGCGTGACGCGAAGCGCGGCGGCGACGCAGATCGTCGGCGTGACGCGAAGCGCGGCGGCGACGCACGCGGCGACCGCGACGCGGACCGCGCCGGCGAGGCGGACGCCGACGGCCCCGCGGAGCGCGACGGCGGCGAGGATCCTGGCCGTGAGGCGAAGCGCGACCCCGACGCGGCCGGTGACAGCGGCGCGGACCGCGACGACGGCGACGACGACGCTGGCGAATCCATCGACATCGACAACATCGAGCTCATCGACGACCGCGACGATCTCGCGGCCCTCACGTCGGAGCCGGGCGCGGCCGGGCCGTCGGATCCCGACGCCGACGCCCACTGGTCGATCGGCGCGCGGGTGCCGCGCGCGCGCACCGTCACCAGCGCGCCCCCACCGCCGCCGCCCACCGCTCCCCGCAGCCGGCCGCCTACCGGGCAGACCTTCGAGGTCGTCTCGCCCACGGCGGCGGCCGATCCCGGCATCTCGCCCGCCTTCCGCGCCGCATACGAGGCCAGCGCGAGGGCCGACAGCGAGGCGCCGACTCACCCGCCCGATCCGCTGGCCCGCCCGCTCGAGAGCCCGACCGCCCTCGAGCGCCTGATCGCCGAGCTGGAGCAGGGCTCGAGCGAGGCGCGCGCCCAGGCCCTCGCGCTCGAGCTGGCCGCCCCGATCGATGCCGGCGCCGACGCGCCCGAGGCGACCGGCCAGGTCTCGCGCGACAAGCAGCGCATCGCGGCCCTCGCCTACGAGCTGGGCGAGCTGTGCGAGCGCCAGCTCGACGACGAGGCGCGCGCCGTGAAGTCGTTCGGCCGCGCGCTTCAGGCCGATCCGACCCTCCGGCCCAACCTGTGGGCGATCCGGCGCGTCTTCTACCGCCGCGGCCTGTGGCCCAACCTCATCAAGCTCATCGGCGCGGAGACCCGCCTGGCCGCCAGCGGGACCGCGCGCGCCGATCTCCTGGTCGAGAAGGGGCGCATCCTCGAGGACCAGCTGGGCGACGCGGCCGCCGCGCTCGAGTCGTACGAGCAGGCGGTCGAGGCCGACGCCGCATGCCTCCCCGCCCTGACCGGCATCGAGCGCCTCGCGCTCCGCCGCGCCGACGACGCCGCCCTCGAGCGCGTGTGGCCGCTCCTGGCCGAGGCCAGCGAGACGCCCGCGCGCCGGCAGGCCTACTACCTCGACCTGGTCCGCCTGTGCGGCGAGCGCGGCGGCGGCGAGCTCGAGCGCGCGCGCGAGTTCATGGCCCGCGCGGTCGAGCTCGGCGGGCTCGGCGAGCGCGGCGCCCGCCTGCGCGAGTGGCTGGCCGAGAAGAGCGGCGAACCGGCCGAGCTGGTCGGCGCGCTCGACCTGCGCGCGGAGGAGCTCTTGTCGCGCTTCGGACCGGCCGGCCCGCGCGCGGCGACCGAGTCCGGCGTCCCCGCGGCCGACGACGGCGAGACCGAGGCCGCGCTCCGCCTGCGCCGCCAGCTGGTCGCGGTCCGCCGCCGCCAGGCCCGCATCGCCGCGCAGTCGCTCGGCGACCCCGAGCGGGCGTGGGGCTACCTGCAGCAGGCGACCGCGCTCCTGCCCGGCGAGCCGCTCCTCATCGCCGACCTGGCCGACCTGGCCGAAAGGCTCGGCAAGTACGACGAGCTGGCCGAGCTGGTCGAGAGCTGGGAGTCGGAGGAGCCGGATCCGGCGCGCGCGCTCAGCCTGGCCCTGCGCCGGGCCGACGCGCTGTTCCGCGGCGGCCACGGCGAGGCCGCGCGCGCGCTGCTCCACACCCTCGCCGCCAGCCAGCCGCCCTACGTCCCCATCCTCGCGCTGCGCGAGCGAGACGCGCTGTCCCGCGGCGACGTGACCTCGCTGGCCGAGACCTACGTGGCGGCCGGCGAGTCGGCGCACAGCGGCACCGGCTTCGGCCCGGGCGCGCCCGGCGAGCCCGACCCGGCGGCGGCCGCGGCCCACTTCCTGGTCGCCGGCGACCTCTACCTCCACCTCGGCCACACGCCCGACCTCGCCGCCGCGCGCTACGCCCAGGCGCTGACCCTCCAGCCCGACTACGCGCCGGCGCTGCTGGCCCTGGCCGCGCTTCACGAGCGGGCCGGCCGGCTCGACGAGGCCGCCGCGCTCTACGAGCTCCACGTCGACGACGAGGTCGACGGCGAGCGCGGCGCCCTGCGCGCGCACATCCTCGAGCAGCTGGTCGACCTCTATCGCCGCATGGACGGCCCCGGCGGGCGCCAGGACCAGGTCGCGCGCGCCCTGCGCCGCCTGGTCGCGCTCGATCCTGACGACGTCCAGGCGCGCTGGCGCCTCATCGACGCGCTGACCGCCCAGGGTCGCCCCGAGGAGCGCCAGGAGCGGGCCGCGCTCCTGGCCGAGAACGCCATCCGCGTCGATCACCCGGACCAGCGCGCCGCGGCGCTGCTCGAGTGCGCGCGCGCGTGGGACGACGAGCTGGGCGAGATCGAGCGCGCCCTGCCGCTCTATCGCCAGGTGGTGGAGGCGTGGCCGTCCGACCACTACGCGCGCCAGGCCCTGGCCGACGCCCTGCGCCGCGCCGGGCGCTGGGAGGAGCTGGCGGCGGAGCGGCGCGCCGAGGCGGCGGAGCTGGGCGACGGGCCGGCGGCGGCGCGCGCGCTGCGCGAGGCGGCGGCCCTCCTGGCCGAGCGGCTCGACCACCCCGCCGAGGCGGCCGCGGTCTACCGCGAGCTCTGCGATCGCGATCCCGACGACGGCGACGCGCTCGCCGCCCTGGCCGAGGCGCTCTCGCGCGCCGGCGACCGCGAGGGCGCCATCGACGCGCTCGAGCGCGAGGTGGCGGTGCGCGAGGGAGCCGAGCTGACCGAGGCCGCGCTCTACCGCCTGGCCCGCCGCATCGAGGAGGCCGGCCGGCCGGCCGAGGCCGAGGAGGCCTACCGGCGGGCGCTGGCCGCGCGCCCCGAGTCGGTGCGCGCCGCGGCCGCGCTGCTCGACGGCGCGGTCGCCCGCCGCGATCCGGCCGGCGAGGTCGACGCGCTGATCGAGCTGGCCGAGGGCCCGCTCCAGGCCACCGCCGAGTCGGCGCCGGCGTCGGCCGAGGTGGCGGCCGAGCTGACCGAGCGCGCCGCCTGGCTGACCGCCGCGTCGGTCGGCGACGGCGAGCGCGCCCTCCACCTGTTCGAGCGCGCGCTCGAGCTCGACCCGGACCGGCGCGGCGCGCTGCTCGGCCGCCTCCTGCTCGAGGCCCGCGCCGCCGATCCGTTCGCGCTGGGCGAGGCGCTCTCGGATCTGGCGTCGGCGCTGCCCCCGTCCTACGCGGCCGCGTCGCTGTTCCTGCGCGCCGCCAGCCTGGCCGACGTGCAGGGCGACGAGGGAGGGGTCGAGGAGCGCATCTCGCACGCGCTGGCCGCCGCGCCCGACGACGTCGGCACCATGGTGGTGACGGCCGAGTACCTGCCGCCGCTCAGCCCGTCGCCCGGGGGCGGGTCGGGCGGCGCAGAGGCGCTGTCGCGGCGCGCCGAGCTGTTCGCCGCGCGCGCGCAGCTGGCCAGCGACCCGTCGTCGCACGGCGACTGGCAGCTCGACCGCGCCGAGCTGCTCGAGGCCTGCGGCCGCCTGAGCGAGGCGCTGACCCCGGTCCGCCGCGTGCTCGAGCACGAGCCCGACTCCATCCGCGCGCTCCAGATCCTGCGCCGCATCTGCCGGCGCGGCGGCGACCGCGCCGGCCTGGCCCGCGCGTCCGCCACCCTGGCGCGCCTCATCGGCGACCGCGACGGCAAGCTCGAGCTCCTGCGCGAGGCGGCGCTCGTCTTCGACGGCGAGCTGCGCCAGATCGAGTACGCGGTGCCGGTCTACCGCCGCATCGTGCTCGAGGATCCGGCCGCGGACGAGTTCGCCCGCCTGCACGAGATCCTGGTCAGCCACGACGACGTCGGTGGGCTGTTCGAGATCCTCACCCAGCGCATCCACCACTTCGACGACGGCGGGCGCCGAGGCCCCGTGCTGGTGCGCGATCTGATCGAGCGGGCCAACCTGCGCATCCGCCTGCACGACGACAAGGGCGCGGCGCGCGACCTGGCCGGCGCGCTGCAGCTGGACCCCGGCCACGCCGACGCGCTGCTCCTGCGCGCGGGCGCGCTCCTGCGCCTGGGCCAGGCGCGCGAGGCGGCGCGCGCGTTCGAGGGCTTCCTCGAGCGGGCAGGGCGCGAGGACGCGCGGCGCGGCCAGGCCGAGCTGGCCCTGGCCGAGATCCTGGCCGAGAACAT
>DATFRY010000569.1:0-6706 GCA_035262925.1 Kofleriaceae bacterium | reverse complement strand
TGTCGTCGCTGGTCATGGAGTACCTGGCCAGGACCTACGGCTTCGAGAAGATCGTGGCCGCCCTCAAGGCCTACGGCCAGGGCCTCGAGACGCCCGAGGTGCTCGAGCAGATGACCGGCAAGAAGCTGGCCGCGCTCGACGCCGAGTTCCGCAAGTGGCTCGAGCTGCGCATGGCGCCCTACAAGGGCACGTTCGTGGTGCCCACGCTCAAGCAAGATCTCAAGACGCTGGCCCGCGCGGCGGCGGCCTCGCCCAAGGACCCGCACGCCCACTCGCGGCTGGCGCTCGCCCACTTCGAGGAGGGCGAGGCCAGGCCGGCGGCGGCGGCGGCCGACCGGGCGCTCGCGCTCGACCCGCGCAACCGGCTCGCGCTCTACGTCAAGGCCGAGCTGGCCTGGCGCCAGGGCGACCGCGAGGAGGCCGACACCCGCTACCGCGCCCTCATCGCCGCCGGCGCCGACAGCTTCGACATCCGCTCGCGGCTCGCGCTCATCGCCAGCAGCAAGGGCGACACCGCCACGGCGGAGAAGCAGCTCTGCACGGCCAAGAAGCTGGACCCGGAGCGCGCCTATCCCTACCAGGCGCTGTCGGACCTGTACATGAAGAGCGGGCGCAAGGAGCAGGCGCTGCACGAGCTGGAGAGCTACGTGACCCTCGAGCAGATGCAGTTCGCGCCGGTCAAGCAGCTGGTCGAGGAGTACGCCGGGCTCAAGAAGTGGGACCAGGTGCGCACCTACGGCGAGCAGGCGCTCGAGGTCAACCCGAGCGACCCCGACGTCCTCCTCGCCCTCGGCCAGGCCTACCTCGAGACGGGAGCCGCCGACCGCGCGCTGTTCTCGTTCGACAGCGCGCTCCTGGTCCGCCCCGAGATGCGGCGGCCCGGCATGGCCCACCTCGGCCGCGCCCGCGCGCTCCAGGCCAGGGGCGACCGCCGCGGCGCGCTCAAGGCCGTCGATCAGGCCCTGCGGCTGGAGAGCGACAGCGCCGAGGCGGTGGCGCTGAAGAAGGAGCTGCGGCGCGGCGGCCGCTGAGGCCCGCGGCCTCCCCCGCTCAGCGGTCGACCTGCGCGCGCGGCTTCGCCTCGAACAGGACCCTCATCGAGTCGACCACCTGGCGGAGCCGCATCGGCTTGCCCAGGAACAGGTCCGCCCCCGCCGCCATCGCGGCCCGCTCGGCGTGCTCGCCGCCGGCCGAGACGGCGAGGATGGGCAGGTCGCGCGCGCGCGCGTCGGCGCGCAGCTCGCGGATGACCGTGGCCCCGTCCAGGATGGGCAGGTAGACGTCGATGATGGCCGCGTCGAAGCGCTGCGTGCGGCACAGGTCGAGCGCCTCGCGCCCGTCGGCGGTCTCGCGGAAGTCGAACACCACGCGGTCGCCGAACTCGTCGGCGCAGCTGGCCAGTCCCTCGCGGATGAGCCGGACCATGTGGGGGTTGTCCTCGACCACCAGCACGCGGACCAGCTGGCCGACCACGTCCGGGTCGCGGCGCGCGATGGCTGCGATCGCCGCGTCGAGCTCGGCGCGCGGCGCGCCCGCGAGCTCGGCGAACTCGATGCGGATGCCCGGCTCGCCGCCGGCGCGCGAGGGCGCGCGCGCCCAGCGGACCACGCCATCGAGCTGGATCGGCCGCACCAGGCCCGGGAACGACAGGACCAGCTGCACCGGGGTGCCCGGCTCCAGCTCGCGCTCGGTGCGGATGAAGGTGCCGCCCGCGGCGAGGTTCTCGGTGCAGTCGCCGACCAGGTCATCGGCGCCGTCGTAGTCGACGATCAAGACGATCGGATCCCGCTTCGACAACCGGCGGTCGTCCCCCACGACGACTCATTGATATCACACGGGCGCGCCGCCCGCGACGGGAAGCGCGACGATGAAGGCCGCGCCGTGGCCCGGGCGGCTCTCGACCCGGATCGATCCACCGTGGTCGCGCACGATCTGGTGGGTCAGGGCGAGGCCGAGCCCGGTGCCGCCCTCCTTGGTCGAGAAGAACGGATCGAAGATCTTCGCCGCCAGCTCCTCGACGATGCCCGGCCCGTCGTCCTGCACCACGACCTCTGCCGTGCCCGGCTGCTCGCCGCGCCTCGTGTACACCCTCACCCTCCCGCTCCCCACCTCACCGACGGCCTCGCCGGCGTTGCGCAGGAGGTTGAGCAGCGCCTGGCGCAGCTGCCCCTCGTCGACCATGACCGGCGGCAGCTCGGCGGCCAGGTCGACCTCGAGGGTCACGCCGCGCGTCGACATCGGCTCGCGCTCGAAGTCGATCAGGCTCTTGACCATCGGCCCCAGCGCCTCCTCCTGCAGCTTCGGCTTGGGCAGGCGGGCGAAGTAGAGGTATTCCTCGGTGATCGCGGTCAGGCGGTCGACCTCCGACTGGATCGACTGACACAGGGCGCGCGCCTCGCCGGTCGTCGCGCCGTTGGCGTCGGACAGCTCCGCCAGCTCCTCCTCGAGCAGCTCCGTGTTGAGGCCGATCGACGACAGTGGATTTCGCACCTCGTGCGTGATCATCGCGGCCATCTTGCCGACCGCGGCCAGGCGCTCGGTCCTGACCAGCTCGCGCTCGCGCTCCTGGATGGCCGATCCCATGGTGTTGAACTCGCGCGCCAGGTCGGCCACCTCGCGCGGGCCCCGCTCGTCGATGCGCTGGCCGTAGTCACCGCGCGCGATCTCGCGCGCCGCGTCGCCCAGCCGGCGCAGCGGGCGCAGGTTGACCGTGGCCCAGATGGTGATGAGCAGGCCCACCACGAGCGCGATGGCGCCCCACATGATGGTGAGCAGCCGCATCTTGCGCGACCCGAACTCGAGGCTGCGCGCGGTGTCCTGCACGTCGGCGCGCTGCCGCCCCTCCAGCGTCTGCGTCTTGCGCGCGATGCGGCTCTCCATCCGCTGCAGCTTGCCCAGCGGAGAGTCGGCGGCCACGCTGCCGAGCGCCTCGGTCGGCAGCCCGCCGGACGGCCTGGTCGCCGACGCGCCCAGGGGCGGCGCGGCCAGCACCTGGGCATAGAGCGGCCCGGTCCCGGCCACCAGGTGGCGGATGTCGCTGATCTCCTGCGAGGTGCGCGCGAAGTCCCGGGCGTGGACCGGCGGGATGTCTGACACCTCGTCCAGCGCCTTCTCGAGGTTGCTGACGTACTTGTCGCGCAGGTCGCGCAGCCGCCTGACCTTCATCTCCACCTTGCGCGCGGTCGGCTCGCCGGTGAGCTCGTCGCGCAGGTAGGACAGCAGGCCCTGCTGCTTCTCGGACAGGTTGCGGCTCTCGATCGAGAGCGGGATGTAGCCCAGCTGGATGACCCGGATCGTGCTGTTGAGGTTGGTGGTGGTGAGGACCGCCGTCAGCGAGATTCCACCAAAGGTGACGATCAAGACGGCGAACCCCGCGATGATCCGCGCCGACAGTGACCCCGGAAATCGCATGGATGGCTCCAGGGTAGCGGATGCGTCCAGCTGCGACCAGACAGGTGTATACTGCGCGCGATGCGCCCGCGGCCATTACTGTTATTGGCCACTTGCTTCGCCTCGTTGACGGCCTACTCGCACTCGAGCGCCGCCAAGCCAAAGGTCGCAGTTCTCGGCCTCGAGGTCTCAGGTGACAGCGCCACTGACCAGAAGGCCACGGAAGCGGCCAAGGTGCTGACTCGCGAGCTCCGGCGCGAGGCCAACCGCTCCGACGGTCCCTTCGACCTCGCCCCCAACAGCGGCAAGGACCTCCTCGAGATGAAGCTCTTGAGCGACTGCAGCGACGAGGGACGGCGCTGCATGTCGGAGATCGGCAAGCAGCTGCACGCGCAGCGCCTGATCTACGGGAGCCTCCAGCGCACCCGGCGCGGCTACGCGGTCGAGCTGAAGCTGCTCGACGCCGACAGCGCCCAGCTGGTCAAGGAGATCGACGAGACCATCCCGCACGGTGACGTGACCGCGACCGGCGGGCTCCAGCGCCGCGCGCGCGCGATGTACGGAAAGCTGGCGGGCGCGGGCGAGGAGGGAACGCTGGCGATCAGCTCCAACGCCGAGCGCGGCACCGTGTACGTGGACGGCGCGATCCGGACCAGCCTGAGCGCCGGCTCGGCGCGGGTCAGCGGCCTGACCGAGGGCGTGCACTCGCTGGCGATCGAGGCGCCCGGCTTCGATCGATTCGAGACCGAGGTGGACATCTCGGCGGGCCAGAACCGCAGCCTGCGCGCCAAGCTGAACGAGGCGGAGGCCAGGGGGGGAGACGAGACGCCAGGGGGCGACATCGCCGCCGCGGGGCCGGAGCGGCCGGGCCGCGGCTGGCGCATCGCCGTGTGGGGCGGAGCTCTCGCCACCGCCGGCGCGGGGATCGGCTGGGTCTACAGCGGCCTGACCGTGAACAGCGCGGAGGACGACGTCTTCAAGGCGAGCACGGAGTACAAGAACTTCACGCCCGGGCCGGGCATGCCGGACAGCATGGTCGTCGCACCGGACCCGGATGGGGACGGCAACACGACCCTCGACGACGCCTGCAGGGAGTACAAGGACAACGGCGAGAGGGCGGCCAACGACCCGCGATCCGCCATGGTGAGCAGGATCATCAGCGCCTGCGACAAGGGCAAGACCCACAGCACCCTGGTCAACCTGGTCTGGATCCCGGCGACGGCGGCCGCGGCGCTCTTCACCGGCTTCGCCATCTACAAGGGCTACATCGCGCCCGGCAAGATGACCCGCAGCGAGCGCGAGGCGGCGGCGCGCAAGCACCACGGCAAGGGGCCGCGCGTGACCGTGGCGCCCGCGATCGGCCCCAACCTGCTCGGCGCCGGGCTCGAGCTTCAGTTCTGACGCGGCCGCCGGTCCGGCGGCTGCACGTGCTCGGCGAAGAACGCGGCGACCTCGCTCATGAGGTCGCCGAGCGGCCGCCCCTCCACCGGGATCGGCCGACCGAACACCACATCCACCGGCACGTCGTACGACATGTTCCTCGTCTCGGGGGGGAGGACATCGCGCGTGCCGCTCAGCGCGACCGGCACGATCGGGGTGCCGGTGTCGCGCGCGAGATAGAAGCCGCCCTTCTTGAGCGGGCCCAGCTCTCCCGTGCGCGAGCGGCTGCCCTCCGGCGCGATCCACACGCTCACCCCGCCCGCGATGAGATCGCCGGCGCGGCGCAGGCTCTCGACCGCCCGCTTGCGATCCGCGCGGTTGACCTCGATCATGTCGCCGAGCCGCATCGCGCGGCCGAACAGCGGCACGCGGAAGAGCTCCGTCTTGGCCACCATGCGCAGGGTCGGGCTCGGCACCGTCGCGTAGAGCACCGGTATGTCCATGTGGCTCTGGTGGTTCGACATGTAGATGAAGGCGCGGTCGCGCGGCACCAGCTCGGCGCCGCGCACGGTCAGCCGCATGCGCGTGAGCTCGACGATGCGGCGGCCGAACCTGTGCAGCCGTCGGTCCTGGCTCTCGCGCCCACCGCGACCCACCATCGCCTCGGCCACGGTCGGCACGACGATGCGAGCCAGCTCGAGGAACGTGACCATGCTGAGCGCGCGACCCATCTCGCGACGACTGTCGCAGCGTGTATGCCTGCCTGGCAAGCGCATGTGTGCGCGCATGGTCGCGCGCATGGTCACGCGCGCTGCGGCGACTCTTGGCCGCGGCGCGCGTTTCGCGCGTGCTAGCATGCCGTGATGGGTGGAGGGACGGGCCGGCTGCCGCGCGCAGCGCAGCTGGGCCTCTTGCTGATCGTGAGCGCGCTGGCCGCGATGCTGGCGCTGCCGCGCCGGGCCGCGGCCGACGACATCGACGACTCGATCTCGCGGCTGCGGCGGTCGCGCGCGTACAAGGTCCGCCTGTCGGCCGCGCTGTTCCTGGCCCGGCAGGGCGGTCCGCGCGCGATCATGGCGCTGGCGCGCGCGGCGGAGCGCGACGACGACGCCATCGTGCGGCGGGTGGCCGCGCTGTCGCTGGGCCGCGCGGCCCGCGGCGCGGCCGACGGCGATGCTCGCCGCGCCGCCGTCGGCACGCTCGAGCGCGCGGCCCGGCGCGATCGCGATCGCCAGGTGCGGCGCAGCGCGCGGGTCGCGCTCGACCGGCTGCGCAGCGCGCCGGTGCGCGAGAGCCAGCTGGTCAGCGCGGCCGCGGCCATTCGTCCCGATCCATCGGCCGCCGGCCGCATCTTCGTCCACATCGGACAGCCGGCCGACCTGTCGCGCGCGCTGCCGACCGGGAGCGGACGCACGCTGCTCGAGGCGGTGCGCGCGACGCTGCGCGCGCACGCCCCCGAGTACCTGACCAGCGACGTGCTGCCGACCCGCGCCGAGCTCGACGCGCGCGGCCTGCGAGGCTTCACCGTCAACGCCCGCGTGGCGCGCGTCGCGGTCGCCAGCGTCGGCAACCACGCCGACGTGACCTGCACGGTCTCGCTCCGCGTCGGCCCGTGGTCGGGCAGCGACGGCAACGAGCTCATCGCGGCCGACGTGTCCGCGTCCGCCACCGGCAACGGCCACATCACCAGCAGCCCGGGAGGCACCCGGCGCGCGGCCGTCGACTGCGCGGTCGCGGTGGTCGAGGAGCTGGCGGCGCGCGAGGTGGTGCCCTTCCTGCGCCGGCTGGCCAGCCCGGCGCAGCGATCGCTTCGTTGATCGCGCGGCTACGAGATGGTCACGCCGCCGTCCACCACCATGGTGTGGCCGGTGACGAACGAGGCCGCGCTCGAGAGGAGATACACCGCCGCGCCCGCGATCTCGTCGGGCTGGGCGTG
>DATFRY010000568.1:0-2309 GCA_035262925.1 Kofleriaceae bacterium | reverse complement strand
TCAGCGCCGGGATCGACGTGAGCGCGCTGGTCGGCTGGCTCGGCCGGTCGCTCGGCCGCGTGGGCGCGCGCCCGTTCCGCTGCCCGTCTCTTGCCTGGGTCAACGACCTGGCGCGCACCCAGGCATCGACCCTGCGCCAGGCCGGCGGCGCGCTGGCCGGCGTGCGGGGCGCCAGCCTGTCGGTGCGCGACGTCGAGAAACTGGCCAGCGGCGACGCCGACATCTTCATCCTGTTCGGCAGCGACCGCCCGGGCGAGGTGCTCGGCCGCTTGACCCGCGCCCTGGGTGTGCCGGCGCCCGAGCTCAGCCCCGGCGATCCACCGGTCGAGCTCGCGTCGGCGCTGGGCGGATCGTTCGGCAAGGTGCACGTCGCCCTCGCGCCGCGCGTCCTCGGGCTGTCGCTCGGCGCGGAGGGCAGCGAGCTGGCCGGCCTGCTCTCGGTGCGCGCCATCGACGACCCTCCGCTGTTCGGCCTGCACATCGATCCGCAGGGCCTCGCCCCGGTCATCCACCTCCGCGCCGCGAGCGGCGATCCGCGCATCGCCGCGCTCGATCCCGAGCTGGCCAGGGACCTGGCCGACATCGAGGAGAGCGGCGTCGAGCGCTACGACCAGCTGAGCATCACGGTGCGCGCGACGCCGCGCGGCCTCGACGTCGAGCTGGACGGGCGCTACGCCAGGTGAGGGGTGGCCGGGCGGGCCTCACGGACCGGACCCGGCCAGCGCAGCGTCGCGCAAGGGCAGCCATCCGCCGCGCGGCGTCGCGCCGCGCACGCGCCGGCTCATGAGGCCGTGCGGATCCGGCGCCACCAGCGGCACCACCGGGCAGGTCTCGGCCAGGAGCGCGCCCAGCCGGCGCATCTCGCGCCAGCGCGCGGCCGCGTCCCACGCCTGGCGCAGTCGGGCCAGCGACTCGTCGACCCGCGCGTCGGAGAAGCCGCCGAAGTTGCGCGCGCCGCCTGTGCCGTAGACCGAGGTCAGGTCCTCGCCCGCCAGCGCGCGCCACTCGACGAACGCCGCGTCGAAGCGGCCGTCGCGCAGCCGGCCGTCGAGGAAGCCGGGTGTCCCGACGCGAACGTCGAGGGTGAGCCCGGCCGCGCGCAGCTCTGCGAGCACGCGATCGCGCTCGTCGTCGGCCCGGTCGGAGACCAGCACGGTCACCGTCATGCGCTGGGTGCCCCGCGCGCGCTGGCCCTCGCGGTCGCGCTGGCGCCACCCGGCCTGATCGAGCAGCGCGGCCGCGCCGGCCGGGTCGTGCGGCGGCGCCTCCATCGCCGGGCCGTCGCCCGGGCCGCCCGGCCAGATCGCTCCGCCGGCCGCGCGCACCAGCCCCTTCTGCGCGGCGACCAGCGCCGATCGGTCGACCTGGCGGGCCAGCGCGCAGCGCACGCGCGCGTCGTCGAACGGCGGGTGGCGCGTGTCGAGCGCCAGGTAGCGCAGCTCGGGCGGCTGCAGGCGGAGCGGGGCGAGCCCGGCGGCCGCCGCCAGCCGCGCCTGCTCCGGGTAGTGCTCGCGGATGAGGGCCGGGATGACGTCGATCTCGCCGGCGCGCGCCAGCCTGAGCGCCGCGGCCGCGTCCGGCTGGTAGCGGTACACGATGCGGGCCAGGCGCGGCGCCGCGCCCCAGTAGCCGGCAAAGCGCTCGAGAGTGATGGTGCCGCCGCCTCCATTCCAGTCGCGCACCCGGAACGGCCCCGTGCCGACCAGCTCGGGCTCGCCTGCGCCGACCGCCGGTGCACCCGCGGCCGCCCCACCCGGCGCCGCGGCGCTCGCCGCCTTCGCGCGCGATCGAGGCGCCGGCACGATCGGAACCTCGGCCAGGGCGCGCAGGGCGTAGGACGTGGCCCGGGCCAGGCGCACCCGCACGGTGCGCGGCCCGGCCGGCTCGACCGCGGCCACGTCGGCCAGCTCACCGGTGCGCCCGCGCGCGCGCCGCGCGGCCTCGATCGACCAGGCGACGTCGGCCGGCTCGAGCGCGCGCCCGTCGTGGAACCTGACCGCGTCTCGCAGCTCGAACGCGATCTCGCGCCCGTCGGCCAGGACGCGCCAGCTGCGCGCGAGCACCGGCTCGTATCCGCCAGGCTGCGCGGCGCTCTCACCCGGGCGGTAGCGCACCAGCGCCTCGAACACCGCGTCCTCGGCGATGCGCAGGCTCCACACCGTCGGCGCCGACAGAGGGCTCAGGTCGCGCACGTCGCTGTCGAGCCAGATGGTCAGCGTGTCCGCCGCCGCCGCCATCGTGCGCAGGCGCGCGCGCTCGCCCGCCAGGACCGGGCCCGCCGGCCCACGCGCGTGCTGGGCGCGCGGCTC
>DATFRY010000567.1:0-3457 GCA_035262925.1 Kofleriaceae bacterium | reverse complement strand
CCCCACCGCGCGGTACTGCGACATCGGCGTCTTGTTCTGGAACACCACGCGACCGCGCGCCTCGTAGTCGCGGAAGCGATACGGGCCGGGCGTCGTGCGCAGTACCTGCCCGCTCTCGACCACGCTCGAGCGCGGGTACATGGAAAACGGGCCGACCGGGGCCAGGTCGTCGAGGCGCATGGCGACGATCGTCCCGTCGCGCTTGACGGCCACCTCCGCGGTCACCCGATGGTCGCGGGAGTGGATGTCGGTCTGGAACGACTCGACGCGATCGGCCAGGAACTTCACCGGCCGGCCGAGCATCACCGCGAGCGCGCAGGTGGCGATCTCGTCGGGATAGGTGTGGATCTTGAGGCCGAAGGAGCCGCCCACGTCTTTGTTGATCACCCGCACGCGGTGCTCGGGAATGCGCAGGTGCCGCGAGAGGATGTCGTGGAACATGTACGGCGCCTGGCCGGAGTGGTACACAGTCAGGGTCTCATCGGCCGGATCGTAGTCCGCCAGCACCACGCGCGGCTCGAGACTGACGACGGTGTGCCGGCCGGTGTCGAAGGTGTCGCGGTAGACCGCCTCGGCGGCGCGGAAGGCCGCGTCGACCTCGCCCGACTTCACCCGCGACTCCAGCACCAGGTTGTCGCCCAGCTCCGGATGGATGACCGGCGCGCCGGGCGCCAGCGCACTCTCCGCGTCCACCACCGGCGGCAGCGGCTCCCAGGTGATCCGCACCCGCGCGCAGCCGTCCTCGGCGAGGGCACGCGACTCGGCCACCACCGCGACCAGCGGCTCGCCCTGCCACACCGCCTTCTCGACGGCCAGCGGATACTGCGGCGCCGACTTCATGCCGGCGTAGTTCTTGAGCACGCCCACCCACGGCTCGCACCGGCCGGCCATCTCCCGCCCGGTCACCACCGCGACCACGCCGGGGAGCGCCGCCGCCTCCGCGGTATCGATGGCCGCGATGCGGGCGTGGGCGTGCGGCGAGCGCACAAACGCCGCGTGCAGCGTGTGCGGGATCACCACGTCGTCGGTGTAGACGCCGCGGCCGGCCACCAGCCGGGCGGTCTGCGGTCGCACCACCGAGCGGCCGACATAGCCGCCGTCGCCGGAAGCCGCCGGGGCCGCGGGGCCCTCGGCCCGACCGGCGGAGGCGTTCAGCACCGCCTGGACGATCGCGTGATAGCCGGTGCAGCGGCAGTAGTTGCCGCCGAGCGCCTCGCGCACCGCGACCGGATCGGGATGCGGCTTCCGCTCGAGCAGCGCCTGGGCGGTCAGCAGCATGCCCGGCGTGCAGAAGCCGCACTGGAGTGCGTTCTCCGCCCGGAAGGCCCGCTGCAGCGCCGCGATTGCCCCGCTCGCCGCGACGCCCTCGATGGTCTCGACGTGGCAGCCGTCGGCCTGGGCCGCGAGCATCAGGCAGCCGCGGATCGGCTTGCCGTCCACCCGCACCGTGCAGGCGCCGCAGACGCCGTGCTCGCAGCCGATGTGCGAGCCGGTGAGCCCCAGCTCGTAGCGGAGGAAATCGGCGAGGTTCTGGCGCCCCTCGACCTCGCGGGTCACCGGCGCGCCGTTGACGGTGAGCGTGATCTTCATGACCGCTCCTCCACCAGCCGGCGGACCACGCGCGCGAGCAGCACGCGGGCCAGGTGCCGGCGCAGCGCGGGCGAGCCGTGGAGGTCACCTGGCGGATCGAGGTCGCGGTCGAGCGTGGCGCCCGCCGCGGTCAGCACCGTGCCGTCGGGACGCCGGCCGGCCAGCGCCGACTCGGCGCCGCGCGCCCGCACCGGCGTGCCGCCGACGCCGAAGAACACCAGCCGCGCCTCCGCGATCGCGCCGCCCTCGACGCGCGCGCCGGCGGCCAATCCGGCGAGGGCGAAGTCGCCGTGGCGGCGGGCCAGCTCCTCGAATCCCCAGCGCCATCCCGGCGCGAGCGTCGGCACCGTGATCGCGGTGACGATTTCGCCCGGCTCGAGCGCGGTGGTGTAGACGCCGCGGAAGAACTGGGCCGCAGGAATGTCGCGCGCGCCGCCGCGTCGCCTGACTCGGATGCCCGCGTCCAGGGCCACCGCGCACGCGGGAAGCTCCGCGGCGGGATCGGCGAGCGCGAGGCTCCCGCCGATGGTGCCGCGCGCCCGAATGGCCGAGTGGCCCACGTGCACCACCGCGGCCCCGATCAGCGGCGCGCGCTCGCGCACCAGCGCGGAATGCTCGAGGGTGTCCTGGCGGACGAGGGCGCCGATGACGAGCCCTTCGGGCGTGGCGCGGATCGCGTCGAGGTCGGGCAGGCGGTTGATGTCGATGATCGCGCGCGGCGCGGCTAGGCGCAGGTTGAGCGCGGGCACCAGGCTCTGGCCGCCGGCCAGAATGCGGCTGTCGTCGCCATAGCGGTCCAGCAGGTCGAAGGTCTCGGCGAGCGAGGCGGGGCGATGATACTCGAACGGGGCCGGCTTCATGACGGGCGGTCCTTCTCTGGCGTCCTGGCCATGGCGATGGCTCAGATCGAGACGTGCCCGCAGTCGACGAAGAGGCAGGTGCCGGTGACGTACGAGGATTCGCTCGAGGCCAGGCACAGGATGCACGCCGCGACCTCGGCGGGCGTGCCGAAACGCTTGAGCATGGTCCCGCGCCCGAACTCGGCCTGGAACTGCTCGGGGGTCTTGCCGGCGGCCACCGCGCGCCGCTCGTGAAAACGGGTGAAGATCGGGCCGGGGCAGACCGCGTTGACCCGGACCCCGTCGACGGCGTGATCGAGCGCCATCGCCAGGCTCAGGCCGGTGACCGCAGCCTTGGTGGTGTCGTACTGCACCATGTTGCCCCCGGCGACGATCGCGCGGATCGACGCGACGTTCACGATCGAGCCGCCGCCCCCCTGACGCATCATCGGGATCGCCGCCTTAGCGCAGAAGGCGTAGCCCTTGACGTTCACCGCAAGGATCGCGTCCCAGCTCTCCTCGCTCGCGTCCACCACCGTCTGGTACAGGCGCATGCCCGCGTTGTTCACCAGCACGTCGAGGCGGCCGTACTGCTCGCGCGCCGCCCGGATGAACGCGACGAGTCCGACTCGCGCTCGGTTCGGGTCTCCACGAATAGGGCGCGCCCGCCCTTGGCCTCGATCTGGTCGGCGATGCTGCGGCCCCGCTCCGCGTCGATGTCCGCGATGGCCACCCGCGCGCCCTCCCCGGCGAAGAGCCGCGCCGTCGCCTCGCCGATGCCGGAGGCGCCTCCGGTGACCGCCGCCATTCTGCCGTCGAGCCGTCCGCTCATGATAGCCTCTCTCGGCGCAGCACTATCTCACACTCAGCCGCCCCTTCGGGGCGCGGACTGAGGGAGACGACCCATGATCCGGGTGAAGCCGCGCGGATAGGCCGGAGGTGGAGCCCGACCCGGTCTCCCGTCCCAAGAGCGAGCGCGGGGTGCTCCTGTCGACGCTGCCGGCCGGCGCGGGCCAGCGTCGTCTCGC
>DATFRY010000566.1:0-42385 GCA_035262925.1 Kofleriaceae bacterium | reverse complement strand
AGTAGTCGTGCAGCCAGTTGACCGTGTAGAAGAGGTTGGTCGTGGCCGCCTGGGTCTGCCGCGCAGTCGACAGCGGCTCCTTGTCGGTCAGGTAGATCCGGTTGAACACACCCGGCGCCGTGGTGGTGGCGCGGCGGTCCTGGTTCGAGTAGCCGTCGGGCGCGACCAGGTCGGCGTACGCGTCGACGTTGTTGCCCAGCGACTGCACCGCGTTGGCGGGCAGCCACGGATCGATCACACCAGCCGGCTCGCTCTTCGTCGTCTCGACCGACACGAGGTTGGGCAGGATGAAGCCCGGCTCGCTGCCGTCAGGCTGGCCGGTCGGGTGCGGCGTGAAGTCCTCCAGCGGTCCGTCGAGCGGGCGCAGGTCGCCTTCGGTCTCGGCGAACACGCGGTACGTGAAGGCCGCGTCCGCGGTGAGGTTGTTGCGCTCGAGCACGCGCCCGTCATCGGCGGCGACGATGTAGCGGAACGCCTCCGAGTCGGTGCTGCTGCCGTCGCTGGAGTAGAACTCCATGGCGTAGGCCTTCACCAGGCGGTCGCCGTCGCGGTAGACGATCTTCTTGGCGCGGGCGGGCTCGGACAGCTTGACCCCCGCCGACGACGGAAGGTCGAGCCAGCTGTACGATCCTTGCGCAGTCTTGCTCTTCGATGCGGCCGCATCGGGAACCGCGACGCCGTAAAGATGGCCGAGCGCCCTGGACAGCGCCTGGCCGTCCGAGAGCTGGAAGCTGCTGGCCGCCGGCTTGGCACCCGTCAGATCGGATGGCGTACCGGTGAGAGCGATGAGCGACAGGTCCGAACGCATGACGACCTTGACGTCGCTGCGGTAGAGGTCGAGCCCGTCCACCTTCTGGACGAGTCGCACCAGATAGTCGCCCTCACGCGTGCGATTGATGGAGCCGACCTCGACGGCCGCCGGCGACGACGAGGTCGCCAGAGTGGCCGTCGCCCGCTCGATCCCGTAGGCCGGCGCGAATCGCCGGAAATGCTGCCGCGCGGCCTCCTGCGGCGTGCTACCGGGAGCGGCCTCGAGACGCTGGGTCGCCCAGATGAAACGCGGACGGCCATCCTGGTCGCTCGCGCTGATGATGCCGCCGGCATCGATCGCCCGCTTGGCGTACGGCGGCGGCGGCTTGGCCACGGCAGATCCGGAGCCCGAGCCAGAACCCGAACTGGAACCCCCCGATGGGCTCCCTGGTGGCGCTGTACCCGACTGGGTTTGGCAGGAGAGCGCACCTGCAAGAAGGAGTACTGCACCACGCGACAACGGCGGGAGTCTCATCTCCACACCTCCTCTATGTGGTGCGCAATCTATCCCTGTTGCACACCTGTGGGGAAGTGCCAATTACTCTCCGACCATCTCAAATGGGGGCCAGCGTCAACGTGACCACCACCTGCGATCCGCCGCCGGTCAGGAAGATCGACACGTCGCGGCGCCAACCTGTCTCGAACGGGACCGCGACCTGCTCGTCACCGAGGAGCTCGTCGCCCAGTAGCTCGTCACGATCTTGCAAGACGGCCCCCAGCTCGATGACGCGGCCCGCCTGAGGCTCCACATCGACCACCGATTCGACGATCTCCCCGCCCTGCGGCCAGCTCTGTCCTTGCTTGATCTCGATGCGGTCGTCGCGGCCCCGGTCGAAGACCGCGATGGGACTCGCGGAGCCGGTGGCCTGGATCGCGCCGAAGACCTCGAGGCCGTCGCCCTCGCCGATCTCACCACCGACGCTCAAGACCTCGATCTTGCTCAGCTGGACCTGGATCTTCTGGCTCACGCGCTGGCACTCCTTCTCCTCGTAGTCGTCGGTAAAAGACATGCGCGCCGGCTCGTTGTCGGCCAGGTAGGCCAGCTTGTACGCGATCGGAGCGCCGGGTGACTCGCGGCTGTAGTCTCCGCCTCCCTGGATGAAGTCGATGAGCTCGTCGTAGCTGCCGAGCGACCTGGCCGCTTCCCCGCCCGAGCCGCCGAGGATGTAGGCGGTGATCTTCGAGTGCGAGACGATGTCGCGGTACGTCACGGACACGTCGCCACTGACGTCCGCCCCGCCGGCATAGACGAAGTCGAGCGCAGCCCCGAGCTCGGTGGCCGAGTAGCTGGACTCGAAGGTGAACAGAATCACCCGGCCAAAGGTCACGGAGGATACATAAAGCGGCGGATTGCCCGCCCCCATGACATCTCGCAGATCGGCGACCGCGACGTCGGTGCCGAAGAAGTCGCTCGGCGAGCGGGGCTGGTCGATGTCCACCGTGTAGTAGGACTGGATGTACTTGACGAGGTAGCGGCTCTTGATGTCCTGGTCCGAGAAGTCGAAGCTGGCCGCGAGCTGCGCTGGCAGCCCGGTCACCGACAGGCTCGCCCCGAGCGCCATGGCGAGCTGGTTCTCGGAGTGCACCGACTCGATCTCGGAGTAGATGTTGGCCGGGGTGGCTCCGGTGACGTCCTGCGAGAGGATGCCTGCCATCGCCTCGCGGAAGGCGGACAGGCTGGGCGTCTCCATGACCGCGGAGCGCCGCCCGTCGATGTTCTCGAGCGACACCGAGACGGTCGCCGGCCCGCGCGGGCGCACGATGGGCGTGAACAGGCCGCTGGCGACCGAGTCGCCGCGCAGGAGCGCCCCCGGCCACATCGACTCGGAGTTGGCGGCGAAGGCGACCAGGTCCTCGTGCTGGCGCGTCTCGGTCACCGCGCGCGTGAAGCACTGATAGTCGCCCTCGCGCGCTGCGGGGCCGGGATCGCCCTCGGTGCGCGCCGGCGGCTCGGCGGGCAGCCCCGGGATGCCTCGCACCAGCGCGTCGATCTCCGACGCGCGTGCTGAATCGGCCGGATCCGGATCGTCGCCCGGGTCGGAGCCGTCGCCGCCGCCGCTTGCAGAGCAGGCGGACAGGCCGACGGCGACCAGGAGCGCTGAGATCGTGGCGGTGAGAGTGGTGGTGAACGGAGACGCGTGCTTCATGTCTTGACCTCGGTCGGGGTTGTGCGGGGCGGGAAACCAAATACCTCGACAACCGCCGCCGGATCAATTAGAAAACAAACGAGTGTTTTTTAATTTTCACATCCCCGCGGCACCGCTCGAGATTCGCCGCGAAGAAAGATCAGTCGCGTTCGGCCAGGAGCCCGATCCGGCCACCCATGCGCGGCGCCGTGACGTCGAAGCGCTCGGCCGAGCACCCCTTGTGCGCGGACACGAGGCGCAGCCCCGCGCGTTCGAGCAGGCCCACCAGCTCGGTGATGCAGTAGACGCGGAGCGATGCCGGCCTCGCCCCGGTGCCCGACGGCCCGGCCCAGTACCAGCAGGTCTCGACGCGGCCGGCGATCGGATCGAACACCGACTCCTCCATCATTATTGTCCCGTCAGACAGCCGTCGGGGCGCCGGGCCGCCCGCCAGCAGGCCGGCCACGACCGCATCGCGGTGCATGGTGTCCACGAACACGCGGCCGCCCGGCCGCACCGCGCGGCACAGCGTGGTCAAGACGGCGAGGTCGTCGTCCTCGCTGCCGTAGCCCAGCGACGAGAAGACGTTGAACGCGGCGTCGAACCCGCCGTCGGCCAGCGGCTCGCGCAGGTCGTGGCGGACGTAGCGCAGCCGGTCCTCGCCCAGGGCGCCGCGCGCGCTCTCGGCCTCGGCCAGGAGGTCGGCGGATTGATCGACGCCGGTGACGACCGCGCCGCGCTCGGCCAACGGGACGGACAGCCGGCCGTAGCCGCAAGGCGCGTCGAGCAGGCGCGCGCCGGGGCCGAGCCCGAGCACCAGCCACAGCGCGTCGGCGTGCTCGCGCGACTGCTCGGCCGGGATCATCGGCCCCCAGAGACGCAGGTACTCGGCATCGAAGAACGAGCGCCACCACTCCCCCATGGCTGCACTATATGCGGGAGGGCGGCCCTGCGGCCGCAGGCTCAGCAGCGGCAGCCGCGGATGTCCACCGGCGCCCGCTGCGCGAACCGGTACCGGCCTGCGCCGCGGTGCATCACAGCCAAACCGAGCGCGTCGTCCTGGGTCAGGACCTCGAGCCGGCCGTCGCCGTCGGCGTCGGCGGCGCCCACGATGTCTTTGATGCGCTCCTCGGCGCCGAGAAACCGCAGCTCGCCAGCCGCGCCGCCGCCCGCGCCCGCCTCGAGCCGCCAGAGGGCGGTCAGGACCGGCATCTTGCCGACGCAGGTCTCGGCCAGGAACTGCGCCGCGACGATGGTCTCGCCGCCGGCCGCCACGGTCACGACCGCGAACTCCTCGCTGCCGCTGCCGTCGGTGAGCTCGCGGTACTCCGGCCGCTTCTCGAGAGCGTCGATGGCGGCGCGCCGCGTCACCGGGTCGGCCGGGGCGATTTGCGCGGGCGCCGGCTGCGCCAGGGACGCGCTGCGCGCCCACAGGGCGCCGTCGCAGTCGCCGTCGAGCTCGAGGTCGCCGGCCACCACGCGCGAGTCGTCGGCCGCGTTCCACGCCGCGTCGGCGTCGCGATCGATCTCGTCGCCGGCGTCGACGCGCGCGAGCGCGACCGCGCCGGTCACGACCGCGCGGCACGACCCGCCGTCGGGGCGCACCAGGCGCAGCGCAGCGCCCATCGCGCCGGCTACCTCGGCGCGGCCGGCGTCGCTGAGCGGGCGGGTCGCGATCAGGAGGCCGTCCTCGTCGGTCACTGAGGCGGGCCCGCTCACCCACGCGCCGTCGACGTGGCTGCGCAGGACCACGCGCATGCCGCCGTCGCGCACGACCGGGGCCATCTGGATGATCTCGCCACGCTCGCGGGTCTCGGCGGCCCCGGCGGTGGGCCGGGTCGCCGTGCGCGCATCCACCGCCGCCGCGGCCATGACCGGCGCCTCGTCGGGAAGCGGAGGCGGCATCTCGGGCCGCGTGCACCAGAGCGCGACGACCGCGCCGGCGGCCAGCGCGCCCGCGCCCGCCGCGAGCCCGCGCGCCCACCGCCGCACCGCCCACCGCCATCGCGGCGTGAGAGCGGATGGAACGAGAACAGGGAGCTGAGCCATGTCCTGTCCATGCAGCAACATGCGGGCCAGGGACATCGCGCCGCTCCGGGGTAGTTGTTTCAGCGCGTGCGGCTCCCCTCACTCGACCGCGGGTCAGCGCCGCCACGGCGGGGCGTGTCAGCCCGCCCTCGGTCGAGGCCCCCGAGGCCGAAACGCTCTCACGGGCTCCGCCGCGGTGTCAGCCGCCCGCGAGCAGCGCGCCACCGACCACGCCGGCGTCGTCGCCCAGCACGGCGTTCTCGACCACGAGGCTCTCCACCGCCGGCGGGTTGACCGCGACGTGCAGGGCCGCGATGGCGTGCTCGCGCAGGACCGGAGTGCGCGACAGGACGCCGCCGCCGAGGATCAGGCGCTGCGGGTTGAACAGGGTCACCGCGTTGGCCAGCACGACGCCGAGCAGCGGCCCGACCTCGGCCCACAGGCCGAGCGCGTAGTCGTCGCCCTCGGCGGCGGCCGCGTCGAGGTGGCCGGGGTTGACCGCCTCGATGCTGCCGGCCAGCTCGACCGCGGCCGAGCGCGCGCCGCCGGCGAGCTCGGCGCGGGCCCGGCGCGAGATCTGCTCACCGCCGGCGTAGGCCTCGATGCAGCCCTTCAGCCCGCAGGCGCAGCGGCGCGCGGTCTCGTCCCACACGACCTTGACGTGGCCGATCTCGAGCGCGGCGCCGCTGCCGTTCACCAGGGTGCGGTTGACCACCGCGCCGCCGCCGATGCCGGTGCCGACGTAGACCACGACGATGTCCTTGACCCCGCGGCCGGCGCCCATGTGGTACTCGCCCCAGGCGATCGCGTTGGCGTCGTTCTCCACCGCCACGTTGTGGCGCGGGCCCAGCTTGGCCCGCAGGAGATCGCCGAACGGTACCTCGCGCCACCCCACGTTGGGCGAGGTGACCACGTAGCCGCGGTCGCCGCGCAACATGCCGGCGAAGCCGATGCCGACCGGCACCGGCAGATCGGCGCAGCCGGCCTCGGCCAGGAGCCCCTGGATCATGGCGGCCAGGCGCGCGATCACCGGCTCCGGATCGCGCTCGCTGCCCACCTTCTCGCGCCGCTCGACCACCGGGCGGGCCGCCACGGCCGCGCTCTCGGCGTCGCCGTGCGGCGTCGCGGCCGCCGCCTGCAGTCCGCGGAACAGGGCAGCCCGCATGTTGGTCCCGCCCAGATCGATCCCGATCGCCAGATCCGTCATGACGCCCCCAGCTCCTGCTTGCTGGCCACGATGGTGCCATCGATGGCGGAGCGGATCTGCGAGAGCCGCGCCGGATCGACCGCCTCGCAGCGCAGGACCAGCGCCGGCTGCGTGTTGGAGGCGCGCACCAGACCCCAGCCGTCGCCGAAGCTGGCGCGCACGCCGTCGATGTCCACGACGCTCACCACCTGTGGATGGGCGCGCAGACGCGAGGCCGTGCGCTTCACGACCTCGAACTTGAGGTCGTCGTCGCACGCCACCCGGATCTCCGGTGTGTTGACCATGACCGGCAGAGTATCCCAAAGCTCCGCCAGGCTGGCAGAGCCGCGCGACAGCAGCTCGAGGAGGCGGGCGCCGGCGTAGATGGCGTCGTCGAAGCCGAGGTAGCGGTGGGCGAAGAAGAGGTGGCCGCTCATCTCGCCGCCCAGGAGCGCGCCGGTCTCCCTCATCTTGGCCTTGATGAGCGAGTGGCCGACCTTCCACATGATCGGCTCGCCGCCAGCCGCGGCGATCTCGTCGAACAGCGCCTGCGAGCACTTGACCTCGGCGATGAAGCGCGCGCCGGGGTGCTCGGCGGCGATGTCGCGCCCGAAGAGGATCATGAGCTGGTCGCCCCACAGGATGCGGCCGCGGCCGTCGATGGCGCCGATGCGGTCGGCGTCGCCGTCGAGCGCGATGCCGAGCTCGGCCCCCTCGTCGGCCACGCGGCGGCGCAGGTCGACGAGGTTGTCCTCGACCGTGGGATCGGGGTGGTGGTTGGGGAAGCGGCCGTCCATGTCGCAGTAGAGCGGCACGACGTCGAAGCCGAGCCGGCGGTAGAGCTCGACCGCGGCCGGACCCCCGGTGCCGTTGCCGGCGTCGACCACCGCGCGGCACCGGCGCGGGCCCAGGCGGAGCTGCCCACGGGCGTGGTCGAGATAGGGCGCCATCACGTCGCGCCGCTCGACGCGGCCGCGCGCGCCGTCGGCGACCACCGCGGCGCGGGCGGCGCCGGTCTCGATCGCGCTCCTCAGCGCGCGGATGTCGTCCCCGTAGATCGAGGCGCGGCCGCGCAGGATCTTGAAGCCGTTGTCCTCGGCCGGGTTGTGGCTGCCGGTGATGATGACCGCGCCGTCGAGCGGCCAGGCGAAGGTGGCGTAGTAGAGGGCCGGCGTCGGCACCACGCCGACGTCGATGACGTCGACCCCGGCGTCGGTGATGCCGGCGACGAGCTCGCCGCGCAGGCGGTCGGAGGTGAGGCGGGCGTCGCGCCCGACCGCGACGACCGCGCGCGCCCGGCCGGGCTCGACGGTGTGGCCGACGGCCGGGGCGACCATGCGGCCGATCGCGCGGCCGAGGTCACGCACCAGTTCGCCGACCAGGTCGCGGTCGGCCACTCCGCGGATGTCGTACTCGCGGAAGATGGACGGGTTCATCGGAGCTGGGCCTCCGGTCGCGGCATCGTCGCGGCGGGCCCGGTCGGTCGGGTCTCGGTCGCGGTCAGGGTCGCGATCACGGTCGCGATCAGGGTCGCGATCAGGGTCGCGGTCAGGGTCGCGGTCACGATCAGGGGCGCGGTCACAGGAAGCGCTCGAGGCCGGCGCGCCCGAGCGCGGCCACGGCGTCGCGCACCTCCTGGGCCCGACTCTTCGCCACGACCAGGACCGCGTCGCCGGCCTGCACCACGACCAGGCCCTCGACGCCGACCAGGGCGACCAGGCGGCCGGGGTCGGCGACCGCGATGTTGTCGCGCGCGCCGCCGACCGCGACCATCTGGCCGACGGACACGTTGCCGTCGCGATCGGGCGCGGCGATGTCGGCCAGCGCCGACCAGGAGCCCACGTCGTTCCAGCCGAAGTCGCCCGGGACGCAGACGATGTCGGGCAGCCGCTCCATCACGCCGTGGTCGATCGAGATGGCGGGGAGGGCGGGGTAGAGCTCGGCGGCTCGGGCCTCGGCGGCGGGCGCGCCGCCCTCGGCGAGCGCGCGCGCGATCGCGGCCAGGGCGCGGTGGGTGTCGGGCAGGTGGCGCGCGATGTCGGCCAGCAGGCGGTCGGCGCGCGCGAAGAACATCCCGCTGTTCCACAGGTGGCCGCCGTCCGCCGCCATGGCCGCCGCGCGGGCGGCCGACGGCTTCTCGATGAAGCGGCGCACCGCGCGTGCCGGCGCCGCGTGATGATCGCCGGCCAGGGGCTCGCCCAGCTCGAGATAGCCGAAGCCGGTCTCCGGCCGGGTCGGGCGCGCGCCGATGGCGACGACCGCGCCGCGCTCCTCGGCCAGGGCGAACGCGCGCCCGGCCGCGGCCGCGAAGCCGTCGTCGTCGGCGATGTGGTGATCCGCGGGCAGGATCGCGAGCACCGCGTCGGCGTCGCGCGCCGCGAGGTGCACGGCGGCCAGCCCGATCGCGGCGGCGGTGTTCCGTCCGACCGGCTCGGCCAGGATCTCCGCCGTCGGACCGAGCTCGGGCGCGACGGCGCCTTCCTGCTCGGCAGCGGTGACCGCGATCGCCCGGCCCGCCACGCGCTGCGCGCGGCGGACGGTCGCGGCCAGCATCGTCTCGCCCCCGACCAGACGCAGGAGCTGCTTGGGCCGCGCGCGCCGGCTGGCCGGCCACAGCCTGGTCCCGCCCCCGCCCGCGAGGATCACGCCGTAGCGCATTCGCGCATGGTACCAGCCGCGGGGCGCATGCGCCCGGAGCCGCCCGCGCCGGGCGACACCGCGGTGCGCGGTGCGGCCGCCGCCGCGCAGTCGCCGCGCCCTGGCCGGGCGACACCGCGGTGCGCCGGGCAGGCCCGGCGCCGCGATGGCGCCGCGCTCGCGCCGGGCGACACCGCGGTGCGCCGGGCAGGCCCGCCGCCGCGCAGTTGCCGCGCTCGCGCCGGGCGACACCGCGGTGCGCCGGGCAGGTCCGCCGCCGCGCAGTCGCCGCGCTCGCGCCGGGCGACACCGCGGTGCGCCGGGCAGCCACCGCCGCGCAGGCGCCGCGCTCGTGCAGGCGCGTCGATCGATATCTGGATCGACATGGGTGACCCGGGCGGTCCGGTCGTCGCCGGAGCCGGGCCGGCGTCGAAGCGCGCCGGGCGAGTGTGCCGGGCGCACCGCCGACGCCGGCCTGTCGATCGACATCTCCATGACCCCGCCGGCCGCGGTTCGGCGCCACGCGGGCCGTCGCCGAAAGCGCGAAGCGCCGGGCAGCGGTGCCCGGCGCCTCGTTCACGCCGCGTTCACGCCGGCGTATCGATCGGTCGTGCGCGAGACTACGGCGCCGGCGGCGTGAAGGTGCCGGTGACGGCGCTGAAGCCGATGCCGAGCGAGACCGCGTCGTCGGTTCCGTCGCCGTCGAGGTCGACGTCGGGGCTGCCGAGGGTGGCGCTGACGAACGAGTTGTTGGCCAGCTCCTCCGCGGTGATGACGCAGTCGCCGTCCGCGACGCCGCCCTCGTCGAGCACCTGGAGGATCTGCTCACCGGTCGAGCCCGGCTCGCAGCACGGCGTGGCCGTGGCGTCGCAACCGTCGTCGGCGAGGATCCCCGCGATGACCGTGGCCACCGCCGGCAGGAGGTCGTTGTTGATGGAGTCGATGGTGAGCGCGCCGCCGAGGATGCCGTCTGACAGCCCGTCGGCCGAGACCGACACCTCGGACTTGGCGTTGGACAGCGTCAGGCTGAGCGGGTCGGCGAGCTCGGACAGCGACAGCTGGATGGTGACGGAGCCGGGACCGCCGGTGAACTTCCCGCCCGCGGTGGCGCCCACCACGACCGCGTCGGTCGGCGAGCTGGGGTCGATGTCGAAGCTGCCGTCGCCCTGCAGGTGCAGGCCGCACTCGGTGTCGTCCGGCGTCGCGCACGGCGCTGGATTCGGATTGGCGCCCAGGTAGACGTAGAGGCCGACGCCGCTGGCGGCGGTGAGGTCGGTGGCCTTGACGTTGGCGAGCAGGATGATCCCGCCCTTGGCCACCTGTTCCTCGACGAGACTCTGGATGTCGCCGACGAACGAGGAGAGGCTGCCGAGGAGCCCCCCGAGCTTGTTGTCCTTCGTGCCGTTGCCGTCGATGTCGAGCGCGACGTCCTGCGCCTCGTTCGCGTTGGCCGGCACCACGACGCTGTCGATCACGTACGTGTTGTCGACGCCGTCGGGGTTGACGGTGGCAGCGTCGCCGCCGTCGTCGGCGGCGCCGTCGTCGCTCGACGAGCCGTCGTCGGTGTTGCCGCCTTGATCGCCGCTGGTGTCGTCGTCGTCACCACCGCCGCCGCACGCCGCGAGGCTGAGGGCGCCGCATGCCAGGAGGATGAAGAGGGGGCTCTTGACTAGTCTCATTGGGTACTACTCCCTAGTCTGTGGAACCTCCGCTTGTACGACAGAAGCGGTCGGGCCAGCAAGGAAGAGCGGGAGGGCGCGATGCGGACGCGGACGTGAACCGCGTCCCCGTCGTGGCGACCGTCGGCGCGTGTTACCGTCGGCGCGTGCGGATTCTCGGGCTGTTGCTGTTCGCCCTGGCGAGCGCCGGCACGGTTTATTCGACCTGGGCGATGTACAACCGCAAACGGCCGGCGGACGTGGTGTTCGCGCTCGTCGCCCCGCTCGCCGCGCTCATCGCCCTCGCTGGCCTGCTCCTCGCCTTCGTGCCCGACTTCTTTGGCTAGCGCCGGCGGCGCCGCTGCCGCGCACGGCGAAGGTTGCGGCGGCCGCTGCCAGCGCGAAGCCCGCGCCGGCGGCCATCCACGTCCAGCCCGGCCCCTCCATCAGGTTGGGGAGCCGCAGGTGCTCGGCCTCCGCGCGGAGGTGGTAGGCGATGGCCGCGACGCCGAGCGCGCACAGACACGCCGCGATCCGCAGCCACGTCCTGCTCGCGCCCGGGCGCGTGGCCAGCCAGACCGCGAGCGCGGCCAGGAGGGACAGGAGCGCGGCGCCGACCGCGGCCCGCTCCCACTGACCGGGCGGACCGCCGCGCCCGGGGCCCGTCCCCCACTGCACATTGTTGGACCAGCAGGTGAGCGCCGCACCGATGAGGCCGGCGGCGCGGACCACGACGCGCGAAGTGGCGCCCATCGGCCGACTATAGGCACGAGTCGCGCGCCGAAAGTCGAAACCCGCGCCACTCACGTCACCGACCGCGTCGCGCGCTCCGCGCTCGCCGCTCACGCACCCGCGTCGCGCGCTCCGCCCTCGCCGCTCACACGAACGCGGGCGCGGGCGGCGGCATCGGCGGAAGCGTGATCGGCCGGTGGAGCTCGAGGCGCGAGCCCTCGGCCACCACCACGCTCACCGGCGGCGAGGCCAGCGCGCGCGCGAAGCGGTCGCCGAAGAGCTGGGGCACCTCGGCGGTGAGGTGCCCCTCGGCGGCCGACCAGATGCGCCACGGCGGGTGATCGACCCGGACCTCGCTGGTCAGGTCGGCGTGGCGGGCCAGGTAGCCCCAGTAGCGCTCGACCAGGAACGCCTCGCGCGAATCGGGCGCCGGCAGGTGCAGCTCACCCGAGAAGTCGACCGCCAGGCGGTGGATGCTCCGATCGGTGCGCCAGCGGTACACCGCCCGGCCCCCGCGGTTGGTGCCCGGATCCGGCGGACGCACCCGCGAGGTCACCGGCCGGCGCTCGTACGCCTCTCCGTAGAGGACGTGGCCGGCCGACACCAGCGCGCTGACCGGCACGAACTCGATCACCGGGACCGTGCCGCGCCGCCACCGGTCGCCGCCGAGCCAGCGCCGCACGTAGAAGCGCAGCGCGACCTGATCGTAGGAGCGGGCGAACGGGATCGGCAGACCGAGCACGCGGCTGTCGTCGAACCGGAGCGCGACCATGCTGAGCGGCGCGCGTCCGTCGTCGAAGGTGTCGATCTCGGTGCCGACCGGCACCAGCCCGCGCAGCGCGCGCGGGTCGATGGCGAAGGTCATGATCGAGACAAACCGAGCTCGGCCCTGCACCAGGGCAAGGGTCATCCGTCCAGCCAAGCCCGCTGAACGCTGCTCTTCCAGCCCCGTCGCGCGAACCGGCTACGCGGGCACCGCGCGCGCGCCGCAGGCGAGGCGCACCGTGAACACGGTGGGGAACTCCGCGTCGCTCGACAGCGAGATCGAGCCGCCGTGCGCCTCGCTGGCCAGGCGGCAGAAGTAGAGCCCCATGCCGCGCGCCACGCGCCCGTCGGGGTTGATGCGGTACTTGTCGAACAGGGTCGCGTGCCGCTCCACGGGGATCGGCGGGCCGTTGTTGGAGACGGTCAGGACGAGGTCGCGTCCGCCCCCGACCTCCTCCAGCGCGGCGGTCACCCGCACCTTGCCTCCGCGCTCGACGAAGCGGCGCGCGTTGGCGAGGAGGTTGTGGACGATGCGCTTGACCAGGAGCGCGTCCGCGTCGGCGCGCAGCGCCTCGGCGCTCTCGACCCGGAGCTCGACCGATCCGCGGTCGTGGAGCGGCCGGTGCTCGCGGACCACGGCGCGCACCAGGCGCGCCACGTCGGTCGGCGCGGGGGCGGGATGGAGCCCCGGATCCTCCATCCTGCCGATATCGGACATGTTGCGGACCAGGGTCATCATGTGCTGCAGGGCCGCCTGGGAGGTCGCCATCGTCTCGCGCACGTCGGGGTCGACGTCGCTGCGGCCGCCGAAGATCTCCTCGAGAAACTCGAGGTTGGCCAGGAGCAGGGCCAGCTGGTTGTTGAGGTCGTGCGCCAGGAGGGAGGTGGCCTCGGCCAGGGGGGAGCGGGGCTCCTTGGGCCGGGGGCCGCCAGATGGACCCGTGCTAGAGGACATGTCACCGAGATCGGCCGCATGCCGGCCCACCTTGAGGAGAGTGTGCGCTCGGGACCCCTCAGGGCGCCAGGGGCGCCCGGATCGCTCAAGCGGAGCCGCCTGGCGGCCGAAAACCTCCTTGGGTTGTCTCTCACCGGTCCGCCACCCGTCCTGGATGCAGAGCCGCCGCCGCTCGACGCCGACGCGGAGGACGCGGCGCTCGCCGAGGCGATGCTGTCGGGCGAGTGGAACAACGAGCGCGACCTGGTCGTGCTGGTGGGGCCGGGAGCGGGTCCGGCCACCGCGGAGCTGCGCCGGCTGGGCCAGCACCGCATCCTCTGGTTCCGCACGAGCGATGACAGCGGCGCGGACCTGCCGGCCGGCGTCCTGCGGGTCGACCACCTGGACGAGGTGGCGGCGGCGGTGCGCGCGCTCGGGGCGCTGGCGCCCGGCCGGATCGCCGGCCGCGCGCTCGACCCGGCCCATGCGCGCCTCTGCCAGCAGGTGATCGGGCGCATCGAGCGCGCGCGCGGCCAGCGCGCCCTGAGCTGCGGGCTGGGCGCCGGCGCCGTTGCGCGCGCGCGCATCGAGCAGGGCCTCGCCAACCTGCCGCCGCTCTGCCGCTGGCCCGGGGCCGGCTCCGTGACCGCCGCGATGAGCGGCATGCCGATGGTCATCGTGGCTCCCGGGCCGTCGCTCGACCGCCACATCGACACGCTGGGCGATCTGCGCGGCCGGGCCGTTCTGCTCGCGCTCAGCCACAGCCTGGTGCCGCTTCGCCGCGCCGGCATCACACCCGACATCGTCCTGGTCGCGGATGCGCACGACGTCGGCCATCACCTGGCCGGCGAGGACCTGTCCGACGTCGCCGCCGTGGTGGTGACCGCCACCGCGCACCCGGTCATGTTCTGCACAGCGGCGCCGCGCTACATCGCGCTGCCCGAGCCGAGTCCGGTCGACGGCTGGCTGTGGCAGCTGGCCGGCGCGGACCGGCCGGATCCGCTGGCCATCATCCCGAGCGGCGGCTCGGTCGCGCACACGGCGCTGGCGCTCGGGCTGGCCTGGGGCTGCGATCCGATCGGCTTCGTCGGGCTGGATCTGTCCTTCCCGGGCGGGCGCTGCTACGCCGGGTCGAGCGCGGACGGCGACGTGCGCGCGGTGGCGTCGCCCGATGGGCGCGCGCTCTCGCTCGAGGGCTGGCTGGCGCCGGATCTGCGCGGGCGTGATCTCGTGAGCGAGCGGCTGGTCGAGCTGCCCGGCTGGGACGGGCGCCCGCTGCCCAGCTCGTTCCACTTCAGCATGTGCCAGCGCTGGTTCGAGGAGACCGCGCGCCAGGTGGCCAGGCGCGTGCGCCTCTACAACTGCAGCGAGGGCGGGGCGTACATTGGCGGGATGCGGCACATCCGGCTGGCCGGGCTGGCGAGCCAGCTGCCCCGGGCAGGCGGGCTCGACGTGGCGGCCGCGGCCACGCGCGCGGTCGAGCAGATCGACGCGCGATCGCGCCGGCGCGCGGCGCGCGAGCGCCTGGTGGAGCTGATGCTCGAGCTGCGCAGCTTCGCCGGCCTGTCCGGCCGCGAGCTGGCCGCCGCGCTGGGCTCGCTGCCGATCCTGAGCGATCTGGTCGAGACCGAGCTGGGACCCGCGGCCGGCACCGCCAGTGACGCGGAGCGGCGACGGGCCGCGCTCAACCGCTGGGCCGGCTGGCTGGAGCCGCGCGTGGTCGAGGCCGAGCGGGCTCTCGCGCGCGAGGACCGCACCTCCGAGACGCTGCGCCTGCGCCCGCAGACGGACGGCGAAGGGCTGACGCCCGTCGACGCCGAGTCCGGCTGAGCGGGCCGCAACGGGGCGAGGCGAGCGTGGCGACGCCTCGACGGCTCGATTCGACGGCTCGACTCGACGGTGACCGGGGCTCGTGTACCGGTGGGGCCGGCATCACGTGTCTGTTGCGATGCGCGCCCGGGGGCGCGAAGCTCGCGCCGTCGTGCCGAGCCGTCCCGTCCACCCCTCCCCCTTCCTCGTCATCCTCTTCACCGGCGCCGCCCTGTCGTGGCACGGGTGTCGCTGCGGCGATCCGCCGCCGGCGGAGGTCACGGTCATCGTCCCGCCGGCCCCGCCGCCGCCGGCAGCGCCGCCACCCGCGGCCGACGCGAGCACGAGCGGGGGCGCGGGCGCGGGCGCGGCGGCGCAACCGCACCGGCCGCTGCCCGGCGGCCGCGAGCCCGATCCGGTGCGCGGCGAGTACATCCGCGCCCACTACGCCAAGTACGAGTACCGCATCCCGATGCGCGACGGCGTTCGCCTGTTCACGCAGGTGTACGTGCCCAACGACGCCGCCGACGACAGGCGCTACCCGATGCTCATGTTCCGCACGCCCTACAGCGTGGCGCCCTACGGCGGCGACCGCTACGCCGATCGGCTGGGGCCGACCGACGCGTACGAGCGCGACGGCTTCATCTTCGTCAGGCAGGACGTGCGCGGCGCCCACATGTCCGAGGGCACCTACGTCAACATGCGGCCGCAGGTGGACGCGAAGCACGGCCCGTCGGACATCGACGAGAGCAGCGACACCTACGACACGGTGGCCTGGCTGGTGAAGAACGTCCCGCACAACAGCGGGCGCGTCGGGCAGTGGGGCATCTCCTATCCCGGCTTCTACAGCTCGGCCGCCACCATCGACTCGCACCCGGCGCTGGTCGCGGTGTCGCCGCAGGCGCCCATCGCCGACTGGTTCCGCGGCGACGACATGCACCGCCACGGCGCCTTCAACCTGCAGCTGTCCTTCGCCTTCTTCTCCGGGTTCGGCAAGCCGCGGCCGCGCCCGACCGACGTCGAGGAGTGGGAGGGCTTCGACATGGGCACGCCGGACGCCTACGAGTTCTTCCTCGAGGCCGGGCCGGTCGCCGAGCTGGAGCGGCGCTACCTGCGGGGCGACATCGCCTTCTTCAAGGAGATCATGTCGCACCCGGACTACGATTCGTTCTGGCAGTCGCGCAACCTGCTCCCCCACCTCAAGAACGTGCACGCGGCGGTCATGGTGGTGGGCGGCTGGTTCGACACCGAGGACCTCTACGGCCCGCTCGCGACCTACCGCGCCATCGAGAAGCAGAACCCGGGCGCGAAGAACACGCTGGTCATGGGCCCGTGGATGCATGGCGGCTGGGTGCGCACCACCGGGCGCGAGCTGGGCGACGCCACCTTCGGCTCCAACACGAGCGAGACCTACCAGGCGCTCGAGCTCGCGTTCTTCCGCCACCACCTCAAGGGCGGCCCCGACCCGCACCTGCCGGAGGCGCTGGTGTTCGAGACCGGCGCCAACCGCTGGCGCGGCTTCCCGGCCTGGCCGCCGCCGGGCGCGCGCGAGCAAGAGCTCGCGCTGCGCGAGGCGGGCGGGCTGGCGCTCCAGGCCGCGCCGGCCGACAAGACCGGCGGCGGCGCGCCCGGCGCCCAGGTCACGCCCGAGAGCGCGGCGGCGTTCGACGAGTACGTGAGCGACCCGGCGCGGCCGGTGCCGTCGACCCAGGAGATGACGCAGCGCTGGAGCCGGTCGGCCTACGCCGAGGACCAGCGCTTTGCCGCGCGCCGGCCCGACGTCCTGGTCTACGCCACGCCGCCGCTCGAGCGCGACGTCACGCTGGCCGGTCCGCTCGAGGCCGACCTCTACATCAGCACCACCGGCAGCGACGCCGACTTCGTGGTCAAGCTCATCGACGTCAACCCGGGCAAGCTGCCGGGCTGGAAGAAGGAGGACGATCAGGCGGACAGGCGCAACCGCGGCTCGCAGCAGACCCTGGTCAGGGGCGAGCCGTTCCGCGCCCGCTACCGCCAGGGCTACGAGCACCCGGTGCCGCTGACGGCGGGGGCGGTCACGCGCATCACGTTCCCGATGAACGACGTGTGCCACACGTTCGAGCGCGGCCACCGCATCATGATCCAGGTGCAGTCGAGCTGGTTCCCCTTCATCGACCGCAACCCGCAGCGCTTCGTGCCCAACATCTACCAGGCCACGCGCAACGACTTCATCCGCGCGACCCAGCGGGTCTATCGCGGGCCTGGCACGCCGAGCGCGCTGCGCGTCACCGTCCTGCCGTCGCCCGACGAGTGACGCGGTCGCGGCGAGAGGCGCGCCGCGCGGCCCGGTGATCAGCGCGCCCGCAGCCGGGCCGGGCGCGCGGGGCGGCCGCCGCGCCGCCTGGCACCTCGGGGCGGCGCCGGCGCGGGATGCGACGCGCGCAGCCGCGCCACCAGGCTCTGCACCTCGGGCGACGCGCCGCCGCGGGCGCCGTAGGCGAGGCCGACCTGGCGCGTGACCTCGGCGTCGGCGATGGGCCGCACCACCACGCCCTCGCTCCGGCGCGCCACCACGCCCTCGGGCAGGATGGCGATACCGAGACCGGCGCCCACCATGGCCAGCGCCCACTCCTCCGACGGCGCGATCGCGACCACGTCGAAGCGCGGGCTGGCGCGGGCGAACAGATCGGCGTACTCGCAGTAGCAGCGGTCGATGAGGCGCGCGCCGACGAGGTCCGCGCCGCGCACGCGCTCGCGCGCGGCCAGCGGGTGGCGGGCCGGCAGCGCCACCACGTAGCGCTCGACCCAGAGAGGCGCGAACTCCTCGCCGTCGGCCACCATGATCTTCGACACCACGCGCGCGTCGCAGGCCTGGTCGGCGCCGACCAGGCGGACGTGCAGGTCGGGGTCGCGGGTGAGCGGCGCGATGATGTCGAGCGTGCGGGCGATGTCGAGCGTGCGCATGAGCCCGAGCGTGATGCGGCGCGCGCGCTGCGGCTGGCGGAAGAGCGAGCGCGCGGCCAGCTCCTCCTCCGCGATGCGGCGCGCCACCGGGTAGAGCCGCTCGCCGGCCGCGGTCGGCGACACGCCCTTCTTGTGGCGGACGAACAGCACGGCGCCCAGCTCGGCCTCGAGGCTGGCGATCGCCGCCGACACCGACGGCTGCGACACGGTGCAGCGCCGGGCCGCCGCGGTCACGCTGCGCTCCTCGAAGGCGGCGATGAAGTAGCGCAGCTCGCGGATATCCATAGGTGAAAACTATGCCATCAATCGGAACAATGTTCTTTCCCTATGGACCCGACCGTGGCATTGGATGGACATGCGAGTCCATCACTTCAACACCGGCACCATGTGCCCGGCCAGCGCGCGCCTGGTCAACGGCAGGGGGCGGTTGTTCGGGCCTGCGCGCATGATCTGCCACGTCCTCCTCATCGAGACCGAGCGCGACGGCCTGATCCTGGTCGACACCGGGCTCGGCACCGGCGACATCGCCGACCCCGCGCGGCTCGGGCGCTGGTGGGTGCGCATGGTCCGGCCCCGCCTCGACCCCGACGAGACCGCGCTCGCCCACGTGCGCGCGCTGGGCCACTCGCCGGACGACGTCCGCCACATCGCGCTCACCCACCTCGACCTGGACCACGCCGGCGGCGTCCCCGACTTCCCGCGCGCCGCGGTCCACGTGCACCGGCGCGAGCACGCCGCCGCCATGGCGCGGGCCGGCAAGCGCGAGCGCCGGCGCTACATCCCTGGCCACTGGCGGCACGAGCCCAGCTGGCAGCTGCACGACGACGGCGGCGACGAGTGGTTCGGCTTCTCCGGGGTGCGCGCGCTCGTGCGCGAGCCGGACATCCTCCTCGTCCCGCTGCCCGGACACACCGCGGGCCACTCGGGCATCGCGGTGAGGGACGGCGAGCGCTGGCTGCTCCACGCCGGCGACGCCTACTTCTTCCACCGCCAGATCGAGACCCCACCGGCCGCGCCGATGGTGTTGCGCGTGTTCCAGCGCGGCTCCGACACCGACCGCGCCCAGCGGATGGCCAACCAGGAGCGGCTGCGCCGGCTCGCGGCCGAGCACGGCCGCGAGGTGGTCATCTTCAACGCGCACGACGCGGTCGACTTCGATCGCCTCGTCGCGGCCGCGGCGTCGGGCGCAGCGGCCGCAGCGGCCGCGCCCGCGGGCGCCGGCGCGAACACGACCTACACCGGGGTGAGCCAGTCGGTGTGAGCCGGATCGTTGCCGGCGACGGCGGCGAAGAAGCGATCTTGCAATCGCCTCGTGACCGGCCCCGGCTCGCCGCTGCCGATGCGGCGGCCGTCGATCTCGCGCACCGGCGTGACCTCGGCCGCGGTCCCGGTGAAGAACACCTCGTCCGCGGTCCACAGCTCGTCGACGGTGAAGGACGACTCGCGCACGTCGTAGTCGAGATCGCGCGCGAGCGCGATGAGCGACTCGCGCGTGATGCCGGCCAGGATCGCCGCCGTGGTGGGCGGCGTGCGCACGACCCCGTCCTTGACGATGAAGATGTTCTCGCCGGTGCCCTCGCACACCAGGCCGTTCTGATCGAGCAGGATCGCCTCGTCCACGCCGGCGCGGTTGGCGTCGCGCTTGGCCAGGACCGAGATGACGTACTGCCCGCTCAGCTTGCCCTTGGTCATCATCGAGTCGACCGCGCCGCGCCGGAAGCCGGACACGCGGCAGGTGATGCCGCGCCGCAGCCCGTCCTCGCCCAGGTACGCGCCCCACTCGTAGGCCGCGACCACGGTGCGCACCGGCGCGTCGCTCGAGCCCAGCCCGAGGGCCCCCCCGTAGCCCAGGTAGACGATCGGCCGCAGGTACGGCAGGTTCAGCTTGTTGGCCCGCAGCACCGCGAGGCACGCGTCCATCAGCTGCTCGCGCGAGTAGGGAACATCGATGGTGGCGATCTGGCAGCTGTCGATGAGCCGATCGATGTGCTCGCGCAGGCGGAACACCGAGCTGCGCCCGTCCGAGCGCTTGTACGCGCGTATGCCCTCGAAGGCCGCAAGCCCGTAGTGCAGCGAGTGGGCCAGCACGTGCTCGACCGCGTCTTCCCACGCGACCAGCGCGCCATCGACCCAGATCTTGTCGGCCTTCTTCATCGGCATGATTGCAGCTCCTCGGGCAACTGATTCGAGCCACCTTAGCACACGGGGCGCGCGGCGACGGGAGCCCCCCGCACAGCTCACGCCGCGCCGCGGAGATCAGTTGAGCTGAAGATCGCGTCGTAGGCGCGGCGCACCTCGTCGGTCCACCGCCGGTAGGCCTCGAGCAACGACGCGCCGTCAGCCACGCCGAGGCGGCGCGCCAGCACATCGAGCGCGACCGCGCCCGTCGGCAACCGCTGCTCCGATGTGTCGTGCACGATGCGCAGCCGGTGCTCGACGCGGCGCAGATAGAGGTACGCGTCGGCGAGCAGCGAGCAGTGCCCGCCGAGAGACGGCGGGATGGCGCCGGCGGCGGCCAACTCGGCGGCGGCGCGCAGCGCGGCCAGCGTGCTCGGCGTGCGCAGCCCCTGGTGGCGGTGGCCGAGCGCGAGCTGCACGAACTGGCTGGCGAACTCGATGTCGATGAGCCCGCCGCGCCCGGCCTTCATGTCGACCGAGCTCTGCGCGCCGGCCAGCTCGCGTTCGATGCGCACGCGCATCTCGGTCATCGCGGCCGCCATCGCATCCACGCCCTGGCGCCCGCGCTCGCCCGGCGCGTGGCCGTAGACGAAGTCGGCGGCGACGGCGGCAGCGCGGGCGCCCACCTCGGCGTCGCCGGCCAGCGGGCGCAGGCGGGTCAGCGCCTGGCGCTCCCACAGCTGCGCGCTCTCGCCGTGGTAGCGCTGCCAGGCGGCGAGCGACGAGACCAGCAGGCCCTGCGATCCCGACGGCCGCAGCCGCGTGTCGATCGAGTAGAGCCTCCCGCCCGGGTGAAGTGTGTGCAGCCCGCTCATCAGGCGCTGGGCCAGGCGCGTCATGTACGTGACGTTGGGCAGCGGCCGCTCGCCGTCGCTCTCTCCCTCGGCCGCGTACACGAACACCACGTCGAGGTCGGAGGCGTAGCCCAGCTCGCGCCCGCCCAGCTTGCCGAGCGCGAGCACCGCGAGGCCGGCAGGCGCGCCGCTGGCGTCGTCCCGCGCCTCGCCGTGGCGCTCGCGCATGGCCGCGCTCACCAGCTCGAAGCCGCGCTCGAGGCAGACCTCCGCCAGGTCGCTCAGCTCGCGGCACACCTCGTCGGGGCGCAGCTCGCCGCCGATGTCGGCCAGTCCGATGCGCACGACCTGCGCGGTCTTCATCTCGGCCAGCGCGCTCCAGCGCGCCTCGTCGTCCTCGCCCGGCGCGATCTCGGCCAGGCGGGCGCGCGTCATCTCGTCGAGCTCGGCGCGCGACGCGCGCGGGCTGGTGCGGCCGGCGGCCAGGAGCGCGTCGAACAGCTCCGGGCGGTCGAGGAACTGCTTCGACATGTACTCGGAGGTGCCGAACAGCGACGCGACCAGCCGGCGCAGGTGCGGGTTGGCGTCCATCATGCGCCAGAGAGCGGTCCAGCCGCCGCGCCTGCCGGCCAGCTCGGCGGCGCGGGCCAGCGCCTGATCCGGATCCGGCGACGCGACCACGTCGGCGAGGAGGAGCGGGCCCACGCGCGCCGCGACGCCCTCCGCGGCGCGGCCGAACGGCGAGTGCGCGCGCCGCCGGGCCAGGTCCAGGCTGGCGAGCGCGCGCTCCGGGTCGCGCAGCCCGAGCCCGGCCAGCAGGCGCCGCTCCTCGTCGGGCGCGTGCTCGGCGGACAGGAGCGCGACCACGGCGTCGGGCGCGCCGTCCTCCTCGGCGCCGAGGGTGGCGAACAGGCGCGCGACCGCGGCGGTGTGGTCGGCGAGCGCGGCGATGAGCTCGCCGGCCCCGGCGTGGCCGAGCCGGCGGGCGCACAGCTCGAAGGCGGCCGGATCGGTCGGCAGGCGCTGTGTCTGCCGCCCGGTCTCGAGCTGGAGCAGGTGCTCCATGCGGCGCAGCGCGCGGTAGGCGGCGGCCAGCTGGCGGCGCTCGCTCTCGCTGATGATGCCGGCGAACAGCAGCTGATCGAGCGCGCCGAGGGTGGAGCGCGCGCGCAGGGCAGGGCGCTGGCCGGCGTGGATGAGCTGCAGCGCCTGCACGAAGAACTCGATCTCGCGGATGCCGCCTGCGCCGTTCTTGACGTCGAAGCCGGCGTCGATGGTGGAGCGATCGAGCTCGGCCTTGATGCGGCGGTTGAGATCGCGCACCTCGTCGACGATCGTCGGCGAGATGTGGCGCGGGTGGACGAACGGCGCCAGCGTGGTCAGCACCTGGCGCCCGAGCGCGCGGCTCCCGGCCGACGCGCGCGCCTTGAGCCAGGCCTGCCGCTCCCACGGCCGGCCCCAGGTCTCGTAGTAGCGCTCCATCGACGGCAGCGAGTTGGCGATGGCGCCGCGCGAGCCCTCGGGCCGCAGGCGCAGATCGACGCGGAAGACGGTGTCCTCCTCGGTCATCTCGTGCAGGCACGCGGTGATGCGCTCGCACAGCTTGGAGAAGAACTCGTGCAGGCTGAGCTCGCCGGCCTGGCCCTCGTCGGAGGTGTACGCGTAGATGACGTCGATGTCGGAGGCGAAGTTGAGCTCCTCGCCGCCCAGCTTGCCCATGCCGATGACGGCGAGCTCGGCCTCGCCGCCGCCCGCCTCGGGCGCGATGAGCGGCGGCCCGTGGCGCGCGGCGAGCGCGGCCCCGTGATGCGCGATGGCGGCGTCGAGGCAGACGTCGGCCAGGTGGGCCAGCTCGGCGCCGACCTCGACCGGGCTGCCGAGGCCGAGCTCGCGCGCGCCGAGGCGCACCATCTCGTCGGCGCGGTAGCGGCGCATGCGCGCGGCCAGCTCGCGGTCCGGATCGTCGTCATCGCCGGGGCCGTCGCCTGGGAGGGGTGGCCCGGCGAGCTGCTCGGCCAGCTCGCGCGCCATGAGCGAGAGCGGCTTCTCGCGGCGGAGATACGGGTCGGTCGCGACCCGCATCAGCCTCCCGGGGTCGCGGGCCAGCAGCGTCGCGAGGTACGGGGCGCGCTGGCATGCCAGGCGCACGATGAGCGCGGCATCTCCGCGCGGGTCGAACGTGAGCCCGGCTTCGCGCCAGGCGGTCGCGATGCGTTCGAGACGGCGCAGGGCGTCGCGCGCGTCCGGGGCGCCGTCGGCGACCGCGGCCCGGACAGGCGTCATGCCGCCAGCATACCTTGACAGCCCAAGAGCCCGGATCTACTAAGCAGGGTCGTCTGTTCGCCGGCGAGCTCGCTCACCATTCCGCTACCATCCAATATGCGCGACTTGTATGAGGTCCTGGGAGTCGGCCGAGACGCGGGCGACTCCGAGATCAAGAAAGCCTACCGCCGTCTGGCCATGGACAACCACCCGGACCGAAACCCGGGCGACAAGCAGGCGGAGGATCGATTCAAGGAGGCATCGACCGCCTACAAGGTGCTGTCCGATCCGGAGCAGCGCGCGCGCTACGACCAGTTCGGCCCGGACGGGCTGAACGGCAACGCGGCCGGCTTCGGCGGCGTCGAGGACATCTTCTCCGCCTTCGGGGACCTGTTCTCCGACTTCTTCGGCACCGCGCGCGGCGGCCGCCGGCAGCGGCGCGGCGCCGATCTACAAGTTAGCCTGGCGCTCAGCTTCGCCGAGGCGGTCGACGGCGTGACGCGCGAGATCGAGATCGATCGGCAGGAGGCGTGCGAGACCTGCGAGGGGAGCGGGGCCAAGCCGGGCACCGCGCGGGAGACCTGTCAGGTGTGCCAGGGCAAGGGGCAGGTCCTGCACGCGCAGGGCTTCTTCATGATCCAGACCACGTGCCCGAGCTGCCGCGGCGAGGGCAGCATCATCCGCGAGCGCTGCACCGCGTGCCGGGGCAGCGGCGCCGTGAGGCGATCGAGCAAGCTCAGCATCACCGTTCCCCCCGGCGTGGACGACGGGCAGTCGCTGCGGCTGGCCGGCAAGGGAGAGAGCGCGCGCGGCGGCGGCCAGGCCGGTCATCTATATGTGGCGCTGCACGTGGAGCAGGACGCGCGCTTCGTGCGCGACGGCGACGACGTGCTGACCGAGGTGCCGGTGAGCTACGTGGTGGCCGCGCTGGGCGGCGAGGTCGAGGTGCCGACCCTCGACGACAGCTGCCGCGCCACCGCGGTCATCGACGTCAAGGCCGGCACGCAGCCGGGCGACGTGGTGGTGCGCGCGGGCAAGGGCGTGCGCAGCGTGGGCGGTCGCGGCCGCGGCGACCACGTGGTGCGCTTCCGGGTCGAGATTCCGCGCAAGCTGAACGCGCGCGAGCGCGAGCTCCTGCGCGAGATCGCCCAGGAGCGCGGCGAGCACGTGGGCGAGGGCAAGCGCGGCAGCCTGTTCGGCCGGCTCAAGCGCTGACGCGGCGGCGGTGCGCGCGGGCCCGTGCTGCGGCGGTGCCGCGCCCGTGCCGCGACGGATGACCGCCTGACCGGCTGCCCGGTCGCGGCGGCGGAAGTGATCTGCCCGGCGAAGGGCGTGCCTGAAGCCCGGCCGACGGTCGTCCCGGGCTGACGACGCACGGCGCGTGCAAATGCGGAGTCGGGCTGCTAGAAGGGTGCGTGCCCGGGAGCTGGCCGGCGCGTCTCCTTCGCTTCGCGGCGCCCAGCGCGGCCGTGGCGATGGCGGCGGCGTCGCTCGCCGGGCTGGTCGAGGGCGCCCTCTATCGAGGACAAGGGGAAGCGGGCGCGCCGATCGCGGCAGTGGTGTGCGCGGCGGGGATCGCCGCGCTCTACGCCGCGCCTCTCGCCTTCGCGATCGCGCTCGCGGCGCGCGGGCTGTGGCGGGCGTGGCGGCCGGTCCTGGCGCCGGAGGGGCGTGAGGCCGACGGCCCCCTCCTGTTCGGCGGCGCGGTGTACGCCGCGCTCGCGCTGACCGCGCTCGGCGCCGCGGGCTACGGGGCCGCGCTCCTCGCGGTGGTCGGCCGCGGTCCGGCCGCGCGGGTGAGCGCGCCGGTGCCGGCCGCGGCGCTGGCCGCCGCCGCGGCCCTGCTCCTGGCGGCGAGCCGACCGGCGGCGCTCGCGCTGGCCGGCGTCGCGCGCGCGCTGGGGCTCCGCCGCCCGCGCGCGTGTCTCGTCGCCGTCGTCGCGATGGCTGGAATTCTGGCCCTGGCGATCTGGCTCGGCGTGGTCGGCCCGGCCCTCGCGCGCATCGACTACGGCGTGGCCGCGTACGGCTGGACCGCGGCGCTGGCGCTGCCGCTCGGCCACGCGCTCGCGCGCCGGCTGGGGCGCCGCGCCGCCCGCGCGGCCGGCGCGGCCGCGGCCATCGCCTGCGCCGGGCTGGTGGCCGGGGCGATGGTCACGCGCGTGCGCGACCCGGCGGCGCTGTTCGATGCCTGGTTTCGCATGCCGGTCGGCGGCCTGGCCATCGGCCTGACCTTCGACCTCGACGACCTGCGCGCGGAGGCGCTGCCCGTCGATCCGACGCCGCGGGCGCGGCCGGGGGCGGCGCACCCGGATGTCGTGGTCCTCACCATCGACACGCTGCGCGCCGACCAGACGCGGCTCTACGGCGGACCCGCCGGCATGCCGAACCTGGAGCTGGCGGCCGGCCGCGGCGTCGTGTTCGACTGGGCGTTCTCGCCCAGCAACAACACGCGGCAGTCGGTGTCGGCGATCATGACCGGGGTCAACCCGGCGCGCCTGCGCGGCCGCGTGGTCGAGTTCGGGCTGCGCCTCGATCCGCGCCACATCGTGCTGGCGGAGCGGTTTCGCGCGGCCGGCTACGCGACGGCGGGCTTCCTGTGCTGCGTGAACCACATGGGCGGGCGGAAGAAGATCGGCCTCGACCGCGGGCTCGAGTCGGTCGCCTACGAGCGCGACGGGAACCGGCTCAAGGACCTGGCCACCGACTGGCTGCGCGCGAGCGCCGGCGAGCGGCGGCCGCGCTACCTCTGGGTCCACTTCTTCGACCCGCACGACTGGCAGTGGCAGTTCCCCGCTCCGCGGGGCGGCGGGGGCGGCGACGCCGACGCCGAGGGCCGCTACCGCCAGGCCATCCAGCGCGCGGATGGCTTCCTGGCGCCGATCGTGGCGGCGATGGAGGCGAGCGGGCGCCCCGCGATCCTGGTCATCGCCTCCGATCACGGCGAGGGGCTGGGCGATCACCGCGCCCCGCACCACTCCTCGAACCTGTACAACTCGCAGATCCACGTGCCGCTGGTGATCGCCGGCCCGGGCCTGGGTCCGCCGCGCCGGGAGGCCCAGCCGGTCGCGCTGCTCGATCTGTCCGCCACCCTGCTCGACCTGGCCGGCTTCGAGCCGCCCGGCATGCCGGAGATGGATGCGCGCTCCTTCGCCGACCTGGTGCGCGGCCAGCCCCCCGCCGCGGCGGCGGCGCCGCGCGAGGTCTACGCGGTCATGGTGCACGACCGGTCGGTCGCCCGCACCGGACGCGCCCTGGTCGCCGGTCGCCACAAGGTCATCGCGGTCGACGGCCGCAAGCCGGAGCTCTACGACCTCGTCGCCGATCCGGCCGAGGCCAGGAATCTGGCCTCGAGGAAGCCGCGCATCCTGCGCGACATGACCGCGCGGCTGCGCCGGCGCCAGCAGGCCGACGCGGTGGCCCCGTTCTGACCATGCCCGCCCGCCGACAGCCGCTCGCCGCCGCCGCCTCGAGCGCCGCCTCGAGCGCCGCCGCCGCGGTCGCGGCCGCGCTCCTCGCCGGCGCGGCGCAGACCCTTCTGCTCGACGGCTGGCCCGGGCGCGTCACCGCCGTCGTCGCCGCTTGCACCGCGGCGGCGGGGTTCGCCGCGAGCCTCCTGGTCCGCGGACTGTGGCGCACCTGGCGCCCGGTCGCCGGCGAGGACGGCGCGGCGGCCCGCGCCGCCGGCGGCCTGGCCTTCGCCGCGCTCGCCATCCTCTTCATCGCCGCCGCCGGCTGGGCCGCGGCCCGCCTGGCCGCGTCGCTCACCCACGTGCCCGCGCTCGCCGCGCTGACCTGCGGCATCGGGGCCGTCGCCGCCGGCGCGATCGCCGCGCTGGTGTCCGCCCCGGCCGCGCGCGCCCTCGCCGCGCTCGCACCCGCGTGGCTCACGCCGCGGCGCGTCCCGCAGGCGGCAGGCGCGCTGGCGGCCGCGCTGTCCCTGCTCCTGTGGCCGGCCTCGCCTTACCTCACGGTCGACGCGATCGCGCTGGTCGCCGCCCACGCCCTCGCGGCCCGACTGCGCGAGTAGGCGCCGTGCCCGGGCGCGCCGCGCTCGAGCGGCCGCGGCCGGGCTCAGCGGCCCTTCATCCGCTTTCCGCTGCTGCGCTCGGCCGAGACGCGGCCGCCGTGGCGGCGCAGCGAGTCGGGGATGTCGTTCGGCATCTCGGGGATGGTGCCGTCCTTGAGGTACGAGTAGGCGAAGTAGGTGGCGATGACGCGCTTCGAGTAGTTGCGCGTCTCGTCGTACGGGATCTCCTCCGAGAACTCGTCCATCGGCCAGTCGCCGCGCTCCTTCAACCAGCGCGTGGTGGCCGCCTCGCCGGCGTTGTAGGACGGCACCACCAGCCCGATCCGCCGGTCGAACTTGTCGACCAGGAAGGCCAGGAAGCGCGAGCCGATGGTCACGTTCTTCTCCGGATCGCGGAGCGTCTCGCGGCTGACCGAGATGCCGGTCCCCCTGGCGAACCGCTTCGCGGTCGGCGCGATCATCTGGGTGAGCCCGATGGCGTTGGCGAACGACTCGAGCAGCGGATCGAAGGCGCTCTCCTCGCGCACGAACGAGATGAGCAGCTCGGGCGGGTAGCCCTGCTTGCGCGCGTTGCGCTCGAGCAGGTTCCACCAGGCTCGCGGATACGAGATCTCCCAGCGCTTGCGGTTGGGCCCGGTCGGCCACCTGCGCTTGAAGTCGGTGATCTGCCAGCGCGTCACCCAGTGCGACGTCCCGTAGCGGCCGGCCCCGTCGTAGAGGAACGCCATCGCCCACAGCATGTCCTGCCTGTCCGGATCGTCGACGCGCGACTTGCCGCCGGGAGCCGCCAGCCCCAGCCGGCGCAGCTCCGTCTCCGCCTCCGAGCCCAGCCCGAGGCGCAGGAACTCGAGCGCGCGCGCGAACGCGGGGCTGGCATACAGCGCGCGCGGCCGGAACTCGAACGCCGGCTTGTCGGGCGTCCAGCCGTCCGGCTGGGCCGCGACCTCCGCGACCACCGCGCGGAAGCGATCCGCATGGCGCTCGCGCAGCCGGTTGAGCGCGAGCAGCGCGTAGTACGACAGCGGATAGGTGCGCACGGTGTCCTCGTACGCGGCCGCCGCCTCGGCGGCGCGCCCCTTGCGCTCCTCGCTGCGCCCGATCCAGTACTGCGCCTGCCCCTCGGCCCAGTAGTTGTCGTCGTGGGGCACCAGCTGGATCTGCTTCCTCAGCCAGATGAGCGCCTCGTCGTAGCGGCGCAGCTTGTAGGCGCGCCAGGCCAGCCGCCACATGGCCTCGGCGCGCATGTCGCCCTTCGGGTAGAGGCGCGGCAGGCTGGACAGGAGCTCGGTGACCTGCGCCTGATCGCCGAGCTCGTCCTGCTCCTCGGCCTGGCGCAGGCGCGCGTCGTCGGCGAAGCTGTGCTCGGGGCCGGCCGCGCGCTCGGCGCGCCGGTAGCGCTCGAGCGCCGCCTCGTGCTCGCCGATGTTGCTGTACGAGCGGCCGGCCTGGTACGGCGCCTTGACCCGCAGATCGAGGTTCTTGGTCCCCTCGCATGCGGCGGTCGCCGCGTCGAACAGCGGCGCCGCCCGCGTGCGGTCGCGCTGCTTGAACACGCTCTGCGCCCGGTGGAAGGCGGCCACGCAGCGCATCTCGGCGTCCAGCCCCGGCGCCGACAGCGCGGCGGTGAAGTCGGCCTCGCTGTCCTGGTTGCGCATGTTGTCGAAGTAGACCATCCCGCGCTCGATGAGCTCGGCGGCCGACAGCTGCTCGACGCTGGCCCGCTCGGTGCTCTCGCGACCGGCCAGGAGGGCGCGCAGGCGCTGGCGCGCGTCGGACGCCCAGCGCGAGAGCGGCGCCGAGATGGTGAGCTTGCGGTAGATGGTGAGCGCCTCGCCGGCACCGTCCTCCTGGTGCTCGAGCGCCTCGGCCAGGCGGAAGCGCGCCTCCGACAGCCGGATGCCGCCGGGGTGATCGGCCAGGTACTTGCGGTAGTGGGCGGCGATGGCTCCGGCGTCGCCGCGCCCGCGCACGACGTCGCCGGCCAGGAGCTCGGCGTCCTGCCCCGAGATCGAATCGGGTGCCACCTTGCGCGCGTGGGCCAGGGCTTGCTCGGCGTCGTGGGCGAGGAAGAACGAGCGCGCGGCCTGGAAGTGCAGCCAGTCGGCCAGCTCGGGCAGCGCCTCGAGGGCGTGCACGAAGCCGCGCGCCGCCTGTTCGTGGTGATCGAGGTGCGCGTCGCACAGCGCGACCATGAGCTCGATGCGCGCGCGCTCGTCGCGCTTGGGGCGCGGCTTGCCGCGCAGGAGCTTCGCGAAGCCGGCCCGCGCCTCCTTCCAGTCCTCGAGGGCGAAGCGGGCTGCCGCCGCGGCCGCCGCGCCGTCGGCGAAGTAGGGGGCGGCCTTGCTCTCGGACAGCGCGACCGCGCCCGCCTCCGGCGCAGGCGGCGGGGCCGGCTCCGGCTCCACCACCGGCGGCGGCGCCGGTATCTTCGCCGCCGCCGCCGCCGCGGCCGCCGTCGCCTCTGCCTCCGTCTCCGCGGTGGTCTCGCCGCGCTGCGGCGCGCTGGCGCCGCCCGCGCGTTCGCCCGAGGGCGCGCCGTCGGCTGGCGTCTGGGTGTGGGAGCCGGTCGGTCCGCTGCCGCCGGAGCACGACAGACAGACCGATAACGCGGCGGACAAGGTGATCCGGACGGACGAGGCGCGACCCCACATGGTGCCTCCAACCTTAGACGGATCCACAACGCGCGGCCAGTTGCGCGCTATTTCGCGCGCAGGGTCGCGTCGGTGGAGCGGCCGCTCGTCGCGGTCAGGGCGGTCACCCGGCGTCGCCGCCGTCGACCACCGCCGCCGCCGCCGTGACCGGCAGGTCCTCGAGCATGTCGGCCCGGCAGGCCACCACCCGGTTTCGCCCCCGCTGCTTGGCCTGGTACAGCGCGCGGTCTGCCGCGCGCAAGAGGTCGTGCGCGGTCTCCAGGCGGAGCTCCGGGATGCAGGCGACGCCTATCGACACGGTGACCGGGATGGCGAGCTCGTCGTACTCGACCGCGAGCTGCTCCACGCTGCGGCGCAGTCGCTCGCCGAAGCGCACGCAGTCGTCGGACGAGATGAGGCGCGAGAGGATCACGAACTCCTCGCCGCCGTAGCGCGCGAACACGTCCTCGTCGCGGATCGACTCGAGGATGAGGCCGGAGAACTCGGTCAGCACCCGATCTCCGGCCAGGTGTCCGTACTCGTCGTTGACCCGCTTGAAGTGGTCGATGTCGAGGAGCAGGAGGCCGAGCGTGCTCTGGTGGCGCAGCGCGAAGCGCATCTCGCTGTGCAGCCGGTCGAGGAAGAAGCGCTTGTTGTAGGCCCGGGTCAGCCCGTCGCGCAGCGCCGAGTCGAACATCTTGCGCTGGAACGACTCCTCGAGCTGGTCGTGGAAGCTGAACTTCAGCACGGTGGTGCGGCCGACCTGGATCTTGTCGCCGTCCTCCAGCCGCGAGATCGCGACGCGCGTGCCGTTGAGGAAGGTGCCGTTGCGCGAGTGGAGATCCTCGACCACCAGCTGCCCCTCGTCGGAGCGGATGCGGCAGTGAAAGCGCGAGATCCCCTCGTCGGACAGACGGATGTCGGCGGTGCCGCCGCGCCCGAGCACGATGCTCTCGCTGCCGAGCTTGTACATCTCGCCGAGGTTCGAGCCGGCGAGCACCACGATGTAGGCCCGCTCCTCGTCGCTGGGTGGCGGGGCCGGAGGCTCGTCCGGCGGCGAGACGTGCGTGGTGTCGTCCCAGTCGGTCAACCCGCCCCCTCCACAACTCTACGGTGGATGGCGAAGCGCCAGCAAGACAGTGGCGGGGTCACCCCCCGCGGCGGCCCAGGCCGACGCCGCCGCCCACCGTCCACCGCGCGCGACCGCGAGATCGCGCAGCAGATGGGTGAAGCCCGACAGGCGCGCGAGCTCGCGCCCGCTGTCGGCGTCCCACAGGCGCACCGTCCGATCCCACGAGGTCGACAGCACGCGCCGCGCATCGGAGCTCCACGCCACCGCGGTGACCGGCCCGCCGTGTCCGCGCAGCTCGCGCGCCGGCGCGCCCGGCCGCCACACCAGGACACGCGCTCCTGGATCCGGCTCGGGTGCGCGGCCGGCTGCGCGCAGCTCGCTCGCCGCCGCGGCCGGGCTGCGGCGTGGCGGCGCGCGGCTGGCCGCGACCGCGACATGACGCCCGTCGGGGGCGAACGCCACCTGGTTGGCCGACCCTCCCGTGTCGAGATGCGCGACGGCGGCCAGCTGCGGCGCGCTCCACAGCGCGACCCGGCCGTCCCATGACGACGAGGCCAGGCGGCGGCCGTCCGGATCGAAGTCGAGGCCGGAGACCGGCGCGGCGTGGGCGGCCAGGCACTGGAGGAGCGCGCCGTCGCGCAGCCGGCGCAGGCAGACCACGCCGCTGGCGCTGCCGGTGGCGGCCAGTCGGCCGTCGGGACTGACCGCGACCGCGGTGGCGGCGGCGCCCAGGTGCCAGGTCGCGGTGACGCGACCGCTGTCGAGATCGACCGCGCGCACGGTGCCGGCGGCGGACGCGACCAGCGCGGTGAGGCCGCCCGGGGCGAGAGCCAGGTCGGAGACGTCCCAGTCGGGTGGCCCCAGCACCACGCGCGCGCGCTCGCGCGGCGCGCCGGGCGGATCGATGGCGCGGACCACGAGATCGAAGGTGACGCCGAGCTCGACCGAGACCAGGCGCAGCTCCGGCCCGCGCGCGAACGCGACCGCATAGGACAGGACCCCGCGCGAGGCGGCCTGCGCCAGCGACATCTCGGCGACCGGCCGGTAGGCGCCGCACGCGGCCGCGAGCAGCGCCGGCGCGCAGGCGAGCGCGGCCCGAAAGGGGCGCCCGCCGGTCACGGCTCCGCGTCGCCGGGCCGCCGATCGCCGGGCCGCCGATCGCCGCGCCGCTGATCGCCGCGCCGCTGATCGCCGCGCCGCTCATGGCCGCGCCGGGGCAGCGCGATGCAGCGCGGCAGCCTCGGCGGGGCGACGGGCCGGGGCCGCGTGCGCATCGAGACGATGCAGAGCGGCAGGAGCGCGAGGAACACGCACACCAGCGGTCCGAGCCAGGCCAGACCCGGTCCGGAATCCTCGGGGGGGCAAACGCTCAGCTGCTCGACGCCGTCGGGCAGCGGGTCCGACTGCCCGGGCGCGCGGGCGACCAGGTCGGCGGGCGCGGCCACCTCGCGCCCGCCGGCATCGATCGCCCAGATCTGGATGTAGTACTCCGCGCCCGGCTCGAGAACGACGTCGGCGGTGAGGCTGTCGTGGCCGATGTCGATCTGCCCCGCGTCGATCGGCAGCACGCGATCCTTCACCGCGCCGCCGGCGGTGGGGGTGGCGCGGATGCGGACTCGCTCGGCGCCGACGACCGGGACGTCGACTCGAAGGTGGCTGTCCACATAGCAGAGGTACTCGCGGCCGGCCACGCTCGGCGCGCCCGTCCAGCGCGGCGGCGCGGCGCGCTCGCCCTGCGCGGCGACCCGCCAGGAGAACAGCGAGCCGCCCTTCGCGGCCCGGAGCTCCACCTGCGCGCCGGCGGGCAGCGGCGCCGTCGGGCGCAGGAGGATCTGCAGCACGCGGGAGCACTCGCTCGTGTCGCGCGCCACGAACACGACGTCGAGCGGGACGGAGACGCCGCCGCCCGAGAGCGCGGGCGCCGGCCCCAGGAGGTCCAAGAGGTCATCGGCGTCCGCGCGGCCGAGCACGTCCTCCGACAGGAGGATGGCCCCGCGCGGGTCCAGCCCGGTCTGCGGCCACGCCGTCAGCGGTCCGCCCCTCGGTTCCGGCTCGCACTTCGCGTGCGCCGCGCCGGCGGCGCCGAGCAGGACCGCGGGCAGCGCCAGCGCGGCGAGGCTGGCCCTGAGGGCGACGCGCGAGCGCTGCACGCGATCAGTATGGCGGGCTTTGCCGCACCGGCAACTCGCCCGTCGACCGAGCGCGGCGTCACGCCGTCGGGCGCCGCCGCGTCACAGGCCGCCGATCCAGCGCGCCACGTCGGCCAGCAGCCCGCCGGGCGCGCCGAACGGGCGCAGCCGATCGATCGCCTGGCGCGCCAGCTCGCAGCGCCGCGCGGCGGCCGCGTCGCGGTGCTCGGCGAAGTCGGCGTCGTCGAGATCGTCGGCGTGCTGGAAGGCGATCCCGATCTCCATGCCGTAGTCGGCCAGGGCGCCCCGCTGGCGCTCGCCCGCGCCGCCGGCGATGGCGCCCAGCTCGCACGCCGCGGCGAACAGCGCGCCGGTCTTGTGCGCGTGGATGCGCTCGAGCGCGACCAGCCCGATGGCGCCGGGCGTCGCCGCCGGCGGGAGCGCATCGGCCGCCGCCGCGGCCGCCGCCGCCAGATCGAGCGCCTGCCCGGCGAGGAGCTCCGCCGCCCCGCTGCGGCGGGCCAGCACCGCCACCGCGTCGCCGGCACGCGGCCCCAGGTCCGCCAGCGCCGCGAACGCCGCGGTCAGGAGGCCGTCACCGGCGAGGATCGCGGTCGCCTCGCCGAACGCGCGGTGCACGGTCGGCCGCCCGCGGCGCTCGTCGTCGTCGTCCATGGCAGGCAGATCGTCGTGCACGAGCGTGTAGCTGTGCAGGAGCTCGACCGCGCTCGCGGCCGGCAGCGCGGCGTCGGCCGGCGCGCCCACCGCCTCGCACGCGGCCCGCACCAGCGCCGGGCGCAGCCGCTTGCCCGGCCCGAGCGCGGCGTAGCGCATCGCCTCGACCAGCAGGCGCTCGGGGTCGCCCGGGGCCGCGCCGTCCGGCAGCGGCAGGCGGCGATCGATGTCTCGATCGATCGCGCGCGCCGTCTCCTCGAGCAGCCGCGCGACGGCCGGCGGCGCGGCGGCCGGATCGATCGCCACCGACGCGGCCGGCGCCGCCGCCACCGGCGCGGCCACGGCGGCCGGGCGCTCGCCGTCGCCGCCCGCGCGGCTCACGTGCGCCGCTCCGTCACCGTCCCCGCGCTGCCGGTCATCTCCCTGATGCGCGCCACCAGCCGGCTGAGGTCGAGCGGCTTGAGGAAGTAGGCCGCCGCTCCGGCCTGAAACGCGGCCCGGATCGACTCCGGCTCGCTCTTGCCCGACACGATCACGATCGGGATCTCGCAGAACTCCACGTTGCGCTTGAGCGCGCGGCACAGCCCGAGCCCGTCGATCCACGAGTTGACCACGTCGAGCACGATCACCGCCGGCCGGTCCACCTCGAGCGCGCTGACCAGCTTCAGGGCATGCGGCGCCTGCCGCACGGCGAAGCCGGCGCTGGTCAGCGCGTCGCTCACCGCCTGCCTCACCTCGCGATCATCGTCGACCACGGCCACGGTCGGTCGGCGCCCATCGGCTTCAGAGCCCGCTCTCGTCATCGTCGGCCTCCTCTCCCTCCCCGTCACGACCGCTGCTCGCCTCTCCCTCGCCCGCGTCGTCCGGCACCGCGAACGGCGCGACCTCCACGCCCGACGAGCCGGCGCGCACGAGCAGCTCGACTCGCTTCTCGGCGCTGTCGAGCAGCGCGTGTCCGCGCCGCGCCAGCGCGACTCCCTCCTCGTATGCGGCGAGCGACTCCTCGAGCGAGAGCTTGCCGCCCTCCAGCCGCTCGACCACCACGCGCAGGCGATCGAGCACGTCGTCGAAGCCAGGTTCGTCGGCAGATCGCCGCCTGCTGGGGGAGCCGGCGTCGGGCACGGCGCAAGATTCCCCGAGCCCCCCCACACCGTCAAGAATGAAAAACCCAATTTACTGCATCGATTGACATCGACGAGTAGTTACCGCATAAATGAAAAATCAGTGCAGAGGGAAGCGGCCATGGCAGGACCCGGCGAGTTTCATCAGGACGACGTCGTCGACCTCAAGCGGCGCTGGCGCGACTACTTGCACACGAACCGCCTCAACACCACGCAGCAGCGCGAGCTGATCGTCGATCACTTCCTGCGCAGCCGCGACCACATCTCGATCGACGAGCTGCTGGTCCGCGTCCGCAAGCGCAACAAGAAGGTCGGCTACGCCACCGTGTACCGCACCCTCAAGCTGCTGGTCGACTGCGGCCTGGCCCACCAGCGCCAGTTCGGCGACGGCCAGGCCCGCTACGAGGTGACCGGTGAGCACCACGATCACCTCATCTGCACCAAGTGCGGCCTCATCCTCGAGTTCGAGGACGACGAGATCGAGCGACTACAAGATCGCATCGCCGAGCGCCTGGGCGGCTTCAAGGTCGTCCGCCACCGCCACGAGCTCTACGGTCTTTGCCCCAAGGAGCAGGGCGTGCCGGGCGGCCGCTGCCCCCGCGAAGGCGCCACCGCCGCGATGCGCTAGCGCCGGTGCGGAGGAGGAGCGTGACGTGGAAAAGGTCTTTGCCTGGACGACCCCCGCCGACGCCGTCAGAGCGGAAGGCGAGCACTGGCGCTCCGTCACCGTCGAGCAGCGCATCTCCGCGGTCGAGATCCTCCGGCAGGCCACCCCCGGTATCTACGGTCCAGTTCCCGCCCGACTGGAGCGAGTTTATCGCCTTGTTGAGCTCACACCGCGTCGAGTACATCGTGGTGGGAGCTCACGCGCTGGCGGTCGCGGGTAGACCGCGAGCGACACAGGACCTCGACATCTTCGTGGAGCCGCACCCGCAAAACGCGGCGCGGCTGGCCCAGGCTCTGCGTGAGTTCGGCTTTCCGGCGCTCGCGGAGGAAGCCCATCGGTTTGCCGAGCCCGATCGAATGGCCACTCTGGGCACGCCACCCCTTCAGATCGACGTCATGACCAGCATCACCGGGGTCACCTTCGAGGAGGCCCGGGCCGGTCGGGTCGTTGCGAACATGGGTGAGGTCCAGGTTCCCTTCCTCGGCCCCGAGGAGCTGCGCCGAAACAAGCGGGCGTCCGGTCGCCCCAAGGACATCGCCGATCTGGCGCTGCTCGCCGAGCTCGACCCCGCCGGGGGCGAACCGTGACGCGGAACCGGCACGGCCGGCGCGTGTCAGACTGATCACCATGCAGACCGCGCGTCCGGGGCTCCCCGCCATGTTCGTCGCCGCCGCGCTCGCCGCCCTCGCCCTGGCCGCGTGCGACAAGAAGGAGCCGCCGATCGACGGCATCGGGTCGTGGCACATCGGGCGCAGCGTGGTGTCCGACGGCACCGTCTGCCGCCCGCTCGAGGGCGGCATGACCTACTGCTCGCACAACCCGGAGATGAACATCGCCGAGCACCGCGCCTCGGTGGATCTCTACTTCCGCGGCCAGAAGGACTCGTCGCCGCTCAGCGAGATCCTGCTGGCGCTCGGCGCCTGCGACGTCGAGGCGGTCGACCGATGGCTCACCGGCAAGCTCGGCGTCGCGCCGGCCCACCGCGGGCGCCTGCCGGTCTGGCCCGGCAAGGCGGCCACGGTGGTGGCGGTGCTGCCCGCCTCCGACGGCGTGTGCGAGATCCACTTCCTCGAGCCCGGCGACGAGAAGCGCCTGGCCGCGATCGAGCACGAGTCGCAGCCGGCCGCGAACAAGTGATCGCCGCGATCAGCCCCGCCGCCGCGCCACCAGCACGACCTCGACCGCGACGACGTCCTCGACCCTGAACATGAGGAAGCGCGGCGGCTCCACGCCGAATCCCCGCACGTCCAGCTCGAAGCGCGCGCTGGCGCGAAGCTCGTCGCCGGCGAACGCGCCCTCGCCGGCCGCCGTCACCGCCACCTCGCGCCCGTGCCACGCGATCGCGCCCTCGGCGGCGGCCGCGAAGCTGCCCCCGCCGCGCGCCACCACGTCGCGGAGCCGGTCCAGCCGGAAGCGCGCCTCGCGGAACCGCTCCACCTCGAGGTCCTTGCGCAGCTTGCGGTTGCGCAGGAAGTCGCCCGCGTCGTGGCGCGTCATGTCGACGGCGACCTCGGCCGCGACCTCGGCCGCGGCGCTGCCCGCGACCAGGGCGTCCGCGTCGGCGTCGATCGCGCCCGACAGGCCCATCCAGCGCGTCTCGGTGTCGTGGATGTTCGACCGCGCCCTCACCACCACGCGGCTGGCGGCTCCGTCGATGACGTAGCGCGGCGACACCCGATCGACCGCCCGCTGCTCTAGGTCATGCACTGCAGGAGCAGCGTGGTGATGTTGTCGGTCCCGCCGTGACGGTTGGCCTGATCGACCAGCTCGGCGACCGCGCGCTCCAGCGACTTGGCGTTGCCCACGATCCCGCGGATCGAGTCGTCCGGCACCATCCCCGACAGGCCGTCCGAGCACAGGACGTAGACGTCGCCCGACTCGATCTGGAAGCCGCGGATGTCGACCTGCACCGTCTCGCGCATGCCCAGGGCCCGCGTGATGACGTTCTTGTGCGGGAAGTTGCGCTCTTCCTCGTCGGTCATGTCGGGCTTGGCTTCCTTGTAGTCCTCGAGCAGCGAGTGATCGCGCGTGAGCTGCGCGATGTCGCCGTTGCGGACCCGGTAGCAGCGCGAATCGCCGACGTGGCCGACGTACACCTTGTCCCCGCACACCAGGACCGAGACGATCGTCGTGCCCATCCCCTTGTAGCGGATGTCGCGGCACGAGGTCTCGAAGATGCGCAGGTTGGCCAGCTTGATGCTGCACACCAGCCGGTTCTCTATATAGGAGAGCGACCGGTCCATCTTGAACGGCCAGGTCGCGTCCTCGTCCTTGGTGCGCTGGTAGAACTCGCTGATCGTCTCGGCCGCCATCTTGCTGGCGACCTCGCCCGACGCGTGCCCGCCCATACCGTCGGCCACGAGGAAAAGCTGCTCGTCCTCGATGAGCGAGAAGTAGTCCTCGTTGTGGGTGCGCTTCATCCCCACGTCAGTCTTTGCGGCGTAGCGGATCTTCATGGACTCGCGGGAAATCCCTTCGCCCGGCATCGCCGGAAGCGCCCCGACCACCCACCGGGCCGGCCGAATGATAGGAGACCCCAATTCCGGCAGTCAACGTTTTGGGCCGCTTCGCGCGCGTGTACGATCACGACCTATGTTGGCAGAGATTCTCACCTTCGGCGACGAACTGTGCCGGGGAGAGATCATCGATACGAACTCCTCCTGGCTGGCGGCCGAGCTGTGGGATCTCGACATCACGTGCACCTGGATGACCAGCTGCCGGGACGTGGCCGAGGACATGCGCCAGGCCCTGCGCCAGGCCGTCACCCGAGCGGACGTCGTGGTCTGCTCCGGCGGCCTGGGACCGACCGAGGACGACCTGACCGTCGATGTGGTGGCCGAGCTGGCCGGCACCGGCCCGGAGACCCACCGCCCCTCGCTCGAGCGCATGGAGGCCCGCTACGCCGCCGCCGCCTACCGCCCCACGGCCAACACCCTGCGCCAGGTGCGCGCCCCGGCCGGCGCGCGCGTCCACGACAACCCGGCCGGCGCCGCCCCTGGCTTCGAGGTGAGCCTCGGCGGGGTCCCGGTCATGTGCGTGCCGGGCGTGCCGCGCGAGATGAAGGCCATCTTCGACTCCTCCCTGCGCGGCCGGCTGGTCGAGCTGCGCGACCGCGGGGCCGGCCCCGGCGCCGCCCGCGAGCACATCGCGCGCCGCATCTACCGCGTGTTCGGCCAGGGCGAGTCGCAGATCGCCTCCCAGCTGGAGGGCCTGCTGGACGGCGCGGTGGGCGCGGCCGGTTCACCCGCCGCCACCCTTCATTACCAGGTGTCGTTCCCCGAGATCCTGGTCAAGGTGGTGGTGCGCGACCGCGATGCTGCCGCCGCCGCCGCCCGCCTGGCCGAGCTCGACCGCGCCGCGCGCGCGCGCCTGGGCGACTGGTGCTACGGCGAGGACGCGGACAGCCTGGCCGCCGCGCTCGGCCGCGCCCTGCTCGCGCGCGGCCTCACCCTCGCCACGGCCGAGTCGTGCACCGGCGGCCTGGCCGGCGGCCTCATCACGGCGGTGCCCGGCTCGTCGCGCTACTACGCCGGCGGCGCGGTCTGCTACGCCAACCAGGAGAAGGTGCGCCAGCTCGGCGTCGATCCCGCCACCATCGAGCGGCACGGCGCGGTCAGCGAGGAGTGCGCGCGCGAGATGGCGGCCGGCATCCGCGCGCGCGTCGGCGCCGATGTCGCCGTGTCGGTGACCGGCGTGGCCGGCCCCGACGGTGGCAGCCCCGACAAGCCGGTCGGCACCGTGTGGCTCGCGGTCGCCGGCCCGGGCGACTCGATCGCCACCAAGCACTTCGTGTGGCCCGGCGCGCGCGATCAGATCCGCGGGCTTGCGGCGCACTGGGCGCTCGCCCTGGTGCTGCGCGCGATCGCGCCCCGGGCGGGGGCGGGATCTGCCACGCGGCCGGAATCGACGTGACGACATGACCGACGAACGGCCGAAGGCATTGCGCCTGTTCATCGGCGTGCGAATCTCACTGGCGACGGTGCGCGCGCTCGACGAGGCGGTGCAGGTGATGCGGCGCGGCCCGCGCGGCGAGCTGCGCTGGGTGGCGCCCGCCTCCTATCACGTCACGCTCAAGTTCCTCGGCTGGTCGCGGCCCGAGGTGGCGTTTGCGCTGCGCGATCGCGTGGCGGCGGCGGTCGCGGGACAGCGCGCCTTCGATCTCGACACGGTCGGGCTGGGCGCGTTTCCCACGCCCGCGCGCGCGCGCGTCCTCTGGGCCGGCGTGGACGCGCAGGGCGGCGCGCGTCTGGCCGAGCTGGCCGGCCGCATGGAGCGCGCGTGCGAGGACCTCGGCTTCGCGCGCGAGGAGCGGCCGTTTCACCCGCACGTGACGCTGGCGCGGCTCAAGGTGCCGGGCGACGTCCGCGGGCTGATCTCAGGCTGCTCTGAACAGGTGTTCAGAAGTTCGTGGATCGACTCCGTAGTCCTGTTCGAAAGTCATACGAAATCAACTGGTTCCGAGTACGAAGAAAAAGCTCGCTGGTCGCTTGAGGGAGATTCAAAAGCCGCGCGTCGTCATACAGGCCCGGTAGAAACCGAGGCAGAGCTTGCCGACGAGCTCCCTCTGGACGAGGCCTCGGTCGAAGACCTCATGCCCGAGCCCGCGCCCGAGGGAGCCACCCACACCGTCCCCACCCACACCGTCTCTCGGGGCGCATCCCACGACGGACCCCACGACGACGACGACGAGGAGCACCACGACGATGGCGACCAATTCGAAGGACCCGGGAGCTAGTCAGGCCACCGCGGTGGCGGAGCGCGACAAGGCGATCGACCTGGCGGTCGGCGCGATCGAGAAGCAGTTCGGCAAGGGCTCGATCATGCGGCTGGACAAGCAGCAGCCGGTGGCCGACGTCAAGACCGTGCCGACCGGGTCGCTCGGGCTCGACATCGCGCTCGGCATCGGCGGCCTGCCGCGCGGCCGCATCGTCGAGGTCTACGGGCCGGAGTCGAGCGGCAAGACCACGCTCACGCTCCACGCCGTGGCCCAGGCGCAGCGCGGCGGCGGCGTGGCCGCGTTCATCGACGCCGAGCACGCCCTCGACGTCGGCTACGCGCGCAAGCTCGGGGTCAAGACCGACGAGCTCCTGGTCTCGCAGCCGGACTGCGGCGAGCAGGCGCTCGAGATCGCCGACATGCTGGTGCGCTCCAACGCCATCGACATCATCGTCATCGACTCGGTCGCGGCGCTCACCCCGCGCGCCGAACTCGAGGGCGAGATGGGCGACGCCCACGTCGGCCTGCAGGCGCGGCTCATGAGCCAGGCGCTGCGCAAGCTCACTGCCGCCATCTCGCGCTCCAACTGCATCGTCGTCTTCATCAACCAGATCCGCATGAAGATCGGCGTCATGTTCGGCAGCCCGGAGACGACCACCGGCGGCAACGCGCTCAAGTTCTACTCCTCGGTGCGCCTCGACATCCGCCGCATCGGCGCCATCAAGAACGGCGAGAGCGTGGTCGGCAACCGCACGCGCGTGAAGGTGGTGAAGAACAAGATGGCGCCGCCGTTCCGCGAGGTGGAGTTCGACATCATCTATGGCGAGGGCGTCTCGCGCGAGGGCGAGCTCATCGACCTTGCCATCGCGTCCAGCATCGTCGAGAAGAGCGGCGCCTGGCTCTCGTACGAGGGCGAGCGCATCGGGCAGGGGCGGGAGAACGCCAAGGTGTTCCTGCGCGAGCACGCCGACATCTATGAGGCGATCGAGTCTCGGATCCTTGCACAGCATGACATTCGCCGCCCAGGGGTGAGCGCCGCGGAGGTGAAGTCCGACAGCAAGGCAGAGGGCAAGGCGGACGACAAGAACGCCGCCCGGGCCGAGGGCAAGGACGACGCGAGCGCGGGCGGCAAGGGAGCGGGCGCCGAGTCGAGCCGCAGCTCCAACGGCAGCGGCAGCAGCGGAAAACCGGCCGCGCGCCGGGCCAGCGTCAGCGCATAGCCGAGCGGCTCGCCGAGCCCACGCTTCCTCGCGCGCGCGCGGCCGCGATGAGCTCGTCTCGCGCTCACTGACACTGGCTGACGCGACCGGCGGCATCGATCGGCGCGCCGGATGCCCGCAAACGGTTCGCCGGCGCTGCGCGCGCCGACAACTGCTGACAGCCGTGCGCGCTTCCTTGCCTTTCGCCGGCGCATGGCCGACAACGGCCGGTGAGAGGGCGTTGGGGCGCCCTCGTACCTCCACGCGGAGGGGTGAGGAGAGGCTCGTCCATGCGATCTATCTCGAGAGCGAGGGGATTGCTCGCGACGCTGGCGGCGTTCGCGCTCGCCACCGCTTGCAGCGATCCGGATCTGTCAAGCGACCTGGACACCGATGGTCCTCCCGATGTGGTCGAGATCAACGTGGGCAACCAGAGCGCGCCCACCGACCCGAACGGAAATGCCGAGGAGGCGGCGACCTACTGCCGCCCCGGCGACGAATTCAAGGTCAGCACGTTCTACTGCCCGCTGGCGCGCGACGAGGCGGACGCGCCGATCCCGGGAGATCGCGAGCTGGCGGCGCCGATCACCGACGCGCTGCCGATCGACTGGCACGTTCGCATCATCTTCACCGAGCTGCTCGACCCCGACATCGAGGACCTGGTCGAGGTCGACGGCGTCACGATGGGGAGCCTGGCCGAGACCCAGCCCGTCTCGGTGAGCTGCGGCGGCACCGCGGTCCCCTACGACGGGTGGTACGACCCGAGCGGAAACAACCTGTCCTATCCGCCGGGCCCGTCTCTGGTCGTGACACCCCTCGACTTCGTGGCAACCGGCAGCCCCTGCCAGATCTCGGTGGTCGACGGCGCGGTCATCGACAAGAGCGGCGACACGGTGCCCGCCGATCAGCTGGGACCCTACGACTTCGCGATCGCCCCGCTCGAGGTGGCCGAGAGCTCGCCCGCCGACGCCAGCGAGGGCGTCGCCGTCGACTCGGTGGTCCAGGTGAGCTTCAACGCTCCGATCGACATCGGCACCATCGCGGGCCGCATCGCGCTGACCACCGGCGACACCGAGGTGGTCGGCACCCTCGACTTCGATCAGGACCCCGAGACCGAGGAGATCATCGACGACATCATCGTCTTCACGCCGGACGCGCCGCTCGCGCCCGGCACCTCGTACACCATCACGGTCGATGACGGCATCGAGGACATCGCCGGCGGCGCGCTGGCTCAGGAAGAGCCCTTCAGCGCCACCTTCACCACCGGCGAATAGCAGCCACCGC
>DATFRY010000565.1:0-14996 GCA_035262925.1 Kofleriaceae bacterium | reverse complement strand
CGGGGAGGGGGCGATCGTCGCGCGGCGGCCGCTCGGCGCGGCCGCTCCCCTCGGAGCCGTCCCTCGACTTGTGCTGGCGCATGTAGGCCGGGTAGTCCCGGGGGTCGATGCGGTAGGGCTCGGGCCGGACGTCGTGGTGGTAGCGGGCGTCCCGGGCGCCGCGGTCGAAGCCGGTGGCGATCACGGTGATCTTGACCTCGTCCCGGATGTGCTCGTCGATCACCGACCCGAAGATGATGTTGGCGTCCTCGTGGGCCGCCATCTGGATCAGGCTCGAGGCCTCGTTCACCTCGTGGAGGCCCAGGTCGGGCCCGCCGGTGATGTTGATGAGGATGCCGGTCGCGCCCTCGATGTTGACGTCCTCGAGGAGCGGCGACGAGATGGCCATCTCGGCCGCCTCGGCGGCGCGGCGCTTGCCGGTGCCGACGCCGCTGCCCATCAGCGCGCGGCCCTGCTTGCTCATGATGGTCCGCACGTCGGCGAAATCGACGTTGATGAGGCCGGGCACGGTCATGAGATCGCTGATGCCCTGCACCGCGTTGAGCAGCACCTCGTCCGCCTTGCGGAAGGCGTCGATCATGCTGGTGTTGGCGCCCACCACCTCGAGCAGGCGGTTGTTGGGGATGACGATGAGCGTGTCGACCGCCTCCTCCAGGCGGGCGATGCCCTCCTCGCCCTGGCGCGCGCGCCGGCGGCCCTCGAAGCCGAACGGCTTGGTCACCACGCCGACGGTCAGCGCGCCGGCCTCGCGCGCGATCTGCGCGATGACCGGGGCCGCGCCGGTGCCGGTGCCTCCCCCCATGCCGCCGGTGACGAACACCATGTCGGCGCCGGCGATGGTCTCGGCGATGATCTGGACGCTCTCCTCGGCGCTCTTGCGCCCCACCTCGGGGTTGGCGCCCGCCCCGAGCCCCTTGGTCAGGTGATCGCCCAGCTGGATCTTGATCGCGGCCATGTTGGCCTGCAGGGCCTGGAGGTCGGTGTTCGCGGCCACGAACTCGACGCCGTCCAGGTTGCCGGCAATCATGGTGTTGACGGCGTTGCCGCCGCCACCACCGACGCCGAAGACCAGAATCTTGGCGTGAGAGAGCTCTTCGAATTCGAGTAGCGCCATTGGCCTTTCCTCCCTACTCAGCCGTTATCGACGACGGCGGACGCGATGGGCAAATTTTTGACAAAGTGAATCCGCGCCCACGCGGGGGGCGGGGTCAGAACATCTCGCCGAACCAGCTGCGCACGCGGCGGAACATGCCCGCCTCGCGCACCGGCGCGGCCTCGCGCTGGATCATCTCGGTGCCGCGCGCGCCGTAGAGCACCAGGCCGACGCCGGTCGAGTACTCGGGCGATCGAACGACGTCGACCAGGCCGCCGATGCCGCGCGGCGCGCCGCGCCGGGCCGGCAGGCCCAGCACCGACTCGACCAGCTCCGGCATGCCGGGCAGGAGCGTGCTGCCGCCGGTCATGACCACGCCGGCGGCGATGCTCTCGAGGTAGCCGCTGCGCCCGATCTCGCGCTTCACGTGCTCGAAGACCTCCTCGAGCCGCATGCGCACGATCTCGACCAGCACGCGGCGCGACAGGCGGCGCGGCTGGCGCCCGCCGACCGACGGCACCTCCATGGTCTCGTCGGGCTCGATCGTGTCCGGCGTGGCGCAGCCGTACTTCCTCTTGATCTTCTCGGCCGACTCGAGCGGCGTGCGCAGGCCGACCGCGATGTCGCCGGTCAGGTGGCTGCCGCCCAGCGGCAGGACCGCGGTGTGGACGATCGCGCCCTCGCTGAAGATGACGATGTCGGTGGTGCCGCCGCCGATGTCGATGAGCGCGACCCCGAGCTCCTTCTCGTCGTCCTCGACCACCGCCTCGGCCGAGGCCAGGGGCTCGAGCACGATGTCGGCCACCTGCAGCCCGCAGCGGTTGGCGCACTTCACCACGTTCTGGGCGCTGGTCACCGAGGTGGTGGCGATGTGGACCTTGGCCTCGAGCCTCACGCCCGACATGCCGAGCGGATCGCGCACGCCGTCCTGCTCGTCGATGATGTACTGCTGGGGCAGGACGTGGAGGACCTCGCGGTCCATCGGGATGGCGACCGCCTTGGCCGCCTCGATGACCCGCTGCACGTCGGCGTCGCGCACCTCCTTGTCCTTGACCGCCACGATGCCGTGGGAGTTGAGGCCGCGGATGTGGCCGCCGGCGATGCCGGCGTAGACGGTGGAGATGTCGCAGCCGGCCATGTGCTCCGCCTCGCGGATGGCCTGCTGGATGTCGTGCACGGTGGCGTCGATGTTGATGACCACGCCCTTGCGCAGGCCGCGCGAGCGCGCGGTCCCGATGCCGATGACGTCGATCCCCTCCTCCGTCACCTCGCCCACGATCGCGGCGATCTTCGTGGTGCCGATGTCGAGCCCGACGACGATCTCGTCCTTCTTCACTCTGGCCATTGGCTACCTCGGGTCGACGCTCCCGGCCGACCGATGTCCCGTTGGTTTGGCGCCTTGTGCCAAGCGCTGTTCTGCTGGTCTGGCAAACGCGACGGTGGCGCGCACCGGCTGACCGCCGCGGTCGAGATGGATCGCGGACAGGGCCGAGCGCTCGGCCGGCGACAGCGCGGCCCAGGCGGCGTCGAACACCGCCAGGCGGCGGCCGAGCTCGGGCGGCCCGTCCGGGCGGCCCAGGCGCAGCGCGATGACCGGGCGGCGCGTGTAGAGGGTGATGCCGCGGTGGTCGTCGTCGTCGTGCACCTCGCCCAGCGGCGGACGGCGCGGGTCGGCGGCGTAGGCGGCGGCGGCGGCCAGCGCGTCGCGGATGCGCGCCTGCGCCTCGTCGGGCTGGCGGCGGTAGGAGTCGCGGTCGATGCCGGTCACGACCGGGAGCCCGGCGGCCTCGCCGCGCGCCAGGTCGGCGCGCTTGAACACGCGCCCGGCGCGGTCGGCCAGGTAGAGGCCGTCGAGGTCCACCACCGCGGCCGGCCGGTGCTCGTCGACCTCGACCAGGAGCTGATCGGGCAGACGGCGGCTGACCGACACGTCCGCCACCCACGGCTCGGCGCGCAGCCGGCGCTCGATGGCGTCGAGCGGCAGGCGGAAGAGGTTCTCGCCCATCGCCGGGCGCAGCGCGCGCTCGACGTCGGTCGCCTCCAGCTCGCGCGCGCCGCGCAGCTCGACGCCGGCCAGCGCGAAGCGCGGCGAGTCGGTCAGCCAGTCGTAGCCCAGCCACGCGGCGACGGCGGCGGCCGCGACGGCGGCGACGGCGATCGCGCCGGGCAGCGCGGATCGAAAGCCGCTGCGGCACAGCGCGCGCACGTGATCGCGATCCGGCAGCCGGTGGAGCAGCGGAACCGGATGCTTCCGGTTCGCGGCGCTCCGCCTGCTGGCGCGAGAGCGAGTCGCGGGCGCAGAGGGCGTCACCTTCCTTGCTTAGGCATGGCTCGCGGTGCGGGGCAATTTTTCAGACCTGGCGCGCGTCGCTGCGAGACAGGCGTTCAGGTGCATCTCAGCGCGGCGGCAGCACCCCGTGGCGGCGCAGCAGCTCCTCGGCCAGCGGGCGCCGCATCGTCGCGATCGCGTCGGCCGACGTGCCGCGCACGAAGAGCGCATAGGTCCACACCGCGCCGCCACGGTCGACCGAGCCGACCAGCCAGCCGATCGAATGCCGGTCCTGGCGGCACTGCCCGGTCTTGCCGTGGAAGACCCAGCCGTCGCCGCGCTCGAGCTCGATGAGCCTGAGCACCAGCGCCGCGTGGGCGGCCGTCACGGGCAGCTCGCCGGCGCGCAGCCGGCGCATGAAGTCGACCTGCTCGAGGGGGCTTATCGCCAGCGGGCCCAGCAGCCAGAAGCCGTCGATGGCCCCGGAGATGTCGCGGTTGCCGTAGCGCAGCTTGCGGACCCACCGCGACATGCGCTCGCGGCCGATCCGGCGCGCGACCTCCTGGTAGAACCACACCACCGAGAACTTCATGGCGGAGGCCAGGTCCTGGTCGCGGTTCCACTCCGGCCTCCCGCGATCCACACCATCCCAGCGCTGCGAGAAGTGCTCGTCGGGGATGACGCCGGTCTCGAGGCCCACGAGCGTGTTGGCGATCTTGAACGTCGAGCACGGGAAGAAGCGGCGCCTGGCCAGCCGCCGGTTCACCACGGTGAGCTTGCCGCTCGCCGTCTCGAGCAGCGCGAACGCGCCCTCCACGCCGCGCGCGCGGAAGGGATCGTCGGGCCGATCGGCATTCGCGCCGCCCGCGCACACGAGAAGGAGCAGCGCCGCGACCCCGCCCGCCCGGCGAGCACCGTGCCTCATGGGCTCGGTCGTATCACGGGCGGGATGGATCCGCGCGGCGCCGCGGAGGCGCGCGGAGATTCGACGACGCGTGAGGAATGGAAACCTCGCGGCCGGCCTGCAGGTCGCCGCTGATCGGCGCCGCGCTCCACGTGCCGTCCGCCTCGATCGGCGAGTCCATCGGGTCGCCGGGCAGGATCGGCGCGCACGACCAGTCGCCGGCGTACGCGAACGGCGCCGTCTCGACGCCGGCCATCACCTCGATCGCGAGCCAGAACGGCGCCGCCTCGGGCGGCTGCTCGCCGACCAGGCGCAGCTCGACGCCGCCGCCGCCGGCGGTGAGGGTGGCCGGGCCGCCGACAAAAGCGCTGAACTCGAAGCGCGGCGCATCCCCGTCGAAGGTGCGCCGGAACACCTCGCCGACGGCGACACCCGAGAACCCGCCGGCTCCGTCGCCGGCGAGGTCGATGAAGTCGAGGCCGATCGTGCACTCGACCCGGTCGCCCCCGCCCCGCGCCGCCCCCTCGGCGCTGCCGGTCACGCGCAGCGCCGACGGCGGCGCCGTCGCGTCCGCGCCGCCGGAGTCCGCGGCCGCGTCGACCGCCGCGTCGACCGTGGTGCCGGCGTCGCCCGCGCCCGCGTCCGCCGCCAGGTCGTCGCCGCAGCCGGCCGCACACGCGACCAGCATCACCAGGTGGTACGGCGCGCCAGCCGGTGGGCGCGATGACATGGCGAATGCTGGACCGCCCCTCCCCGCCCGGGCAAGCGCCGCCGCGCTGTCAGCCGCCAACAGGGTCGCGACCGCCGCGGCGCCCGGCCCTTTCCTCGACGCGCCGTGGCGACGGAGCTCCGCCCGTCCCCCCGGCCGCCGCCCGTCACTCGAACGAGCCGAGGGCCGCCTTCACGCTCTCGTTGTTCCCGCACTCACTGGCGCCTGCCATGGACGTGCCGAGCTTCTGGGCGGCCGGCTTCACCTTCGGCTCACACTTCGCGTTGTACTCCTTCTTCTTGGCCTCGTCCTTGTCCTCCTTCTTGGCCCAGGTCAGGAAGTCGCGGTTGTCGTCCACCACCTTCTGGAGCGCGGCGCCCATGCCGTCGCAGTTGGACTTGTTGCCGTCGACGGCGGCCGTCATCGACACGATCACGGCGGCCATCTTGTCGCAGGCCTCGTCGATCGTGTAGGAACCGGCGGCGGGAGCGGCCTCGCTCGGTGCCGCGGCCGACGGCTGGGCGGAGCTGCCTGCCGGGGCGGCGCCCGGGCTGGAGGAGGCGGGGTCCTTGCTCTCCTTGTTGCAGGCTGCGGCGGGTGCCAGGACGAGGATGGCGGCGGGGAGGGTGACGAACAGTCGATTCATGAGTCGATGGCCTTTCTCGGTTCGGTTCGCAGATCAGACGCCCGCCATGGCCAGGATGCGCTCGCACAGCTCGGCGTAGCCGATGCCGCGGTAGGCGGCGATCTTGGGGATCAGGCTGTGGCCGGTCATGCCCGGCAGCGTGTTGACCTCTAGCACGTAGGGCGCGCCCGACGGGGTGACGCGCAGGTCGACGCGCGAGTAGCCGGTGCAGCCGAGAGCGCGGTGCGCCGCCAGGGCGGCGGCCTCGACTCTGTCGAGCGCGGCCGCCTCGAGCGGCGCCGGCACCAGGTACTGCGTGTCGTCGCGCTTGTACTTGGCCTCGTAGTCGTAGAAGCCGTGCGACGGGCGCACCTCGACGGTGCCGAGCACCTCCTCGCCCAGGATGCCGGCGCACACCTCGGCGCCGGCGATGTAGGGCTCGATGATCGTCGGGCCGCGGTGGCGGCGGGCCAGCGCGACGGCCGGCATCAGGTCCTCGCGCTCGAACACGATCGACACGCCCACCGACGAGCCCTCGAGCGCCGGCTTGACCGCGACCGGCAGGTCGACGTCGGCGAGCTCGCGCTCGCCGGCATGCGGCGGGATGATGCGCCACGGCGGGGTCGGCACATTCGAATGATCGAAGATGCGCTTGGACGCGACCTTGTCCATGGCCAGCGCGCTGGCCATGATGCGCGACCCGGTGTACGGGATGTTCATGCAGGTGAGCAGCCCCTGCACCGCGCCGTCCTCGCCGAACGTGCCGTGCAGCGCGTTCCACACCACGACCACGTCGTTCTCGACGAGCTCGCCGGGCAGCGAGGCGCCCTCCGCCCAGTCGATGCCGACCACGTCGTGGCCGCGGCCGCGCAGCGCGGCCACCACGCCGGCGCCCGACTCGAGCGACACCTCGCGCTCGCTGGACTGCCCGCCCATGATCACGCCGACGCGGCCGTGGATGATCGCGTGAATCCGTTCAGTCGTCACCGATGACCTTCCATTCGAGGTCGAGCTCGACGCCGTGGACCTCCGCGACCCGCGCGCGCGCGATGCGGATGAGCTCGAACATGTCGGCGGCCGTGGCGCCGCCCGTGTTGACGAACCAGTTGGCGTGGACCGGCGAGCACTCGGCGCCGCCCACCCGCGTGCCCTTGAGCCCGGCCGCCTCGATGAGGCGCCCGGCGAAGTCGCCGGCCGGGTTCTTGAACACCGAGCCGGCGTTCGACACGCGCTGGGGCTCGCGCTCGCGGCGGCGGTCGCGCAGGCCGCGCACCTCCTCCTCGATCTCGGCGCGCGGGCGCGGGCGCAGCGCCAGGCGCCCCTCGACCACCACCTCGTCGGGCGGCAGCGCCGAGCCGCGATAGACGAAGCCGCAGGCGGCCGCCTCGCGCCTGACCAGCTCGCCGTCGGCCAGGCGCACCGACGCCACCTGGGTGGTGACGTCCTTGAACTCGCCGAGGTAGGTGCCGGCGTTCATGATGAGGCCGCCGCCCACCGAGCCGGGCACCCCGCCCAGGAACTCGAGGCCGCCCAGCTCCCAGCCGGTCGCGCTGGCCAGGAGCTTGCCGGTCGACACCCCCGCCTCCACGCGCACCGCCGTCGGGCCCAGGCGCTCGAGCCCGCGCAGCTGGCGGGTGGCGACCGCGACGCCGCGGATGCCGCCGTCGCGCACGAGCAGGTTGGAGCCTCCCCCCACCGCGACCATCGGGATGCGGCGCGCCGCGCACGCCGTCACCACGGCGCGGAGCTCGTCGATGGCGGCCGGCGCGAACCAGGCGTCGGCCGGGCCGCCGATCCGCAGCGTGGTGTGGCGGCTCATCGGCTCGTCGAACGCCACGTGGGCCCCGGCCAGGCCGGCCAGGAGCGCGCGGTCGTCGTCGGCGAGCAGCGATGGGGGCGGTGCGGGCGCGGGCGCGGACACGGACTCCTCGACTCTGACTCTGCCTCCGGCCCGGCTCAACGCCGCGCCAGGTTCTTGATCACCGCCGGCTCGCGCGTCGCCTCCAGGAGCTCGATCACCTCGTTGCAGGTGAGCTGGATGTCGCCGGCGCCCAGCGTGATGAGCATGTCGCCGCGCTCCAGGAGCTGGCCGAGAGTGGGGGCGAGGTCCTCGCGGCGCGGGATGTACCTGACGCTGGGGTGGCCGCTCTTCTCGATCGCCCTGGCCAGCGCGGCCGAGGTGGCGCCGGCGATCGGCTCCTCGCCGGCGGCGAACACGTCGCACAGGAGCAGCACGTCGCAGTCGGCGAAGGCGCGGCTGAACTCGTCGAACTGGTCGCGCGTGCGCGTGTAGCGGTGGGGCTGGAAGGCGGCGACGATGCGCCGGCCCGGGAAGCCGACCCGCGCGCCCGACAGGGTCGCCCGCACCTCGGCCGGGTGGTGGCCGAAGTCGTCGACGATCGTGATGCCGCCGACCTCGCCGCGGATGGTGAAGCGGCGCTGGATGCCCTCGAACTCGCCGAGGCCCCGGGCGATGGTGGCGAACGGGACCTTGAGGTGCTCGCACACGGCCAGGACGGCCAGCGAGTTGAGCACGTTGTGCACGCCGGGCAGCGAGATGGTGATCTCGCCCAGCTCCTCGTCGCGGCGCCAGGCCACGAATCTGGTGCGGAGGCCCTCGTAGCGCACGTGGCGGGCGCGGTAGTGGGCCTGGTTGCCCAGCCCGTAGGTCACGAAGCGCTTGTTGACGTCGGGCAGGATCGACTGCACGACGGCGTTGTCCGCGCACAGGACGGCGAGGCCGTAGAACGGCACGCGGTTGATGAAGTCGACGAACGCGCGCTTGATGTTGTCGAGGGTGGCGTAGTGATCGAGGTGCTCGGCGTCCATGTTGGTCACCACCGCGACGGTGGGCGCCAGCTTGAGGAACGAGCCGTCCGACTCGTCGGCCTCGGCCACCAGATACTCCGACTTGCCCCAGCGCGCGTTGGCCAGGCCGAGCGAGTTGACCCGCCCGCCGATGACCGCGGTGGGGTCCAGCCCGGCCGCCATCATGACCGCGGCGATCATCGTCGTGGTCGTGGTCTTGCCGTGTGCGCCGGCCACCGCGATGCCGAACTTCATGCGCATGAGCTCGCCCAGCATCTCGGCGCGCGGGACCACCGGGATGAGGCGCGCCCGCGCCGCCTCGACCTCCGGGTTGTAGCCCCTGATGGCCGACGACACGACCACGACGTCGGCCTTGCCCAGGTTGGCCGCGCGGTGGCCGTAGCTCACCACGCAGCCGGCCGCCTCCAGGTGGCGCGTGATCTCGCTGGGCGCGACGTCGGAGCCGGTCACGGCGTAGCCCATGTTGGCCAGCACCTCGGCGATCCCGCACATGCCCATGCCGCCGATGCCGACGAAGTGGACCACCGTGTCCTTCTTGCGGAACATGTCGGCTTCTCTTCCAGCTACCTGTGCGCGGGCCCGCCGGAGCTGCACCAGTCGAGGATCGCGGCCGCGGCCCCGGGCTTTCCGAGCGCCTTCATAGCAGATCCCATGTGGGCGAGGCGCTCGCGGTGGGCGGCCAGATCGGCCACCGCGTCGGCCAGCACCTCCGGCGAGAGCTCCGATTGCCTGAACATGAGCGCCGCTCCGGCGTCCGCCATCTCGCGCGCATTGATCTCCTGGTGATTATCCGCCGCGAACGGATACGGCACCAGGATGGCCGGGCGGCCCACCACGCCGAGCTCGGCCACCGTGGTCGCCCCCGCCCGCGCGATGACCAGGTCGGCGCGCCGGTACTCGGCGGCCATGTCCTTGATGAAGGGGCGCAGGTCCGCGCTCGCGCCCGCCGCCTGGTAGCGGGCGCGCGTGGCCTCGAGGTGGGCCTCGCCGGTCTGGTGGACGACATCGACGCCCACGCCGCGCGCGCTCAGGAGGCCCGCCGCGTCGGCCACGATCTGGTTGAGCGCGGCGGCCCCCTGCGAGCCGCCGAACGCGAACAGGCGCAGCGGCTCCGCGGCGCCCGCGGACCCCGACGCCGGCCCCGACGATGCGGACGCCGACGCCGAGGCCGACGCCGGCGACGACGCCTGCAGCGCCAGCAGGATGTCGCGCCGGATCGGGTTCCCGGTCATGAGGATCTTGCCCGGCTTGAAGAAGCGGCGGGTCTCGGCGAAGGCGAGGAACACGGCGTGCACGAAGCGGCCGAGGATCTTGTTGGCCAGCCCGGGCAGCGAGTTCTGCTCGAGGATGGCGGTCTTCACCCCCATGAGGCGCGCCATCAGCACGACCGGCCCCGACGCGTAGCCGCCCACGCCCACCACCACGTCGGGATCGAAGTCGCGCACCACCCGCCGCGCCTGCCACAGGGCGCGCGGCAGGCGCACCAGGCCGCGCAGCGCGCCGGTCGCGCCGACGGTCTTGAGGCCGGACACCTCGATGAGGACCAGCTCCCACCCCAGCTCGGGCAGGACGCGCGCCTCGATGCCGCGCGCGGTGCCGACGAAGCGCACCGCCGACGCCGGGTCGCGGCTGCGCAGCTCCTCCGCCAGGGCCACACCGGGGAACAGGTGCCCGCCCGTGCCGCCTCCGGCGATGATCAGGCGCATGTCGCGGCCTTCATGGGAGATACCCTGCGCGGTCGACCCGGCGCCGTCCATATCATTATATGAACGGGGCGCCGCGGGCCTTTCATCCCACGCCGGCGCTGGCGCGGGTGCAGGCGACCACCGCGCGGCGCTTGCGGCGGCGGGCGCCGATGAGGTTCACCAGCTCGCGGCGGCGCACAGCGCTCGGCGGCCCGGCGCGCCCCACGTTGAGCACGATGCCGGCCAGGTACATCGACATGATGAGCGAGCTGCCGCCGTAGCTGACGAACGGCAAGGTGATGCCCTTGGCGGGAAGCACGCCGAGCACCACGCCGAAGTTGACCAGCGCTTGCAGCGCGAAGCCGAGCGTGATGCCGAAGGCGAGGTAGGCGCCGAACGGCTCGCGCGCGGCCAGCGCGGCGCGGCCGCCGCGCCACACGACGATCGCGAACAGGGCCAGCACCAGGAGCAGGCCGACGAAGCCGAGCTCCTCGCCGAGCGACGCCATGATGAAGTCGCTGTGGCCCTCGGGCATGTAGCCCAGCTGCTGGCGTCCTTCCCCCAGGCCCATCCCGGTCGCCCCGCCCGAGCCGACCGCGATGCGGGCCTGGATGATCTGGTAGGCGACGCCGTCGGAGAACGCCTCCGGGTTGAAGTAGGCCAGGAAGCGCTGCATGCGCCACGGCGTTCCGACCACGAAGTGATAGACCACCGGCGCGCTGGCCAGGACCGCGAGCAGGATGTACGACGACCGGGTGCCGGCCACGAACAGCATGGTCAGGGTGGTCGCGCCCAGGATGAGGCACGAGCCCAGGTCCGGCTGCTTGAGGAGGAGCGCCATCATCACGGCGCACACCACGAGGTGCGGGACGAACCCGACCGTGAAGATCTTCACGCGGTCGGCCTTGCGGGTGAGGCTGCGCGCCAGGTAGGAGACCAGCGCGAGCTTGGCGAACTCGACCGGCTGCAGCGACATCGGACCGACCACGAACCAGCGCCGGGCTCCGTTGATGGTCGCGCCGGCGAACAGGACGGCCACCAGCGCCCCGACGCCGGCCAGCAGCAGCCAGTGGGCGCGCCGCCTGAGCCAGCGGTGGTCGGTCGCCACGCCGGCCCACAGCGCGAGCAAGCCGATCGACAGCCAGCCGAGCTGGCGCTTGAGGAAGTAGGCGCCGTCGCCCGAGCGCTTGAGCGCGTAGACCGCGCTCGAGCTGTACACCTCGATGGTGCCGAGCGCGAGCAGGCCGAGCAGCGCGGCCAGAAGGACGACGTCGACCGGGCGCTCGGCGGCCAGGAACACCGGCGCCTGGTCGTCCAGCCGCTGCGTCCGGCTCCTGCCGCCCGTTGCGAATCGCTTGAGACCCTCCCCGGTCATCGGGCGATCCTCGAACGAGTTCAGCCGGCGGCGCAATTTTTGGGACAAGCGCGGCGCCCCGCCCGCCCCGACCGCCCCGACGCCCCGACGCGAGGTCACTCCCGCTGAGCGCAGGGCTGGCCGCGGCCGCGCGGCCCGGGCAAGCTTGGTCATGACCCCCATCCGCGAGCAGGTCATCCTGGTCACCGGCGCGACCGACGGGCACGGCAAGGGGGTCGCGATCGAGCTGGCCCGCCGCGGCGCGACGGTGCTGGTGCACGGGCGCGACGCCGGCCGCATCGCGCGAACGGTCGACGAGGTGCGCGATGTCGCGAAGGGAGCCGCGGTGCGGGGGTACCGGGCCGACCTCGCGTCCCTGGCCGAGGTGCGCGCGATGGCCGAGCAGGTCCTGGCCGGCGAGCCGCGCCTGCACGCGCTGGTCAACAACGCCGGCATCGGCAGCCGCGTCCCGGGCGGCGAGGCGCGCATGACGAGCGTTGACGGGCACGAGCTCCGCTTCGCCGTCAATTACCTCGCGCCTTTTCTCATGACCCGGCTGCTCATGGCCCGGCTGGTGGAGTCCGCCCCGGCGCGCATCGTCCACGTCAGCTCGGCCGGCCAGCAGGCGATCGACTTCGACGACGTCATGCTCGAGCGCGGTTACAGCGGCGTCCGCGCGTACCGGCAGAGCAAGCTGGCGCAGATCCTCTTCGCGATCGATCTGGCCGAGAAACTCGCGGGCTCGGGCGTGACCGTCAACGCGCTCCACCCCGCGACGTACATGCCGACCAAGATCGTGCCGGCTCCCACGAGCACCCTGGCGGAAGGCGTCGCCGCGACCATCCGCCTGGTGACCGATGAAGCGCTCGATGCCGCGACCGGCCGCTACTTCGACGGCATCGAGGAGGCCGAGCCCGACCCGCAGGCGCTCGACACTCGCGCGCGCCGGCGCCTCCGCGAGCTGTCCGAGCGGTTGACCGGTCTGGCGTGATGCCCGCGCCTCGCCGCTCGACGCGACCCGACGCGACGCGACGTGACCTGCCGTGACCGCGCCCCCGCCCTTTCCCGAGTGGGTCGATCCGATGGCCGCGACGCTCACGCACGAGCGCTTCACCGGGCCCGAGTGGACCTTCGAGCGCAAGCTCGACGGCATCCGCCTGCTCGCGTTCAAGCGAGGCGACGAGGTCCGATTGCTCTCGCGCAACCGGCTGCCTCGGGACCGGTCGTATCCGTCGGTGGCGGCCGCGGTGCGCGCCTTGCCGGCGGGCGACGCGATCCTCGACGGCGAGGCCACCGGCGTGTGGCGCGGAGAGGGCGGCGCGGCCGCCTACCACGTGTTCGACCTCCTGTGGCTCGACGGCCGCGACCTGCGCGCGCTGCCGCTCGAGCAGCGCCGCGCCCTGCTGGCCGGGCTGCCGCTCGCAGCCCCGCTCGAGCGCGTGCCGCTCCTCCACGAGGAGCGGCCGTGGGAGCGCGCGCGCGCCGAGGGCTGGGAGGGGGTCATCGCCAAGCGGCTCGGCTCGCCGTACGAGCCGCGCCGCTCGCCGCACTGGGTGAAGATGAAGGTCGAGGCGACCCAGGAGCTGGTGGTCGGCGGGTTCACCGACCCGCAGGGCGGGCGCGTCGGCCTGGGCGCCCTCCTGGTCGGATACTTCGACGGCGACGACCTGGTGTTCGCCGGCCGCGTCGGCACCGGCTTCGACACCAGGCTCCTGCTCGAGCTGCGCGGGCGCCTCGACGCGCTCGAGATCGACCGGCCGCCCTTCACCCGCGGCACCGGCCTGCCGCGCCTGCGCGCGCACTGGGCGCGGCCCGAGATCGTGGTGCAGGTGGCCTTCATCGAGTGGACGGTGCACGGCAAGCTGCGACACCCGCGCCTGCTCGGGCTGCGCGACGACAAGGCGGCGCGCGAGGTCACGCGGGAGAGCCGCTGACATGAAGAAGCCGGTCGCGACGGTCACGATCAGCCACCCCGAGAAGGTGCTGTTCCCCGACGACGGGATCAGCAAGGGGGAGCTCGCCGCCTACTACGAGGCGATCGCGCCGCTCATGGTGCCGCACCTGCGCGCGCGCCCGATCACCATGGAGCGGTATCCGCGCGGCATCGGCGAGAAGGGCTTCATGCACAAGGACCTGGCGAAGGGCTTCCCCGCCTGGCTCGAGCGCGTGGCCGCGCCCAAGAAGGGCGGCACCGTGCACTACCCGCTGGTCAACGACGAGCGCGCCCTCCTGTGGCTCGCCAACCAGAACTGCATCACGCCGCACGTATGGACCGCGCGCGCGCCCGAGCTCCACCTGCCCGACCTTTGCCTGTTCGACCTCGACCCGTCGCGCGACGATCCCGAGGCGCTGCGCGGCGCCGCGCTCGCGGTCCGCGATCTCCTGGCCGAGCTGGGCCTGGAGTGCTGGGTGAAGACGACCGGCTCCAAGGGCTTTCACATCGCGGTGCCGCTCGCGCCGCGCCTGGACCAGGGCGACGTCGCGGGGTTCGCCCACGCCGCCGGCAAGGTCCTGGTCGCCCGAAATCCGAGCGTCTTCACCCAGGAGTTTCTCAAGGTCGACCGCGGCGGCCGCATCCTCATCGACACCGGCCGCAACGGCTACGGCGCCACCTTCGCGGCGACCTACGCCGTGCGCCCGCGCCCGGGCGCGCCGGTGTCGGCCCCCTGCACGTGGCACGAGATCGAGCGCGGCGAGGTCGGCCCGCGCTCGTTCGACCTGCGCGGCATGGCCGCCCGCATCGCCGCCGTCGGCGATCTGTGGGCCGAGCTGCCCGCGCGCGGGCAATCCCTCGACGCGGCCATCGAGGCGCTGCGCCGCGGCTGATGCCGGGTCGGGCCTCGACCGGCGGGGACATCGTCGTCGACGCCGAGCGGACCGGGCCTGCCGAGCATCGCGGCCGCAGGCGGGCCGGTCGTCGTCGTGCCGGTCGTCGAGGACGCGGCCGGCAAGACCGTCGGTCGCCCGCCGCCCATCGGTGTCGCCGGCGACACCGGCGGTCCTCGCTCGAGGTTTCGCGAGAAGCGAGACTGCCAGTTTCTTTGCATGGCTGTCGATCATGGTTGACAGCGACTCAGGGGCACGTTGTCGGCGCCTCGCCCATCGCCGCCTCACATCGCGCGTGGCGCGCCCTGCTGGCCGACGAGGACCGATCGACCGGGCGGGGCGAAAAAATCCGGCCCCCATGCCTCGCAGCGGCCCACAGCGCCTCTCCGCGAGTCGAAAAACTCCATGTTAAGGAAGAGAGCATGGAGCATGGAGCAGCGGCTCTCTCGCTGTCACCGACGGAGATCGACGCCCTGGCCGATGACATCGCCGTGACCGCCGCGCACATCGACGCGGCCACGCACCGGCTGCTCACCCTCATCCGCACGTTCGATCTCGCCGGCGGATGGCACCGGCAGGGCGCATTGTCGTGCGCGCACTGGCTGTCGTGGCGCATCGGGGTCGGGCTGGGGCCGGCGCGCGAGAAGGTGCGGGTCGCGCACAGCCTGGCCGGGTTGCCGCTCCTCGACGACTCCTTCCGGC
>DATFRY010000564.1:0-3333 GCA_035262925.1 Kofleriaceae bacterium | reverse complement strand
TGGAGCTGGCTGTTCACCGGGCTCGGCCTGGTCGCCTTCGGGTACGCGGTGCTGGCGTTCCTGACCGGCGGCGACCTGGTCGTCACCGGCGCCGAGCTGCTCCTCTTCCTCCTGGTCGCCAAGCTGTTCGGCCGCCGCTCGAGCAAGGACTACCAGCAAGTCTACGTCCTCTCCTTCCTCATGGTCGTGGCCGGCACCGCGCTGAACGGCGAGATCAGCTTCGGCATCTTCTTCCTCGGCTACGTCCTGACCTCGACGTGGGCGCTCATCCTCCTGCACCTCCGGCGCGAGGTGGAGGAGAACTACCTGGGCGGCGCGGCGGGCGCAGGCGCGGCGGGAGGCCGCGCGGGGACGGCGCTGCCCCCGGCCGCCGGCCACCGCCTGCTCTCCTCGCGCCGGGTCGTCGGTGCGCGCTTCTTCGCCGGCACCGGGGCGATCTCGCTGGTCGTGTTCGCCAGCGCCGCGGCGCTGTTCCTGGTCATCCCGCGCATCGGCTTCGGCCTGTTCTTCAGCAAGGCGCGCTCCGGCGTGAACATGGCCGGCTTCAGCGACGACGTCAGGCTCGGCGGCCACGGCGTCATCAAGGACGACGACACCGTGGTGATGCGCGTCGAGCTGGGCGCGCCGCTGTCGGGGCGCGAGACCTCGTCCTTGCACTGGCGCGGGGTCGCCTTCGACAACTACGCGCGCGGCGAGTGGCGGCGCTCGAACCACGCGCCCCTGACCGCCAAGCGCATCGCCGTGTCCGGCCTGACCGTGACGCACACGCTGCTCTACGATCGCGACCGACCCGAGGTGGACGACGCGGCTCTGCTCGGCGACGGCACGATCGACGCCATGCGCCAGGAGATCTACCTCGAGCCGCTCGGCTACGACGTCCTGTTCGGCGCGTCGATGCCGGCCGCCTTCCGGGTCGGCTCAAGCTACGGCGAGCGGCCGCGCGACGAGCGCAACGACGAGATCCGCCACGGCCACTCGACCGGCATCCGGTACACCGTGCTGTCGCGGCTCGCGCCGCCGCCGGCCGACGCGCTGCGCCGCGCCCCGTCGGTGCTGCCGCCCGGCTACCAGGTCTACTTGCAGCTGCCGCCCGAGATCACGCCGCGCGTGCGCGCCCTCGCCGAGGAGATCGTTCGCGGCGCGACCACTGAATACGACAGGGCGGTCGCCATCGAGCGCTACCTGCGGCGCAACCTGTCCTACACGCTCGAGATGGAGTCGCCGCGCGGCCGCGAGCCGATCGACTTCTTCCTGTTCGAGCGCAGGAAGGGGCACTGCGAGTACTTCGCGTCGGCCATGACGGTGCTCCTGCGCGCGGTGGGCGTCCCGTCGCGCAACGTCAACGGCTTCCTGGGCGGCGAGTGGAACGAGTACGACGACTACATCGCGGTGCGCGCCGGCGACGCCCACTCCTGGGTCGAGGTCTACTTCTCCGGCCAGGGCTGGGTGACCTTCGACCCGACGCCGGCGTCGGCCGGACAGCTGGTCCGGCGCGGCGACAGCCTGCTCGACCGCCTGCGCCGGCTCACCGACACGCTGCGCTTCAAGTGGTTCAAGTGGGTGATCGAGTACGACCTCGAGCAGCAGCTCGGCTTCTTCAAGAGCATCGGCCAGCTGTTCCGCGGCGGCGCGAGCGACGCGATGGGCACGCGCTGGCGCGGGGTGCGCAGCTGGTCCGATCGCCACCGCGCGCCCGTCGGCGGCGCCGTGGTCGGCGGCCTGGCCGTGGCCGCGGCGGCGCTCGCATGGCGCCGCCGCCGCCGGCGCGCGGCCCGCAGCCCGACCGCGCACGCGCGCCGCGATCGCGACCCGGTCGCCGCGCTCTACCTCGGGGCGCTGCGCGGGCTCGCCCGCCGCGGCTGGCCGCGCCCGCCGTCGGCCACTCCGCGCGAGCACGCCCGCGCGCTCTCGCGGGGAGGCGCGCCGGGAGCCGCCGCGCTCGAGGAGCTGACCGAGCTCTACTACGCCGCCGAGTACGGCGACCCGTCGGCCACGCGCTCCCGCGAGCAGGCCCGTCAGCTGGCCGCGGCCATCGATCAGGCGCTTCGCGCTGCGCCGCGGCGCAGGGCGCGGCGGCCCGACGCCTGATCTTGACGTTTTGGCAGAGCGGCCGAGGCGCCCTCGCCAAAAGGGCAACCTGGTTGCCGCGACGCGGGTCGCATGATAGTGCTTTTCCTGGCTTGGGCCGGTCCGCCGCGGCACCGAGCTTGCACCTCGCACCCGAGAGCACGATGCCGCAGCTTCCGCGCCCCGATCTGCGCTCTCCCGTCCTTTGGTCCCTCGCCGCAGCGCTGGCCGCGCTGGCCGCGCCGGGCGCGCCCCCCGCCATGGCGCAGGACGGCGGCTCGGGAGGAGGTTCCAACCTCCTCGGCGGTTCGAAGATCGCCATGAGGCTCGAGCTGCCCAAGGATGACGGCGAGGACTTCCAGATCGAGACCAACGAGCAGGTCATCCTCGATTTCATGAACCTGGGCAACTGCTCGTGCGGCGACGCCGTGAAGTTCCAGGTCGAGACCAAGCTCGACCCTACGGTGTCGAGCGCCGACGGCGCCAGCGAGCCGGTGGACCTCTGGACCGGCACCGGCTGCGCGGTGAAGGACACCGACCAGCGGGACAATCAGTGCATCGAGATCATGGACGCCGGCATCGGGCAGGTCCAGGACCTGTTCACCACCGTCAAGCATCCTCAGGTCTCGGTGCGCAATCTGGTGGGGCCGAGCAGTCTCGGCGCCGCCTGCAATCGCTCGGACGACGAGGATCGGCTGGTCTACTCCATCGTGGACGTGTCCAGCGACGGCTTCGACGAGGGGACCGACTACCAGAACAGCCTCTCGATCCTGACCGACACGCAGCCGCCGCCCGAGCCGCTCGGCATCTCGGCGCGCGGCTCGGAGGGCCGCGTCGTGGTCGACTTCGACCCCCCGGACTCGCGCAAGGACGACATCCGCTTCTACCAGCTCCTGTGCGCGCGCGTCGATGACCCGACCAACAAGACCGGCTTCGGCAGTCACGATCCCGAGTACTGGACCTCGCAGCAGGCCTGCGGCTCGGACGCCGACGGCGTGTGTCCGCGCGCCCCGGGCAGCGCCGAGCGCATCGTGGGCGGTCCCGACGGCGGCCTCGACGCCGGAAGCGGCGCCGACGCGGGCGCGGGCGAGGACGGCGGCTCCGGCGGCGGCGGCGGCAGCGCGCCGGACGCCCCGTGCGTGACCGGCCTGCCCGGCGGCCTCGACACCCTCGACCCGTCGTACCTGTGCGGGCAGGCGGAGGGCACCGCCAGCAGCGTCTCCGCCACCGGCCTCGAGAACGGCGTCGCCTATCACGTCGTGCTGC
>DATFRY010000563.1:0-2284 GCA_035262925.1 Kofleriaceae bacterium | reverse complement strand
GAGGACGTGACGCTCCGCATCGCGCTCATCATCGGCCTCGCGCAGTGCGCCGCGCTCTGGCCGGGCGTTAGCCGCAGCCTGGCCACCATCCTCGGCGGCGTCGCGGCCGGACTGTCCCTGACCGCGGCGGTCGAGTTCTCGTTTCTGCTCGGCCTCCTCACCCTCGGCGCGGCGACCGCATACAAGGCGCTCCAGAGCGGATCGGCCATGCTCCACGCCTACGGCAAGCTCGACCTGGTCGTCGGCTTCGCGGTCGCGTGCATCTCCGCCATCGTCGCCGTGCGCTGGATGGTCACCTGGCTGAACCAGCGCGGGCTCGGCGTCTTCGGCTGGTGGCGCATCGCCGCCGCCGCCGCCGTCGCCGCGCTGCTCCTCGCGGGCGTCCTCTGAAGCGGTCCCGGCGAGGGGGCCGGGCTCCGTGTCCTCCGCTCGGCGGAGAACCGGCGAGCGGTGGCGTCGGGGTCGGCTGCGCCGAACATGCTGGCGGCGCGGGCGCGCCCGCCGCGCCGGGCCGGGCGGCCGCGCTTCGTCCCGTTCGTCGATGCGTGCTCGCGGTGGGACGCGTGCCCGTGGATCCGCGGACGCGCTGCGCCGGGTGGCGTCGGCGACGGCCTTCTCGTCTGCGCTCGACCTGGCTGCGCGCGATGCGGGCGAGGCCAGAGACCGGATCGCGTCTCTGGCCGCGATCGCCGGTCGCCGATCGCCGATCGCCGGCGTTTTATTCCACGAGATCGCGCCGTGCGCGGAGTGTGAAAAGGCTCCGGCCTGCGCTGTCGTCGGCGCGCCACAGCCGGCGGCCATGCGCGGCGCGGCGCCCCGCGCTGTCGCTTGCTTGCGCGCCGGGCGTCCTGCTTGCAGTGACGCCCGGCGTGGCAAACCGACAGCGCACCGCGGCCCTCGGCCTCACCTCGCTCGCCCTTCTCCTCCCCTTCTCGGTGGCATCCGCCCAGCCGCCCGGCCTCGTGCCGCCGGGCGGCCACCTGCCCACGCAGCATGCGGTTCCCCCCATCCCGTACGCGCTGCCGTCGCCGATGCCGACCTTGCCGCCGCCCAGCCGCAACGCGCCGCTCGAGCCGACCATCGGCTTCGGGCTCGGCACGGGCCGGTTCGACGCCGAGGTCCACGCCGACGGCACCATCCACTTCGACAGCGAGCGCGTCGGCGAATGGGCCGGCTTCGATCCCGTCGCCGGCCTGATCGCGATCGTGTCGTTCGACACCACCGACGAGGCGATGCGCGCCATGGATCAGGACCCCTACCAGGCCGAGAAGCTGCGCCTCATGGAGGACACGTTCGACGAGCGCATGGCGATGCGCCGGGCGTGGGACGAGATGGTCATGCAGCGCGCGCTCGACGACCTGCCGCGCTACCTCGACTCGGTATGGCGCCGGCGCGCGTGGTCGCCGGAGGTCCGGCGCCGCGTCCTGTTCGCGCTGTGGGACGAGGCGGCCGAGGACGGCGACGGCAACCAGCTGCTCGCCGACGGCGGCGCCGAGGCGCGCCGCCTGATCGAGGAGTTCATCGCCTATCGCATCCCACCCGGCAGCCGCGACGGCTTCCGCGAGCACGAGCTGGTCCGCCTCAACCGCATCCGCACGTCGCGCCAGGCCTTCGCCCCGTACACCGCCGTGGCCGACCGCCGCGCGCGCGAGCAGGAGATCGAGACCATGCGCGACGCCTCGGCCCAGCTGGTCGCCGCGGTGCGGACCTTCTGAGTCGCACCCGCACCCCTGGAGGCCCGCGCCCGATTCGTCGCCGGCGCCCGGCCGCGGTCACGACGCCCGCGCGCATGGCCGTGGAGGCGCGAACCGCGGCCAGGGCCGCCGCAGCCCACGCGCGATGGGGCGCCGGCCGGCCAGGTCGCAGGCGAACCGCGCCATCGCGAAGCCCGCGAAGGGGACCGACCCGAGGCCGGGCGGCCGCGATTCACGGAACGCGAAGGGTCGGCTCACGCCGCACCTCGTCTCCGGGTCAGCACTTCGCGCGCTTCGCGACGCCGCGGTTCACGCTCGACGAGTCCGCCTCCCGGCCGGCATCGGCGCGGGCCTCGTGATAAGGTGGGCTCCTCTGCGGGAGGAGCGACGATGCGCGGGATGACGGTTCTCGCTCTGGCGCTGGCCCTTTCGGCTTGCGAGGACGGCAAGGCACAGGAGGCTGCCACCGGCGGCGCGGCCGGAGCGGCCGCGGCCAGCCCCGACCAGGCGGGCGCCGACCAGGCGGGCGCCGCCGGAAAGCCGAGCGCCGCGCCCGCCCAGTCCAACATCCAGCGCATCCCGATCGCGGT
>DATFRY010000562.1:0-4657 GCA_035262925.1 Kofleriaceae bacterium | reverse complement strand
CGACCAGCACCAGCGGCCGGTTGGCCGCCGCGCTGTGCTTGCGGCCGGCCGCGACCGCGAGGACCTGCTCGACGTAGCTCGTGTGCGCGATCAGCATGTGCTCGCGGTCGAGGAACGCCCACGCGGTGTCGCCGGCCACGTAGTAGGTGACCGCGCCGGTCCTCCGCTCGGCCAGGTCGCGGCCGCGCTGGTGGCGCAGCCACTTGACGAACCGCTCCTGATCGATGGTCAGGCGCGCGAGGAAGGCGACCTGGTCGCCGCCGTCGAGCGCGGCCGACGGCATCGCCAGCCACACGCGCTCGAGGTCGCGACGGTAGTCGAAGCCGACCTGCTTGCGCAGATCGGCCGCCACCTCCTCGATGGCGCGGTCGCGCTCGAGCGCCGCCAGCACCCGGCGGCCGATCGGCGTCTGGCGCGCGTCGGCCACGTGGATGGACGCGACCAGCGCGGTGTCGAACGGGAGGTGCGCGAGGGCGGTGCGGCTGGCCGGGTCGAGCACCGGCTCGGGGGCGGGCGGCGCGATGGGCCGCGCGCCCGCCGGCGCGCCCGCGGCGACAGCGGCGGCCAGGGCCAGGGCCGAGGCGAGCATAGAGGGTCGGGTCATGGCGATAGGTTGGTGGACGCTAGCACCGGTGGCGTTCGGTCAGGCCACCGGAAACCGGGCGAAACGCGAGGCTCAGACGGACTCGCCGTTCCGGCCGCGGACCAGGTAGCGGCGCTCGGCGTAGGCCGCGTCGTCGCGCCACAGGCGGTGCGCGGCGCGCTCGATGAGCGGGCGCAGCAGGCGCGAGGACCGGCGCGCCAACCAGAAGCCGGGCCGGCTCGATGTCGCCAGGGTCGCCTCGATGATCGCGGTGCGGCCGGGGCCCAGCGGGGTGGCGTGGGTCTCGACCACGGAGCCGGCCCCCTCGCCGTCGACGATCGTCATCGCGATGGTGCGGCGGTCGGGGCAGTGGAAGCGCGCGTCGACCTCGACGCCGATGCGGCCGAGCACGCGGTAGACCACGCGCACGGTGATCGACTCGTCGTCCTGCTCGAGCACGCGCAGGCGTCCGAACGAGTAGGGATGGAAGTGGACCCCGTGCCACGGGTCGAGCCGGTTGGCCAGCACGTCCTCCGGCGCGCAGGTCGCCTCGACCCGGATGCAGCCGTCGACCGCGGAGGGCGGGCGCGTGGCGACGATCGGCGCGTCGGTGGGCGCCTCGTCGCCGCCCTCGTCGCGCGACAGCCTGACCCAGGCCAGGACGCCGTCGTCGATCGCGGGGAGCGGGCGCCACCGGCCGTGCGGGCGGTCGCCGAGGGCGAGCCCGTGCCAGGGGCACACCACGCAGCCGCCCTGGTCCACGCGGCCGCGCGAGAGCGACGCGCCCATGTGCGGGCACAGGTCGGGCCCGACCCGCAGCTCGCCCGAGGCCGCGCGCCAGGCGACCAGCGCGCGCCCCGCGATGGTGTAGAGGCGCGGGCCGTCGCCGATCGCGCGCGCGCCGTCGAGCGCGTGCCACCCGCCGGCCGGCCGCTCGAGGGCGCGGGCCAGGGCGCGATCGATCCACGCCGGTCGGCACTGCGCCCAGTCCGGAGATCCGTCTCCGTCGGGGAGCGGCGCCTGCGGCTTCTGGCCGACGGTCCACAGGGCGCGGCTCACGCGCGCACCTCCTGCGACGCGCGCCGCGGCCGTCGCGAGAACAGGCCGCGCGCCTGCAGGCACTCGATCGGCTCGGGCGCGTCCCAGGTGCCGGCCAGGACCAGGTTGGCCGCCATCATGCCGGAGGTCGCGGCCCGCTCCATGAGCGCGCACGGAACCGGCAGCCGGGTGAAGTCTCCCGCCAGCGCGACGCCGGCGTGCGGCGTGGCGACGCCGACCCGGTCGGCGTGCGTCCCCGGCGGAAAGCCGGCGCAGTCCTGCCGCCAGAGGAAGCGCTCATCGCGCACCCGGGCGGCGCGGGTCTCGGGGTAGAGGGCGTGCAGCCCGGCCAGGAGCTCGGCGCGCAGGACGGCCGGGTCGGCCTCCGCGTCGACCGCGTAGGCGTGGAGCTCGACCACCGCGCCGCGGTGCGCCTCGGCCCACTCGCGCGACTCGCCCTGGAAGCGATCGTAGACCGAGATGTTGTCGAGCCGGCCGAACCCGGTCGTGCCGGCGAACGGCGCGCGCGAGGGCTCGACCGGGCGGTCGAGCCACAGCCGCCACACCGCGAAGGGGCGCGTGAGGGGCAGCGCGCGCACTCGCGCGCTCCAGGCCGGGTCGCGCGCGAGATCGGGCGAGTCGGCGACCAGGCGCTGGAGCGCGGACACCGTCGTGGCCAGGACGACCGCGTCGCCCGTCACCGCGCCGCCGCCGGCGAGCTCGACCCGCCACGCGCCGTCGGCGAGCGCCACCCGCGCGGCCCTCGCGCCCAGCCGGAGCTCGGCGCCGAGCCCGGCCAGGCGGTCGCCGAGCGGGCGCCAGAACGCGGCCGACATCGGCCGCCGGGCGACGTCGAAGATCAGCCCCTCGCGGTTGGCCACGAAGTACCAGTGAAACATCATGAGCAGCTCGGCGGCCGACAGCTCCTCCTCCGCGCTGAAGAAGGAGTGGGCGAAGACATCGAACAGCATGCGGCGCGCGCGCTGCGGGAAGCCGAGCGAGTCGAGGTAGTCGCGCGCGCTGGTCCCGTCCCAGCGCCGGTAGGTCGCCTCGGGATCGAAGGCGAGCATGGCCAGCGCCGGCCGCGGGCGGATGCCGAGCAGATCGCGCGCGCGCAGGGTCGGCGTGCGCAGCGCCAGCGCGGCCAGGTTCCACGGCGCGCGGCGGGGCAGGCCGGCGAACGACTCGACCTGACCATCCGGCCCCAGGATCGGGTAGTCGCCGGCCGGCGCCAGGCTGGCGAGGTCGGGGTCGACGCGGCGCAGGAGGCGGCGGAGGTTGTAGTACTGGCGGAAGAAGCCGTGGAAGCCCCGCTCCATCTCGAAGCGCTCGCCGGTCGCGAGCTGGTCGGGCCACGAGCCGGCGCGCCCGCCCAGGAACGCCTCCTGCTCGAGCATGCACACGCGCACGCCGCGCTCCGACAGCACGGTGGCGGCGGCCAGCCCGGCGATGCCGCCGCCCACCACGACCGCGCGCCCGGGCCGCGCGCTCACGCCCGCCTCCGGGCCAGGAACGAGTGCACGATGCCGCGCTGCCACCCGTCCATGGGCAGGGTGGTCACGCCGTCGAAGCCGGCCCGCCGGAGCCGCGCCTCGAACGCGCGCACGCCGTCGAAGGCGAGCACGCTCCTGCGCAGGTAGCGGAAGAGCTCGCCCGAGCCGGTCGCCGCGGCGCCGAGCGGGACGATCACGCCGGCCGCGACCGCGTTCCACACCGCGCGGGCCGCGCGCGAGTCGGCCACCGAGTACTCGTGGAAGCAGGCCACGCCGCCCGGGGCGAGCAGCGCGCGCACGCGGGCCAGGCACAGGTCCGGGTCGGGCACGTTGCGGATGCCGTAGGCCATCAGCACGCCGTCGAACGGGCCGGCGGCGCCGGCGGCCGCCGGGTCCATCGCGTCGCCGACCAGGAAGCGGGCCGCGCCCAGCTCCGGCTTGCGCGCGGCCAGCGCGATCATCTCGCGCGACGCGTCGAGCGCGACCACCTCGGCCTCGGGGTAGGCGCGCACCAGCGCGCGCGTGGACAGCCCGGTCCCGCAGCACAGGTCGAGCGCGCGCGCGCGGGCCGGCAGCTCCAGGCGGCGCGCGCTCAGCGCCAGGTGCTTCGCATAGCCGGGGTTGAGCGCGCACAGCAGATCGTATCGCCTCGCCACCCGGTCGAACTCGCCGGGGACGCGCTGCTTGCGGTCGGCCAGCGGCTCTGCAGACGTCTCGCGCATCGGATGGGGCTCCTCGCTCAGGGGTACGTCATGTGGATCGGCGCCACCAGGGTCTGGCCCGGGCGCAGGGTCAGGCGCGCGTCGTCGAACCTCGGCGGGCCCATGCGGCCGCGCGCGTCGCGCGACGCGCCGTAGCCCTCCAGCGGCCGCCCGAACAGCCCCGTCTTCATCCGGTGGTCGCCGTCCTCGTCGTGCAGGACGCCGATGGCGTAGGTGCCGGCCGGCAGCGCGCGCAGCACGGCCCGCGCCTTGCGCTCGCGGATGGCGACCGGGACGCGCCGCAGGGCCAGCTTCGTGCGGTCGGGAAAGCCGCGCGGCGAGCTGAAGACGGCGATCAGGGCCTGGCCCTTGTCGCTGTGGAAGCCGCTCATCTCGACGGCGATCGTGCAGTGCCGGGCCCGAGCGGCACTCGATGCGTCGGGCTCGGCCTCCGGCCCGGCGGCGGCCCGTTCGCCGGCGCCGAGCATGGTGACCAGCAGGGCGGGGCCGAGCCACGCCGCCCAGCTCGCCGCCCGGGTGCGCGTCGCCGCCGCCGTCCTCGCCGTCACGGGAGGCATGTCACCTCCGGGCCGAACTCGAGCTGGCGGCGCGGGATGCGCGCGCCGGCCGGGTGGGCGGCGCGGGCGGGCAGCTCTCCGATGGCGGCCGCGCCGGCCCGACCGGCCAGGGCCAGCTTGGCCAGCCCCGGCACCACCGCGCGGCCGGCGATGGCGTCGAAGCCGCGCTCGGCCAGCCGGCCGCCGATGGCCGCGTAGACCAGGCGCGCGGTTCGCACCGCCAGGCTGGCCCGCCAGGGCAGGGCCGCCATCCCCCGATCGGCC
>DATFRY010000561.1:0-28778 GCA_035262925.1 Kofleriaceae bacterium | reverse complement strand
CCCGGTGGTGTCGAGCACGCGCGCGACGGTGCGCTCGTACTCGCGGCGGATGACGCCGTAGAGCGCGCGCGCGTCCTCGTCGGCCAGGCGCGCGTAGTGCCCGGCCACCTCGATGTCGCTCCGCACCAGCGCCAGCTGCGCGTTGTCGATGAGCGCGGAGAACACCGGCCACTCGGCGTACATCGCGCGCAGGTGATCGACGCCGGAGTCGCGCGCGAGCGCGTCGAGCGCTGCCCCCAGGCCGAACCAGCCGGGCAGCCCGTGGCGGCTCTGGTTCCACGAGAACACCCACGGGATGGCGCGCAGCTCCTCGAACGCGAGGCCGCCGCGCCGCCCGGCCGGGCGCGACGCGATCGGGATCTCGGCGACCTCCTGCAGCGGCGTGGCGGCCAGCGCGTAGCGGGCCAGCCGGTGCGGATCGGCGAGCAGGAGGCCGTAGGCGGCGTGCGAGAGCTCGGCCGCGCGGTCCAGGACCGCCTCGCGCTGGGCCCGCTTCCTGTCGGCGCCGGCCGGTGCCAGGCGCTCGGGCGGCGAGCCGAGCAGCACGGCGCCCACCATCTGCTCCAGGTCGCGGGCCGCGATCTCGCGCCGGGCGTAGCGCGCGGCGATGGTCTCGCCCTGCTCGGTGACGCGCAGGCGGCCGCGCAGAGCCTGGTGCGGCTGCGCGCGGATCGCGCGGCCGGCCGGGCCGCCGCCGCGCCCGACCGCGCCGCCGCGGCCGTGAAAGACGGTGAGCAGGATGCCGTGCTCGTCGGCCACGGCGGCGAGCCGCTCCTGCGCGCGCCGCAGCGCCACCTGGCTGGCCACGTAGCCCAGCTGCTTGGCGCTGTCGGAGTAGCCGATCATCGCCTCGAGCTCGCCGCGCAGCGCGCTCTGGACCGGGCGCACCTCGAGCAGCCGGCGCACCGTGGCCTCTGCGCGCTCGAGGTCCTCGAGCTGCTCGAACAGCGGCACCGGGCGGATCTCGTCGGGCGCCAGCCGCGCGGCGCGCACCAGGAACAGCACCTCGAGCACGTCGGACGGATGCGAGGTGAAGCTGATGACGTAGCGCTCGCAGGCCTCGGGCCCCTGATCGCGCCGCGCCCGCCCGACCACCTCGAGGGTGGCGAGCAGCTCGCGCGTCTCCGGCGACAGGCCGGCGCGGTCGCGCGGCGCGCCCAGATCGGCGCGCTCGAGCAGGCGCGCGAGCAGCGAGGCCCGCTCCTCCTCGGGGAGCGCGGTGTAGTCGCCGGCGCCGCCGGTGCGAAGCAGCTCGGCGACCGCGCGCTCGTGCTCGGCCGAGTGCTGGCGGATGTCCATGGTGGCGAGGTGGAAGCCGAACACCTGCGCGCGCCGGCGCACGTCGCGCAGCCGCCCGTCGGCCAGGCCGGCCAGGCGCGCGCGACGCAGGCTGGCGTCGATCAGATCGAGGTCGGCCAGGTAGTCGGCGGCGTCGCTGTAGCCGCCCTCGTCGCGGCCGCGGGTGGCCTGCAGGCGCGCGAGCATGAACCACAGCTTCTGCCCGACCAGCTCGCCGGTCGCGCGCGGGCGGGCGCGCGCGGTGACCTCGGGCCGCCGGCTGCGGTCCTCGGCCAGGGAGCGCTCGAGCTCGGGCATCGGGCCGGTCCGGCTGGCCGACACCGCGAGCTCGCGGCCGAGGGCGTCGACGTCGGTCATGTGGCGGGCCAGGACCAGCTGGCGCTGTCGCTCGAGCGCGCCGCGCGTCACGTCGGAGGTGACGAACGGGTTGCCGTCGCGGTCGCCGCCGATCCAGGTGCCCCAGCGCAGGAACGGGCGGACCGGGAGGTCGGCGCCGGGCCACGACGCCGCCAGCGCCTGCTCCAGCTCGCGGTACAGGAGCGGGGTGACCTCGAACAGCGAGGTCTCGAAGATCGCCATGCCGGCCCGCACCTCGTCGCGCGCCGACGGGCGGGCGGAGCGCGCCTCCTCGGTCACGTACAGGGCCAGCACCACCTCGCGCAGCCGGTCCACGGTGCGCTGGCGCTCGCGGGCGCCGGGGCGCGGGTCGTCGAGCTCCTCGAGCGCGCCCGAGATCTGGCCCAGCAGGTCGATCACCGTGCGCCGGCGCGCCTCGGTCGGGTGCGCGGTCAGGACCGGCATCACGAACAGGCGGTCGAGCAGCTCGCGCATCTCGCCGGCCCGGACGCCGCTCCGGGCCAGCTCGGCGCAGGCGGCGGCGAGGGAGCCCTCGGGTGGGTCGCCGGCCCGGTCGCGCCGGCGCAGCATGCGGATGCGGTGCTGTTCCTCGGCGGCGTTGAACAGATGGAAGAGGAGGGTGAAGGCGCGGCCGACCAGCTCGAGCGCGCCCGTGTCGAGCGCGGCCACGCGGCCGGCGAAGCGATCGCGTCCGCCCTCGAGCTCGCCGCTGCGCAGCGCGATGGCGTCGCGCTCGATGCCCTCGACCAGATCGAGCGCCTCCTCGCCCGAGCGCGCCCGCACCGTGTCGGCCACCACGTCGTCGAGCAGGTGGAGATCGGAGAGCAGCTCGTCGCCGAGTTCGGGGGCCATGGCTCGCCCGGAGCGTAGCCGGCTTCCCCGCGGGTCGCGACCGCCGTGTGGTCCGCGGGGGGCGTCGTCGTCGCCGGAGACTCCGCGCGAAACCTCGGCGAAACATTCCCGACTCGCGCGCGGGATCCGGGACCGCGAGTCGCGCGCGAGGCTCGCAGCTTCCACCGAGATCAATGATTGATTGGAGGCTGTCCTCGTCGAGGTTGAGGTTGACGTCGACGTGGTCATGGACATTGACGGCGCCGTGGAGGTGAGCGCCACCATGGTCGTTGACCCGTCGTGGTGTCCGCGCGTGCAACCGCGCGTCGAGTCGACTCGTCAACGTGACCGACAACGGTGGCGATCACGTCCACGGCGCCGTCGCCGTCAATGTCCACGACCACGTCAACGCAACCGATCGTCATCCCTGTGGCGTGGTACTGGCGCGAGGGACGGTCGCGCGAGTCGGTGGCCTGGGAGGCGTCACGGCCGCGGCCGGGGAGCGCCACTGTCGGCCGGGCGGCCTGAGTCGCGGTCGGCCTGGCTGCCAGGTGGGGCCGGGTCGCCGCTCAGCGCGACCTATACTAATGTCGACTCCTTGATCCGACTCGAACAGGTGGAGAAGCGCTTCGGCGCCACCCGAGCGCTGGATCGGGTGAGCTTCGCGGTGGAGCGGGGGGAGGTCGTGGGGCTGGTGGGGCCCAACGGCGCCGGCAAGACCACCGCGCTGCGCGTGCTGTCCGGCTACCTGCGCCCCGACGCCGGCGCCGTGTGGGTCGACGGGATCGACGCGGTGGCCCGGCGGCGCGAGGCGGCGGCGCGCATCGGCTATCTGCCGGAGGGGCCGCCGCTCTATCCCGAGCTGCGGGTCGAGGAGCATCTTCGCTTCCGCGCGCGGCTCAAGGGGGTGGCGCGCCGCGACCTGGCCGCCCGGGTGGACGAGGTGCTCGAGCGCGTGTCGGCCCGCGAGCGCCGCCGCATGCTGATCGGCCGGCTGTCGCGCGGGTATCGCCAGCGCGTCGGTCTGGCCGACGCCCTCCTCGGCCGCCCCGACGTGCTGCTGCTCGACGAGCCGACCTCGGGGCTCGACCCGGTCCAGGTGCGCGACCTGCGCGCGCTCCTGTCCGACCTGGCCGCCGATCGCGCGGTGGTGCTGTCGTCGCACGCGCTGGCCGAGCTCGAGGCGGTGGCCGCGCGGCTGGTGGTGCTCGCGCGCGGGCGCGTGGCCGGCGACGGCCGGCCGGCCGATCTGCGCGCCCGCTTCGGCCTGGGCGCCGCGGCATCGCTGGAGGAGGTGTTCGTGGCCGCGACCGGAGGCGGCGAGGAATGAGCGGGCCGGCCGGGCCGGCGGGACGTGGGGCGCGCGCCGCCGCGTCGGCCGGGCGCGTGCTCGCCATCGCGCGGCGCGAGCTCCTCGCCACCTTCCACGCCCCCATCGCCTACGTGGTGCTGGTGCTGTTCCTGGCGCTCGAGGGCTTCTCGTTCTGGGCGGTGGTCGAGGTGCTGGCCGATCCGTCGCGCCCGGCCGGCTACGGCGCCGTGCTGCGCACTCACTTCGGCGGCACCTTCCTCTACTGGGCGGTCCTGTTCGCGGTGGTCGCGCTGACGACGATGCGGCTGGTGGCCGAGGAGCGGCGCCACGGCACGTGGGAGGCGCTCCTCACCACCGCGGTGAGCGAGGCCGAGGTCGTGCTCGGCAAGTGGCTGGGCGCCGCCGCGTTCTACGCGCTCCTGTGGCTGCCGACCGCGGCCTATCCCGTCGTGCTGGCCGCCTACGCCCCGCCCGGGACCGAGGTCGACCTGGGCCCGATCGCGTCGGCCTATCTCGGCGTCGCGCTCTCCGGGGCCGGATTTCTGGCCCTGGGCCTGTGCGCCAGCGCGGCCACCGAGAGCCAGGTGGTGGCCGCGGTGACCTCGTTCGCCGCGCTGCTCGGCCTGCTGCTGGTCGGCCAGCTCGAGGACGTCTCGCGCGATCTCGGCCGCCTGTCCGCCATCGTCCGCCAGCTCGACCTGCGCGGGCACATGGACGGCATGGCGCGCGGCGCGATCGAGCTCGACGCCGTCGCGCTGTTCGCCGGCCTCGCCGCGCTCGGCCTGGCCGGCGCGGTCGTGCTGGCCGCGCGCGGGCGCGGCAGCCGCGCGGCGGCTCGCCGGCGGCTCGCCTGCCTCGGCCTGGTCGCGCTGTCGGTGGCGCTGGTCAACGTGCTCGCGGCCCGCCACCCGGTCGGCTGGGACGTCAGCGCCGGCAGGGTCAACCGGCTCGACGACCGCACCGTGGCGGTGCTCGCCGAGGTGCGGCAGCCGGTCACCGTGACCGTGGTGCGCCCCGAGGTGGAGGCGTTCGAGCCGATCTACGCCGAGGTCGATCGAGTGCTGGCTCGCATGGAGCGCGCGCAGCCCAGGCTGTCCCGCCGCGACCTCGATCCCGCGCGCCAGCCGGACGAGGTGGCCGCGCTGGCCGGTGACCTGGCGCTGAGCCCGCGCGACCTCGCCGACGGCGGCGCGGTCCTGTTCTCCAGCGGCCGGCGCCGGCGAGGGGTCGACCTCCTCGACCTGGCCGAGCTGGGGCGCGACGTGCACCGGGTCGGCGCCATGACCGGCTTTCGCGCCGAGGAGGCGTTCGCGCGCGCGCTGGTCGAGCTCACCGCCGCCGATCGCCCGGTCGTGTGCGCGACCAGCGGGCACGGCGAGATGCCGCTCGCCGCCGAGCAGGGACGCGCGCACTGGGGGCAGGTCGGCCAGCGCCTCGACCGCGGCGGGTTCGCGATCGAAGACGCCGGCGACGTGCGCGGCGGCGTGCCCGCGCGATGCCGCGTGCTGGTGGTGGCCGGTCCGGCGGCGCCGCTGGCCCCCGACTCGGCGATCGCGGTGGCCCGCTTCCTCGGTGCGGGCGGGCGTCTGCTGGTGGCGGCGCCCGACCAGCCGCCCGAGGGCGACGGGGCGCCGGTCGTGGCCGCGACCGGGCTCGAGCTCGTGCTCGCCGAGTACGGCGTCGCGCTGCCGGCCGCGGTCGTGGTCGATCCGCAGGGCGCACTCGACGTCCCGCTGGCCTGGGCGACCGCGACCGGCTACGGCGCGCACCCGATCACCGCGGCGTTCCAGGGCCGGCGCCTGACCGTGTGGCAGCACCCGCGCGCCGTCCTGTACTCCGATCCGGCGCCGGGCAGCCCGGCCCGCCGCGGCACGATGCTGGTGCGCGGCTCCCCGACGGCGTGGGGCGAGACGGATCTGGCGTCGCTGTTCGGCGGGCGCGACGTCGAGGCCGGCACCGACGACCTGGTGGGCGCGGCCGCGGTGGCGGTCGCGGTCGAGTCCGACGCCAGCCACGCGCGCCTCGTGGTGCTGGGCAGCGCGACCTCGCCGTCGTCGGAGCTGGTCGGCCGCGGCCTGGGCGCGGCCGACGCGCTGGTCGCGTCGGCGATCGCGTGGCTGTCGGGCCGCACCGTCTCGCTCGACATCGGGGCCAAGACGCCGGAGCACCTGCGCCTGGTCATGACCCCGGCCGCCCGCCGCGGCGTGTTCGCGCTGTGCGTCGTCGTCCTGCCGCTGCTGGCCGCCGCGCTGGGCGGCCTTCTCTGGTGGCGGAGGCGCCGTGGCTGACGTCGCGAGCGACGCGCCGCGGAGGTGCGCGCCGCGCGTCTGCGTCCCCGGCGCGCCGGCTGCCCGGAGCCAACCGATGCGCGCGCGCGGTCGAATCGAATCGCTCGGCTCGGCGGCGCGGATGCGGGGGCGCCGTGGATAGCCGCGCCTGGGTGGCGGCGCTCGGCGCGGTCGGGGCCGTGCTCGCGGCGCTTCTCGTCGCGGACATCGCGCGGCCCGACCACGAGTCGGCCGCGGGCGCGCGCATCGTGGCCGAGTGGGACGCCGGGAAGGTGCGGGCGCTGAGGATCGAGCGGCCCGATCGAGCGGCCGTCGTCCTCGAACGAGGCGGCCGCTCGGCGACCCCCGCGGCCGTGCCCGCGAGCGACACTGGTTCGGCGTCGGGTTCGCGCGCCGCGCCGCTTCCGTCGCCGCCGGCAGCGTCGGTGCGGTCGGCATCGTCGGGATCGGGAACGTCGTCGTCGGGACCGGGAACGTCGTCGTCGGGACCGGGAACGTCGTTGTCGGGACCGGGAACGTCGTCGGGACCGGGAGCGTCGTCGTCGTCACCGTCGTCACCGTCGTCGTCGTCGGCATCGCCCGCGGCAGTGGCGGCACCGGCCGCCTCCGCGTCGAGGCCGCGGGCCGACGGGACCGGCGAGCACTGGGTGCTGCGCCTGCCTGGCGCCCACGAGGCACCCGTGCCGGCCGATCCCTCGGCCGTGCGCGATCTGCTCGGCACCATCGAGCTCCTGTCCGCGATCCGCCGCGACGACGGCGACATCGGGGCCGCCCGGCTCACGCTGGTCATCGAGCGGGAAGCCGCGCCGCCGATCCGGCTGCTCATCGCCGCGCGGGCTCCGGGGCCGACCGATCGCGTGTGGCTGGCGCGCGCCGATCGCGCGGGCCGCTTTCTCGTCGACGGATACGCCGCCCGCGCGCTCGACCTCGACGCCGACGCCCTGCGCGACCACCGTCCGTTCCGCGGCCGCACCGCCGGCGCCAGTCGCTTCGAGCTCGGACCGGGCGACGCGCCGACCGTGCTGTCGGGTCCGCCCTGGCGGGTCGAGCTGCCCGGCGGGGCTGCGCGCGCCGATCCCGCCGCCGTGCAGGACCTCCTCGATCAGCTCGACCGGCTGCGCATCGACCAGTTCGTGAGCCAGCCCGCTCAGCCGCCCACCCGGTTGCTGGCGCTCGACGCGCGGGTAGGCCGCTCCGAGCTCTCGCGGCGCGGCTCATGCACCGGCGGCGCGTCGCTGGTGGACACGCCCGCCGGGTTCGGCTGCGCGCGTCTCCCCGCCACCCTGATCGACGCGAGCTCGGACCCGCGCCGTCTGATCGATCGCCGGCTGGTCGGCGCGTCGGTCGGCGACGTCATCGCCCTCCACCTCGGGCGCGGCGGCCGCACCATCGACGTCCAGCGCGCCTCCTCACGCGACGCGCTCCGCGACTGGCTCGAGCGCTGGCGCGGGGCCGCGGAGGGTCCGCTGGTGCCGGCCCCGGACGACGCGCCCCCGGTCGCCACCGTCGAGCTCGAGCTCGAAGGCGGCGCTCGCGAGCGAGTCACCGTCTCCCGCGCTGCGGGCGGTCGGCTCGCGGCCCGCCGCGACGGCGAGCCGGTCGCGCTGCTGCTTCACCCCTGGGCCGACCCTCACCTCGATCCGGCGGCCTACCACTTCCGCTCGCTCGATCTCCTGTCCTACGAGCCCAGCTCCCTGCGCGCCGCCACCGCGCGCCGCGCCGGCCGCGTGGTCGAGGCCATCGAGCGTGGAGACACCATGGAGGAGTGGCGATCTCCGTCGACCGGCGCGGCGGTGCCGCTCCCGGCGGTCGAGGCGCTGCGCCAGGCCGTCGGCTTCCTGCGCGCCGAGCGCTTCGCGGCGCCCGAGGCGCGAGAGGTGCACGGCCTCTCGCCGCCGCGCCGCACTGTCGAGCTGGTGTTCGATCCGCCGCCCGGGGCAGCCGATCCGCTGCGCCACATCCTTCAGATAGGCGCGCCCACGAGCGGCGGCTGCTTCGCCCGCCTCGACAGCGACCCCGTCGTCTTCGAGGTCTCCGCCGCGCGCTGCGCCGCCGTCCTGGGCCCCTGGAACGCGCGCTGAGTCCCGCATCGTCCGGGCGTCCGGGTTCCGGCCGGACAGCGTCCGGTGAGCCGGACGCCGCACGCGCGTCTTCGGGCACTTCCACCCGGCACGCTCCCTGCTTGATGGGTCCGCATCCAATGCAACAGGTCACGGAGGAGATTTGGGCTCGAAGCCGCGCCCCGAGTACGTCACCCAGCTGGTCCTCGAGAAGCAGCGCGCCATCTACTGGCTCTGCGCCCTCCTCGAGCGCGACGGCCCCGCCACCCGCGCCGCCGCCCGGCAGGCGCTCGCCGACCTCGACTACGACGAACCGCGCATCAAAGCGCTCCTGCTCCTGGGCGAGCCGGGGCAGCCCCGCGCCCGCGAGCGAAACGGCCCCTGGGCACCGGCGACCGCGAGCGGCAAGGGACGAGGGCGAGCTCCGTCCGGACGGAGGCATGGCCGCCAAGGACTCGAGGTCGCGCCCCACGCCAGTCGATGACCGCCACGACGGCCGCAAAGGACTCGAGGTCGCGCCCGCGATCGACGGAGGTCAGCCGTTGGCGCGGTAGATGATCGCCAGGACGGCCGCGCCCCAGGCGGCCAGGATGAGGAGGAAGGGCACGTCGCGAAGGATCGCATCGGTCGGGCTGTCGTCGCCCGAGCGCCAGAGGGCGAGCTGAGCGAAGCGGATGATGCCGACGAGGCAGAAGGGAAGGGTGAAGACCAGGGAACGGGTGCCGAAGAACGCGACCGTGTGTCTGTCCTGGGTGTAGAGCGCGTAGGCCGCGCTGGTCGCGAGCGCCAGCAAGGTCATGGCCCAGCGAAGATGGCGCACCCGGTAGCCCGCAAGGCTGGCCCGCATGTGGTGCGCTTCGACCTCGGCCGCCTCGGCCTGCATGAGCTCGTGGGCGCGCTTGCCGAAGCCGAGCAGGCTGGCGAGCAGGCCGGTGCAGGCCAGGAGCCAGGGCGAGACGGGCACGTGAATGGCCAGGCCGCCGGCCCAGACGCGGAGCAGGAAGCCGCCGGCGATGAGGAGCACGTCGAGGAAGGCGATGCGCTTGAGGCCGAGCGAGTAGCCAAGGTTCAGCGTCAGATAGCCTGCCGCCACCGCGGCCAGGGGCCACGACAGAAGCGCGCAGGCGAGAAGGGCGGCGCATGCGAGCAGGGCGGCGGCGGCGAGGGCGGTGCGCTCACCGAGCGCGCCGGACGCGATCGGGCGCAGGCGCTTGCGCACGTGGCGGCGGTCGGCCTCGGCGTCGCGCACGTCGTTGAAGGCATAGACGGCACCGGAGAGCAGGCAGAAGGCGGCCACGGCCAGGAGCGCGCGCCCGGCCAGCGCGGGATCGGTCAGGTTCTTGGAGAAGACCAGCGGCGCGGCGACGAACAGGTTCTTGACCCACTGGCGCGGCCGCGTGGTGGCGACCACCGCGCGGGCGATGGACAGGGGACTGCGCCGGGACATTCCGGCCCGCTCACTTCGGCTTTCCGCCGCTCTTCCCGCGGGCGGACCCGCTGGTTCCGGCGCCCGGCTCGGGGCCTGCTTCATCGTCTGCTTCGTCTTTGGCAGAGCCGGCCTTGTCGGCGCCCGCGCCGCCCTTTTCGCCCTTCCCAGGGCCGGCTTTGTCGGCGCCCCCGCCGCCCTTGTCGTCCAGATCCCACTTCTCGTCGTCCTCTTGCTCGTCGTCGTCCGACGACAGCCTCACGAAATCGGCGATCACCTTCTTCTCGCACTCGCTGCCCACCTTGCCGCCGGCCTCGTTGCGGCACTTGGTGACGTCGATGAACAGCCCTGTGCAGTCTTCCTTGTCCGTCGGATCGGTGAGCGCGGCGCACTCCGACACCTTCATCGCCTTGCCCCCCGGAAGGGTCAACTCCTTGACCGCCCCTACTTCCTGATACGCGACGTGAACCCTCCGCGCCAGCTCCACCGCGGTACCGCGGCGCTCCTTTTCCGGGACCACCGTGAGCGATGGCACGTAGGTGACCACCATGAGTGCGGCGATCATGATGAGGAGCGGTGGCAGCGCTGCGATCGTCACCTCGAGGATGGGCTTCTTGAAGGTGAAGCTGGTGATGAACAGGTTCAGCCCCACCGGGGGGTGCAGGTAGCCGACCTCGAGGTTGAGCAGGAAGATGACGCCCAGGTGGAACGGGTCGATGCCCATGCGGATGGCGGCCGGTGCGATGAGCGGCACCACCACCACGATGGCGGAGAAGATGTCCATCACCATGCCGACCACCAGCAGCATGACGTTGAGGGCGAGCAGGAAGGTCCACTTCTCGCTGAAGTGGGCCTCGATGAACTCGACGATGCGCTGGGGGATCTCGGCGATGATGAGGTAGTTGGTGAACACCTGGGCGCACAGGACGATGGCGAAGATCGCGCCCGACAGCGCCATCGACGCCCTCACCACCTTCCACAGCTTGGCCAGCGGCAGGTCGCGATAGACCAACACCTCGAGGACGAGCACGTAGAGGACGCACAGCGAGGCGAGCTGTGGGATGAGCATGCCGACCAGCAGCCCACCGATGATGAGCCCCGGAATGACGAGCTCGAGCGACGCGACCAGCAGGCTCCTGCCCAGCTCGGCGATCGAGAACCGCTGGCGCGGCACGCGGCGCACGATCGCCACGCCCACCACGTACAGGCTGAGCATGGTGACGAGCACCAGGCCGGGGACGATGCCGGCGAACACGAACCGGTCGGTGGCGAAGTCGATGAGCTGCATCTCGCCGGCCTGGGCCGCCGCCCGCGACTGCGCCACCACGCCGTAGATCGTCCCGTAGACGAACAGCGGCACCGCCGGCGGGAAGAGCAGGCCGACCGAGCCGGTGCCGGCCAGGAGCCCGAGCGAGAACCGCTCCGGGTAGTGCTGCTTGAGCAGGGACGGCATGAGCAGCCCGCCCAGCGCCACGATGGTCACGCCCGACGCGCCGGTGAAGGTGGTGAACACCGCGCAGGCCATGATGGTGCAGATGCCGAGGCCGCCCGGCAGCCAGCCGAGGGCGGCCTGCGCCACCCGCACCGTGCGATCGGCCGTCCGCGACTCGGCCATGATGAAGCCGGCCAGGATGAAGAGCGGGATGGTCGACAGGATCGGCGCGGTGATCGCGCTGGTCCCCAGGCTGAAGAGATTCTGGACCCCGCCGCCGAAGTCCTCGGAGAAGCCGCGCGCCGAGTCGAGGCCGCCGAATCCGGCCAGCAGCAGGAACACGGCGAAGATCGGGACCCCGAGGGCGAGCAGGACCAGCGCGACGATGACGCCGATGCCGAGCACGGGTTAGTGGCCTCCGTGCGGCGGATCGGGCGGGACCCGGCCGGCCGCGAGGTGCGCGATCTCGACCGCGGCATGCAGGGCGAAGTGCACCGCCACCAGGGCGAAGCCGGAGATGAGCGCGAGGTAGCCGGTGGCCACCGAGATGACCTCGTAGTCCTCGATCACGTTGTACGAGTTGGCGCGGTACACGAGCGCGTACTTGATGACCAGCCCGCACAGGATCGCGACCAGGATCGCGGTCGCGACGCGCAGGCCGGAGCGCAGGCGGGCCGGGAACATCCGCGTCACCAGGTCCATGTGGAACATGCCCTGGCGCTGCGCGGCCAGGGCCATCCCGGCCATGGCCACGAAGAAGACGGCGTAGCGGGCGACCTCGTCCGACCAGGTCGCCTTCGGATCGACCATGTCGTAGACCGCGCTGCCGATCAGCGCGGCGACGAGGAGCGCGAGGATCCCGACCTCGATCCGCCCGATGCCCTCGTTGATGCGGCGGAGCAGGGCGGCGGCCCGCGGTTCACCCGCGGGCGCCTCCTCGTCCTCGCCCATGTCGACGGGTGATTCGCTGGCCACGGGCCGCCATCGTATGAGATTGGCGGCCGGGCTGGCAACCGCGCCCCTGCCTCACTTGCCGGCTTGCTTGGCCCGGAACTCGGCGCGGTACTTGAGGACCAGGTCGAGGTCCGCCTTGCTGTACAGCTTCCCGGCCAGCTCCTGCCACAGCTCCTGCGAGCTCTTGTCGAACTGGCTGACCATCGTGGCCGGGGTCTCGATCACGGTGACACCCGCGCGGGTGATGGCCTTGAAGGCGCGCTCGTTGTCCTTGCGAACCACCTTGCGCAGCTTCTCCGCCTGGATCTTGAAGACCTTGTCCGAGGCCTGCTTGTCCGCCGGGCTCATCTTGTCCCAGACCGACTTGCGGATGAGGGTGGAGCCGATGCCGTAGGCCATCGGCATCGAGGTGGAGTACTTGACCTTCGTGTACCACTGCAGCGCCACCGCCGCGAGCGGCGAGGCGTAGCAGGCGTTGATGCGGCCGGTGTTGAGCGCGGGCAGGACGTCCGGCACGCCCATCGGCACGCCGTTGACGCCGAGCTTGCGGAACATGCCCTTGACGATCTTGTCCTCGCCCCACAGCCACACCTTGGCCTTGGTGAGGTCCTCGATCGATTTGATCGGCGCGCCCGAGTAGAAGTAGAGGAAGCCGACGTCGCCCGGCTCGCCCAGCATGTAGCCCTTCTTCTCGAAGCGCTGCTGGAACGTCGGCCACATCTTCTCGCGGACGTAGTCCATCTCCTCGACGCTCTTGAACAGCATGGGCAGCTCGAGCACGCGGATGCTCTCGTCCACCATTCCCATGCCGATCGTGGTGAAGGCGCCGCCGTCGAGCTGGCCGCCCTGCATCTTGGCCACCACGTCCTTCTCGTCGCCTTGCACGCCGCCGGCGTAGTACTTGATGGTCACGCGGCCGGCGGTCGCCTTGTTCACCTCCTCGGCGCCGCGGCCGAGGATCTTCATCCAGGCCGAGCCCTCGGGCGCCAGCGTGGCGACGCGCCACTCGTCCGCCGCTGCGTTCCCGGCGGCGCCGATCACCGCCACGGCCGCGGCCGCCGCCGCCAGTCCCAACCTGCGATACAGTGCGCTTTTCGCCATCAGAACCACTCCTTCTCGTTCTTGAGGTAACGGCGCGCCTTGCGGTGCGCGATCTCGTTGGCAAGCCGCTGATCGGGCCAGACGGCCGGATCGGTCTCGAGAACCTCGACCAGGGTCTTGTGGAAGAGCGCCCTGTCCTGCACCGCCACCGCGTACCGGCGCGCGAACAGCACCTGGACCAGGAGGAATTTGTTCCCGGTCAGCTCCATCGCGCGGTGGAAGTGCTTGGCGCCCGCGTCGGGGTCGCCGCCCATCGCCTTGCTCATCGCCACCGACATCTGGCCCAGTCCGACGTGGGGCAGGGCGCGCGTCGCCGGATCGCGGTCGTTCCTGGCGTCGTCCAGCGCCACCACGCGCTCGAGCAGCGCGCGCGCCTTGGGCAGGTGCGAGACCAGCGCGATGTCGTCCTTGTTGTTGTTGATGGCCCCGCCCAGACCGATCGCGGTCCACAGCATGCCGTCGCGCTGATCGGCGCCAGCCCCCTCCACCTTCCTGCGGAAGGACTCGACGTCGCCGGCGATGGCCTTGGACCAGTCGCCGCCGAGCAGCTCGAGGCCGTAGCCCATGCAGCGCAGGTACATCTTGGTCGCGCGCTGGGCGTCGACCTCCGCCTCCTCGAACCGCTTGTCCAGCTCGGCCGCCTCGCCGGCATCCTCGACGAAGCCGTTGGCGTACTGGCAGTAGCCCTCGGCCAGGATCCTGGTCAGGGCGCGGTTCGCGGGGTTGACGACGTGGAAGCCCTCGACCGTCTTGAGGCTGGCCGGGATGGCCAGCGCCGCCATCTCGTAGTCCGACTCCTGGCGGATGGCCGGCTGCGCGCGGACCAGCACCTTGGTGGTGGTGTCGACCGTGAACTTGCCCATGTCGCACGCGGCGGCTGGGAGCAGGATGGCGATGAGGACAGGCAAGCAGACGGTCGACCGGGCCGTTCGGAGCATGATGCCCCCTTCGTAGACTCTCGGGTTCGTGGGGAATTCAACGGATGCGCGCGGGCGCGCGGCGGCCCGACACTAGAGGAGCCGCTCCATCCTGTCAATCCGCGCCTTTCCCGCGCACGTGGGGCTATCCTACGCCGTGGTGCGCCGCGCCTGGTTGCTCCTCCTGCCACTCTGCGGTTCGTGCGATCTGTCGATGCACGGCGACGAGAACCGCGCCGGCCGGCTGCGCGCGCCGATCGCCCTCACCTCGCGCCGCGATCCCCGCACGCTCGTCGTCGGTCGCCCGACCGACGCGCAGTCGCTCGATCCGGCGCGGGTCAGCGACAACGAGTCGGCCGAGGTGTGCGAGCAGATCTACGAGCCGCTCCTGACCTATGACCCGCACACCAGGCGCATCGAGCCCGGCCTGGCCCAGACCTGGCAGATGTCGAGCGACGGGCGCGTGTGGACCTTCCATCTGCGGCCGGGGGTCCGCTTCCACGATGACACGCCGCTCGACGCCGACGCGGTCGTGTTCTCGCTCGAGCGCGTGCGCGACGCGCACCACCCGTTCCACATCGCCGACCGCTCCGGGCTGTCGTTCGTCTACATGGAGAACGTGTTCCGCGACATGCGCCGGGTCGAGAAGATCGATCCGCTCACCGTGCGCATCACCATCGACCGGCTGTATGCCCCGTTCGAGGCCAACCTGGCCATGTTCCCGGTCGCCATCGTTTCGCCCAACCAGGTCAAGAAGTGGGGCGTCGACTACTACAAGCACCCGAGCGGCACCGGACCCTTCCGCTTCGTCAAGTGGGAGGCCGGCCGCATCGTGCTCGAGCGCAACCCCGACTACTGGGGCAAGCCGCCGGAGATCGACCGGCTGGTGTTCCGCGCCGTGGCCGACGCGCGCCAGCGCCTCATCGAGCTCGAGTCGGCCGCGCTCGACGTCGCCTACTCGATTCCGCCCGACCAGCTCCAGTTCGTCGAGCTCCTGCCCGACCTGGTCGTGCTCCAGGAGCCGTCGCTGGCGGTGGCCTACCTGGCGATGAACACCACGCACCCGCCGTTCGACGACGTCAGGGTCAGGCGCGCCGTCAACCACGCGGTCAACCGCGATCCGATCGTGAAGCTGGCCTATCAGGGCCTCGCCGCGCCGGCCAGCGGGCCCTTGCCCCCCGAGCAGTGGGGCTACCACGAGGCGACGACCACCTACGTGTACGACCCGGATCGGGCGCGCGCCCTGCTGGCCGAGGCGGCCGCGGACCGGCGCTTCGATCCTTCGCGCGTGCTCCGGCTCTACGCTCCGTCCACCCCGCGCCCCTACCTGCCGGAGCCGGACCTCATCGCGCGCGTCCTGCAGGCGAACCTGGCCGCCGTCGGCATCAAGACCGAGCTGGTCATCCAGGACAAGGAGAAGCACAACGAGGCGACCGAGCGCGGCGACCACGATCTGTGCCTGTTCGGCTGGGTCAGCGACAACGGCGATCCCGACAACTTCCTCTACACCCTGCTCGACGAGGACAACGCCAGGCCCGGCATGGCCCAGAACCTCGCCTTCTACCGCGACGACGACCTCCACCAGATCCTGTTGAGCGCGCAGCGCATCACCGAGCGCGGCCGGCGCGTGGAGCTCTACCGGCGCGCGCAGGAGCGCATCGCGCTCCAGGCGCCCTGGGTCCCGCTCGCCCACCCGCGCACCGCGGTGGCGGCGCGGGTCAGCGTCGACGGCATCGACATCAATCCGACCAGCGGCATCGACTTCAAGGGGGTCAGGCGCCGTGCCCCCTGACGAGCTCAGCCAGAGCCAGGAGCGGGCGGCGGTCCCGGTGCCGCCCATCGCCCGCGCGCGCGGGGGCCGCCTGCGCCTGCCGCCCATGCGCCTGCGCCACAAGCTCTCCATCTCGCTCGTCATCACGGCGCTGCTTCCCCTCCTGGTCGCGTCGTGGGTGGCGGTCAGCGTGGTCCTGCGGTCGCTCAACCAGGGCCTGGACGCGCAGACGGCGGGCCAGCTGCGCGTCGGCTACAAGATCCTGCTCAACGAGGTGAAGGCCCTCGACGAGGACGCGAAGCGGCTGGCGGGGGACGCCGAGCTGCTCGAGGCGGTGACCAGGGGGCCCCGGGACATCGAGCGGGCGCTCGATCGCCTGAGCAAGCACCTGCCGTCGTCGCTGATGCAGGTGGCCGACGCGAGCGGACGCCTGCGCGGCGAGCGGGTGGCGGGCGAGGCGCACGACCGCTTCCGCGGGCTGGCGGTGGACGAGGCCAGCCCCATCGTCCAGGCCGGCCGCAAGTACGAGCTCCGCACCACCATCATGCGGGTCGGCGATCAGCTGGTGGTCCGCGCCGCGGCGCCGCTGGTCGACGAGTCGCTGCAGCTGCGCGGCGTGATTGTGCTGTCGGTGCCGTTCGACTCGGCCTTCACCGAGGAGATCAAGGCCACGCTCCGCACCGACGTGCTCATCTTCGCCGGCGTCGCGGCCGGCACGCTGGCCACCTCGACGTTCTCCTCTCCGCTGGGAGAGGCGGTCAGCGGGCTCTCCTTCCCCGGCGATCTGGCCCGCGACATCCGCAGAGGCCGCTCCGTCTACGAGAACCGCACCATCTGGGACAACGAGTACGCGCTCGGCTACACGCCGATCATCAACCTGGCGGGCGAGATCGTCGGTGTGTTCGGCGTCGCGGTCGACCGCGCGCCGCTCGGCGTCGCGCGCGACATGGCCACGCGCTCGCTCGCCCTGGGCGCGGCCGGCGCCTTCGTGTTCGCGCTCGGCCTGGCCGGCCTCCTGTCTCGCCGCATGACCCGTCCGATCGCGCACCTCCACCAGGGCGCGCTGGCGGTGGCCCGCGGCGACCTCGACCACCAGATCGACGTGACCGTGCGCGACGAGATCGGCGACCTCGCGGCCGCGTTCTCGCACATGACGGCCGCGCTCAAGGACAACCAGCGCCGGCTGGCCGCGCGCATGCGCGAGATCGTCGCGCTGCACGACGCCGGCCGCGCGGTCTCGTCGGTGCTCGACCTCGACCAGGTGCTGCGCAAGATCGCCGACTCGGTGGCGCGCGTGCTGCACGTGCGGGTGTGCGCGCTGTGGCTGGTCGACGGCGGCGCGCCCGCCGGCGCTGCGGGCGGGGTCGGCCTGCCGCTCAGGCTGGGCGCGGCGCGCGCCAAGCGCAGCGACGGCCGGATCATCTCGCGCGGCGAGGAGGTGGCCGAGCTGGTCCAGCCGCTCATCTCGGTCGCGCGGGCCGCCGGCGAGGCGCGCGCGCCGCTGCGCATCCACCGCGTCGTCGAGGACGACGAGTGGCGCGAGGCCGCGCAGGCCGCCGGCGTGAGCGGCTCGCTGGTCGCCACGCCGCTCGAGCGCAAGGGCAACGTCCTGGGCGTCATCATCATCGGCCGGGCGCGCGACGCGCGCGCCTTCTCCGAGGCGGACGCCAACCTGCTCGCCACCTTCGCCGACCAGGCCGCCACCGCGATCGAGAACGCGAGCCTGTACAGCCAGGTGCGCTCGTGGAGCGAGGAGCTGGAGCAGAAGGTCGACCTGCGCACGGCCGAGCTCACGCACATGAACAAGGAGCTGGGCCGCACCATCCAGGAGCTGCGCGACACCCAGGCCCAGCTGGTCCTGTCGGAGCGCCTGGCCGGGCTGGGCCACCTGGTCGCGGCCGTGGCCCACGAGATCAACTCGCCGTCGGCGGCCATCCGCGGCACGGTCGACGCGCTGGCCGATCAGGTGCGCCGCCTGACCCAGCTCGCCCACGAGCTGGCCGGCCTCGGCCTGACCGCGGTCGACCGCGGCGAGCTCCTGCGCCTGGCCGCCGAGATCGGGGCGCAGTCGCCGAGCCGTCGCCTGCCGCCGCCGTCGGCGGTGCGGCGCGCCGCCCGCGAGCTGCGCGCCGAGCTGGTGGCCGATCGCATGCCGGCGGATGACGCGGCCGAGAGCGCGCGCCAGATCGCCGAGCTCGATCTCACGGCCGACGAGACGGTGCGACTGCGCCGCCTCATGGGATCGGACGGCGGCCCGCGGGCGAGCACGCGCGCGCGCGTGCTGGTCGGCTACGTCGCGGAGTACGTGCACCTACACCGCAGCCTGTTCGCCATCGAGCACGCCATTCGCCGCATCCAGCGCATCGTGGGCGGGCTCAAGAGCTACTCGCATCTCGATCAGGACGCGAGCGCGCAGCAGGCCGACCTGCACGAGGGGATCGAGGAGACCCTCGAGCTGCTCGACCACCTCCTCGCGCGTGGTATAAGAATTCACCGCCGCTACGGGGCCATCCCCCGGGTGCCGGTCTTCGTCGACGAGCTCAACCAGGTTTGGACCAACCTGATCCACAACGCGGTGCAGGCCCTGGACGGACAGGGTGAGATCGCGATCGAGACCCAGGCCATGGACGGCGGGGTCGCGGTGCGGGTGATCGACAACGGGCCCGGCATCCCGGACGAGGTCATGCCCCGCATGTTCGATCCGCTCTACACCACGAAGCCGCGCGGCGAGGGATCCGGCCTCGGCCTCAGCATCGTGCGCCGCATCCTCGAGCGCCACGGGGGCAACATCCGCGTCGAGTCGAACCCGGGCCGCACCTGCTTCGAGGTGTGGCTGCCGCTCGCGCACGTGCGGGCGCCGCGCTCGGGGGCCCACGGACCAGAGGCGCCCGAGGCGTCCTGATGGCGCGCGAGACGATCCTCTGCGTCGACGACGAGGCGGGCGTGCTCACCGCGCTGCAGCAGCAGCTCACCGCCCGCTTCGGCCACGAGTGCGAGATCGCCCTGGCCCAGTCGGCCGACGACGCGCTCGAGCTGCTCGACGAGCTCAAGCGCGAGGGCGAGGACATCGCCGTCATCATCGCCGACCAGATCATGCCCGGCATGAAGGGGGTCGAGCTGCTCGAGGTGGTGCACCGGCGCTCGCCCGAGACCTACAAGATCCTCCTGACCGGGCAGGCCGGCCTCGACGCCGTGGTGCACGCGATCAACCGCGCCGAGCTCAACCACTACATCCCCAAGCCGTGGGACGAGGCCCACCTGCGCCTGGCGGTGGAGAACCTGCTCCGCACCTACCGGCTCCAGTCGGAGAACCGGCGCCTGGTCAACGACCTGTCGGCCAAGAACCAGGCGCTGCTCGAGATGAACCGCGAGCTGGAGGCCAAGATCGCCGAGCGCACCGCGGAGCTGGCCGAGGCCAACGCGCGCCTGGCCCAGCTGGCGGTCACCGACGGGCTGACCAGCCTCTACAACCACCGCCACTTCCACGAGCGGCTGGCGCTCGAGGTCGAGCGCTCGGTGCGCAACGGGCTGCCGCTGTCGCTGCTCATGATCGACGTCGATCACTTCAAGTCCTACAACGACCGCAACGGCCATCCGGCCGGCGACGAGCTCCTGCGCCGCCTGGCCCGCCTGATGGGCGACGGGCGGCGGGCCAACGACTTCGTGGCGCGCTACGGCGGCGAGGAGTTCGCCATCGTGCTGGTCGACACGCCGAAGCTGACGGCGGCGCAGCTGGCCGAGCGGCTGCGCGAGCGGGTGGCCGGCCACCTGTCCCTGCAGACGGCGGCCGCGGCGCAGGGCGAGCTCCTGACCATCTCGGTCGGCGTGGCGTCGTTCCCCGACGACGCCGGCGACGCCGAGGGGCTGGTGCGCTCGGCCGACGCGGCGCTCTACGAGGCCAAGCACGCCGGGCGCAACTGCGTGGTGCTGTCCACGCCGACCAAGTACTCGAGCCCGCTCTCGGGCGCGTGAGGGCCGCATGACGACGCATGCGATCGCGGTGATCGGGTCGGGCAGCTACGGGACGTGCCTGGCCATCCTGCTGGGGCGCAAGGGCCACGACGTGCGCCTGTGGTGCCGCTCCGACGAGCTGCGCGGCGAGCTGGCCGGGCGGCGCGAGAACACGGTCTATCTGCCGGGCCACCAGCTGCCGGAGTCGGTGCGGGTGACCGGCCGCCTCGACGAGGCGGTGGCGGGGGCGCGCATCGTGCTCGGCGTGACGCCGTCGCACGCGGTGCGCGACGTGCTGGGCCAGGCGGCGCCGCACATGGAGGCGGACGTCGTCGTGGTCAACGCGGCCAAGGGCCTCGAGGAGCAGAGCCACCTGCGCATGGACCAGGTCTACGGCGAGATCCTGCCGCCCGAGGTGGCGGCCCGCGCCACCTTCCTCAGCGGGCCCACCTTCGCCAAGGAGGTCGCCGCCGGACTGCCGTCGGTGATCGTCATCGCCGGGCGCGATCGGGCCGCGGCGCGGCTGGCCCAGGAGGCGTTCTCGAGCGATCGCTTCCGCGTCTACTCGTCGGACGACGTGGTCGGCGTGCAGCTGGGCGGCGCGCTCAAGAACGTCATCGCCATCTGCGCCGGCATCTGCGACGGGCTCGGCCTGGGCCACAACGCGCGCGCCGCGCTCATCACGCGCGGGCTGGCCGAGATCGCGCGCATCGGGGCCAGCCAGGGCGCCAACCCGCTCACCTTCGCCGGGCTCTCGGGCCTGGGCGACCTGGTCCTGACCTGCACCGGCGATCTCTCGCGCAACCGCAAGGTCGGCCTCGAGCTGGCCGCGGGAAAGAAGATCGGCGACATCATCGCCGAGATGCGCATGGTGGCCGAGGGCGTGAAGACGGCGCGCGCCGCGCACGAGCTGGCCGGGTCGCTCGGCGTCCGCTCCCCGCTCAGCGACACCGCGCACGGCATCCTCTACCAGGACCGCCCGGTGGCGACGGCGATCGGCGAGCTGATGACCCGCTCGCTGCGCGACGAGCGGGACTGACGCCGGCCGTTCATGCGTCGCTGGCGGCTCCGGGCCGCCTCACACCCGGTCGTGAGCCGCGGCGCCGCCGCGCTTGCCGCGCGACTCGCGATACACGCGCAGCACCGCGTCGCACAGCTCGGCCGCCGGGGTCGGCTTGGCCACGTGCATGTGGAAGCCGGCGCTGAGCGCGCGGCGGCGATCGCGCTTGGTGGCCAGCGCGGTCAGCGCCACCGCCGGGACGCGGCCGCCCTCGTCCGGGCCCAGGGCGCGCACGCGGCGCATCAGGCTGTAGCCGTCCTCGCCCGGCATGGCCACGTCGCACAGCATGACGTGGGGCCGGAAGTCGGACAGCGCGTCCACCACCTCGGCGGCCGAGCCGACCGCCAGCACCTCGGCCGAGCGGAAGCGGAGGATGTCGCTCAGCACGTCGCGCGAGCCGGGATCGTCCTCGACCACCAGCACGCGGATGCCCTTGAGCTCGCTGCGCGGGCGCGGTGCCGCGGCCGCCGCCGCCGCGGCCGCCGCCGCCGCCTCCCCCGCGGCCGGCGCTGGCCCGCCCGCCGGCGCGCGGCTGCTCTCGAGGCCGGGGAGCTCGACGGTGAAGGTGGCGCCGCGGCCGAGCCCGAGGCTGTCGGCGGTGACGGTGCCGCCGTGCAGGCGCACCAGGTCGCGCACGATGGCCAGGCCGAGGCCGAGCCCGCCGTAGGTGGCAGAGCCGGGCTCCTCGCCCTGCACGAAGCGGTCGAACACGTGGGGCAGGAGCTCGGGCGCGATCCCCTGGCCGTTGTCGCTGACGCGGATGCTCACGCCGTCGGCGGTGGCCTCCAGCTTGACCGCGATCTGGCCGCCCGACGGCGTGAACTTGACCGCGTTGGACAGGAGGTTGGCCACCACCTGCTGCAGGCGGGTCGGGTCGGCCATCACCACGCCGACCGAGCGGGCGAGGGCGACGCGCAGGCGCATCTCCTTGGCCGCCGCGGCGGCGCGGACGCCGTGCACGGCGGCCCTGACCACCGCCATCGCGTCGACCGGCTGGCGCTTGAGCATCATCTTGCCGGCCAGGATCGCGGACACGTCGAGCAGGTCGCTGATGATCTGCTCCTGCGCCCTGGCCGCCTGGCTCACCGCCTCGCCCACCCGGCGCATCCGTGCCGGCCCCGACACCGCGCCGGACAGCAGCAGGTCGGCCTGGAGCGTGATGGTGTGCAGCGGGACGCGCAGCTCGTGCGACAGCGTGGCGAGGAAGACGTCCTTGGTGCGATTGGCCGCCTCGGCCACGGCGCGCGCCGACTCGGCCGCGTCGCGGCGTTCGTCGCGGGGTGTGTCGATGAGCGTGAGCAGGATGAGCGGCTCGTCGCCGCTCCAGCGCACCGCGGTTCCGGCCACGGCCACGACGCGCGGATGCCCGAGCGGGACCTCGACGCGGACCTCGAGGTCGACCTCGCGATCGTCGGCCAGGAGATCGTCGAGCGCGGCGCGCAGCTCCGGCCGGTCCCAGGCGCGGCCGTCGATCTGGAACCAGCTCGCACCCACGACCTCGGCCTGGCCGCCGAACACGGTGTGGAAGGCGCGGTTGACCGAGCGCACGCGGATGCGTTCGTCGAGCACCAGGAGCGGCACCCGGATCGCGTCGAGCATGGCGGCCGCCCGGCCGGCGGCGGCGCGCCCCTCGGCCATCGCGCGGCGGTGCGCGTCCACATCGAGGAACGACAGCACCACCCCGTCGAGCTCGTCGTCGACCGTCCAGTACGGCCGGATCTGCATGCGGTACCAGCGCCCGCCCTGGCCCTGGATGTCGCGCTCGCGCGCGCCCAGGTCGTCGAGCACCTCCGACACCACCGGCGCGAGGTCGCCGGTCTCGGCCTCGAGACCGAGCTCGTCGATGCGGCGGCCGACGTCACTGGCCGACAGGTGGAGCAGCGCGCGCGCCGCCGGCGTCATCTGGCGGATGCGTCCGTCGCCGCCGAGCAGCACGATCGGGATCTCGATGCTGGCCACCACGTTGAGCAGCTCGCGGTTGGCCTGCTCCAGCTCGCGGTTGCGCGACGCGAGCAGCGCGCGCCCTGAGCTGCCGGCCGGCGCGGCGGCCGGCGCGTCGCGGGCTCGCCGGCCGTCGCCGCGGCCGCCGGCGGGCGCGAACAGGACCAGGAAACCGGGCCGGCGGGCGGCGCGCGCGGACGATGGACGCGCGCGCGCCGCCGCGCGATCCGCGATCGGGACCACCTCGAGATCCACCCGCGCGCTGCCGCCGGCGCCCGGCACCTCGATCGCCTCGCGGCGGATCGGCCGCATCTCGCGCTTCGCCCGCTGCAGCGCATCGCGCAGGGCCGGCAGGAGCCCCTGGTGCGCGACGCGGAGCAGGTTGAGGCGCGCGGGGCTGCCCGAGAGGGCCAGGAAAGGGCTCGCACGCGCGTCCGCGTCGACGATGTCGAACCGGCCGTCCACCAGCGCCCACGGCGGAGCGAGGCGCTGGATCACCTCGTTCTCCGCCAGCAACGCGCTCTCCGCCGGCGTGCGCGCGGCCTCCTCCGGTTCGGCGCCGTTCGCGGGCCGCTCGGCCCGGGCCCTGGTCTTCAGCTCGGCGGCCGAGCCGGGCGCCGGCGCGGCGCGCCGCGACGGTGCGCTCGTTCGCCGGCCGGACCCGGCGGCAGGGCGAGGCCCCGCCCGCGAGCCGACAGATCGATCCGGCGTGCGACGCTTCGCCATCGCCACCCCCCCATGCCCCCAACGACGCTGCTCCCGATCGTAGCCCTCCTCACAATCGAAAGCGCGAGCGTCTTCGACAGATTGCATGGAACCGCCAGGAGGTCAACCATGGAAAAGCCTCTGCGCGGCGGCGGCGCCCCAGGCGTGTGACGCGCGATGCGTGACGCGTGAGGAGTGGGTGCGAACGACGTCCGTGCGCGCTCGCTCGTTACCGAAAGGCCACGCGGACGCCGGCCCTTTCGCGATCTCGCGCTGCAGCCGCCGCGCGACGCATGATCTGGCCAGGCCCGATTTTGGCTGCTGGGCCGGGGTCGATCGGGGTACCTTGGTCCGGTGGAGAGGGAGGCGCGGGGCAATCCGGCGCGCGGGCGGCGGCAGCGCGGGCGCATCTTGATCGTCGACGACCAGGCCGATGCCAGCTCCGCGCTGGCCCGGCTGCTGCGCGACCGCGGCTACCTGGTCGAGACCGCGCGCGACGGCTTCAAGGCGCTGCCCAAGCTCAAGGAGTTCGGGCCCGACCTCCTGCTCACCGACCTCAGGATGCCGGGCATGGACGGCCTGTCGCTCATGCGGCGCGCGCGCGAGCTCGATCCCGACAGCGCGGCCATCGTGATGACCGCCTACGGCGCGCTCGACACCGCGATGGAGGCGATGCGCCACGGCGCCCTCGACTACGTCACCAAGCCGATCCACGTCGACGACCTCATCCGCGTGATCGAGCCGGTGCTGGAGCGCCGGCGCGCACAGCGCGCCTCCGGCGGCACCGCCGAGCTCCTCCTGGCGGAGCCGGACCGGCTCGACAACCTGGTCGGCTCGAGCCCGCCGATGCGCGGTGTGTTCGAGACCGTCCTGCAGGTCGCGCCGTCGCGCGCCTCGGTGCTCATCACCGGCGAGAGCGGCACCGGCAAGGAGCTCATCGCGGCCGCCATCCACCGCCACTCGACCCGGGCCGGCGGCCCGTTCGTCAGGCTTCACTGCGCGGCGCTGGCCGAGACGCTGCTCGAGAGCGAGCTGTTCGGCCACGAGCGCGGCGCCTTCACCGGCGCGGCGGTCAGGCGCGAGGGCCGCTTCCAGCAGGCCGACGGCGGCACGCTGTTCCTCGACGAGATCGGCGAGATCGCGCCGTCGACCCAGATCAAGCTGCTGCGCTTCCTCCAGGAGCGCGAGTTCGAGCGCGTGGGCGGCAATCAGACCATCAAGGTCGACCTCCGCATCGTGGCCGCGACCAACCGCGACCTGCGCGCCGCCGTGCACGAGGGGTGCTTCCGCGAGGATCTCTACTACCGGATCAACGTCGTCTCGATCGAGGTGCCGCCGCTGCGCGAGCGAGACGGCGACACCTCGCTGCTCGCCACTCACTTCCTCCACAAGTACGCCGCGCAGAACCAGAAGCGCCTGCACGGCTTCACCACCGAGGCGATGGACCGCATCCTGCGCTACCCGTGGCCGGGCAACGTGCGCGAGCTGGAGAACGCGGTCGAGCGCGCCGTGGTCGTGTGCCGGGGCGGTGATGTGCGGGGCGAGGACCTGCCGCCGACCATCCGGCCGCTCACCAGGAGCGCCGCCGATTCGAGCCCGCCGGTGCCCGGCTCGACCCTGGCGGTGATCGAGCGCCACGCGATCCTGGCCACGCTGGAGTACACGGGCGGCTGCACGTCGCGCGCGGCGGCCATCCTCGGCATCTCGCCGCGGACGATCCAGTACCGGTTGCGCGAGTACTCGGGCGAGACCGTGCGGCGCGCCGCCGGATCGCAGGTCTCGCATCTCCCGCCCGAGGAACCGGGCGATGCCGACGAGCTCGACTGAGCGCGGCGCGCAGCCGCCGCCCCGAGTGCGAAGCGCTTGCCATCGAGTTGCGCCGCCGGCGAACCGCTTGCGCGCTTGGCGGTCCATCGCCTCGTCGCGGGCCGTGGAACGGAACTTGCTGCGCTGGACGATGGCATGGACAGGGGAGCGGGAGAGCTCATGCGACAGAGCAGACATCGGGTCGTCGAAGCCGAAGGGGCGGCGGGCACGATCGCAGCGCCGCCACCGCCGCGGCCCGGGCCGAGCGATCAGCCGGCCGCGCCGCAGCTCTACGTGATCCGCGCCGACCTGCTGGCCGGGACGGTGACCGTCCTCTGGCCGGCCGCGGCCAGGCGGTCGCCGCGCAGGGCCCGCCGCAGCAGGCGCGGCGGCCGGGGCGAGCCGTCGTCGTGATGAACCGGCGCTTCCCGCTCGAGCCGACCGAGTCCGGCGCCATGCCCGAGCCGGGCCCGCTCTCCCTGCCCAGCCCGGCGCAGGCCATCGACCCGGCCCGCCAGCGGCTGACCTTCTTCGCCGAGGAGAGCTGGATCAGCGAGGTCAGCTTCTACTGCCCAGTGCGCGACCGCGCGCTCTCGCTCGAGGAGTGCATGGCCTGCCGCCACTGCCACGGGGCCGGCGGTGCCGACGCCGACGCGATGGCGGGCTGCGCCGATCCGGCGGCCCGCCGCTGGAGCGGTGAGGAGCTCCTGCGCGCGCCGCGCCCGCGCTCGCTGGCCGATCGAACGCCGCTGTGGCAGGTCATGCGGCCGTGCGTCATCTGCGTGCGCTCCGACCTCGGCATCGACGCGCTGATGTCCCTGCTGGTCGCCTTCGAGCTGCGCGCGGTCCCGGTGGTCGACGACGACGGCCGTCCGGTCGGCGTGGTGTCGCGGAGCGACCTGGTCGAGCACTGGTACAGGGCCGACGCCGCCGCCTCGCCGGCGCCGGCACCCGGCGGCGGCGCGGGCGAGCCCACCGGCGGCAGCCTCGACGGGCTGCCGGCCGCGCAGACCGTCGCCGACGTGATGATCTGCATCCCCTTCACGCTGTGCGAAGACACGTCGCTGTCGCACGCGGCCGCGCTCATGGCCTACGAGGGTGTGCAGCGCATCCCGGTGGTGTCGTTCGGGGGCAAGGTGGTGGGCATCGTCACCGCGATGGACGTGGTCCGCTGGCTCGCGCAGCACGACGGCTACGTGGTCCCCGACGCGCGCAGGCGCGGCGCGTAGCGGAGAGCGGGCCGAAGGCCGGATCGGCGGTCGCCGTGGCTGACGACGAGCTCGCCGCGCCAATGCGAAGTCGCGCGCTCGGAGCCCGACTCCGTCTTCGCGCGGCGCGGACCGGACCCGGGCATCCGACCGGCGCGCCGAAAGCAGCGACGGGACATGCCCGCCGCGCGCGGCGCTCTACCGCCGTCGCCCGGGCGGTGCTCGGCGGGGCGGTTTTTCCGGTAGAGTTGGCGCGTGATGGCGCTCGGCTACGTGCTCGACGACGTCTTCGTCCGCCACCGGCCGCCCGGTCCGCACCCGGAGAGGCCGGAGCGCCTGGTCGCCGCGCGCGATCGCCTGCGCGCCGCCGGGCTCGAGGCCCGCGGCCAGCTGGTGCCGGTGCGGCCGGCGCGCGAGGATGAGCTGGGCCTGGTCCACACGCCCGGCTTCATCGCCGACATGTCGCGCCACGTGCCTGGCAAGGCCGGCTGGCTCGACGCGGACACCTACTTCGGGCCGGAGAGCTGGGACGCGGCGCTGGCCGCGGCCGGCTCGGCGGTCGATCTCACCGGCGCGGTGCTCGACGGGCAGTTCCGCCGCGGGCTCGCCCTCATCCGCCCGCCCGGTCACCACGCCGAGGCCGACCGCGCGATGGGCTTCTGCCTGTTCAACAACGCGGCGGTGGCGGCCGCCTCGGCGCGCGCGCACGGCGCCGCGCGCGTGGCGGTGGTCGACTGGGACGTGCACCACGGCAACGGCACCCAGAACATCTTCTACGCCGATCCGTCGGTGATGTACCTGTCGGTGCACCAGTACCCGTTCTATCCCGGCACGGGCGCGGCGGACGAGATCGGCGAGGGGGAGGGGCGCGGCACCACCATCAACGTCGGGCTGGCGGCCGGCTGCGGCGACGCCGACCTCCTGGCCACGTTCGATCGCGTGTTCGTCCCGGCGCTCCTGGAGTTCGAGCCCGACCTGGTCCTCATCTCGGCCGGCTTCGACGCGCACCGCGCCGATCCGCTGGCCGGGCTGCGCGTCACCGAGGCCGGCTACCGGGCCATGAGCGAGCGGCTGTGCCGGGTCGCCGACCGGGTCGCGGGGGGCAGGGTGGTGGCGCTGCTCGAGGGCGGCTACGACCTGGGCGCGCTCGGCCGCTCCCTGGTCGAGGTGCTCGAGGTGCTCGATCCGCAGGGCGAGGAGCGCGTGGCGTCGCGGTCGGAGCCGGCCGCGGGCGAGTCCGGCGGGCCGGGCGAGCCGCGCGAGCCGAGCGACGAGGGCGCGCGCGCCATCGCCCGCACCCTGGCGGCCCATCGCGACCGGCCGTGGGCCGCGCAAAGGCCGGAGGTTCGATCGGCCGGGCCGCCTCCATGAAGGCCCAGTCGCCGCGCGCGGCGCGTCCCCTGGCCCAGCGATACTGGCTGACCCGCCTCCTGGCCGTCGGCGGGATGGCCGAGATCCACCTGGCTCGCCAGGGCGCGATCGGCGACACCGGCCCGGGCGGCGACTTCCACAAGGAGCTGGTCATCAAGCGGCTCCGGCCCGAGCTGGCCGGCGATCCGCGCGTGGTCGGCATGTTCCTCGACGAGGCGCGCATCGGCGCGCTCCTCCACCACCCGCACGTGGTCCAGGTCTTCGACGCCGGCGACGACGACGGCGCCCCGTACATCGCCATGGAGTACATCCGCGGCGAGGAGCTGAACGAGCTGTGCCGGCGCGGTCTGGCGGCCGGCCGCTTCCTGCCGCTCGAGCACGCGGTCGAGATCTGCCGCCAGGCCGCCTGCGCGCTCGGCCACGTGCACGCCCTGCGCGACGGCGACGACCGCAGCCTCGACATCGTCCACTGCGACGTGTCGCCCAGCAACCTCCTGGTCACCGGCGACGGCTACCTCAAGCTGATCGATTTCGGCATCGCGCGGGCGCGCGGACAGCGCCGGCGCGACGAGCAGGCGCTGCCCGGCAAGCTGAGCTACATGTCGCCCGAGCAGGCGCGCCGCGCCGCGCTCGACCACCGCTCCGACATCTTCTCTCTCGGCGTCGTGCTGTACGAGATCACCGTCGGCCAGCGGCTGTTCCGCGGACCGGCGCGCGAGGTCAGGCGGCGGCTCGAGCGCGGCGAGGTGGAGCCGCCCACCTTCGTCCGCCGCGACTTCCCCGGCATGCTCGAGTCGATCATCATGCGCGCGCTCGAGGCGGCGCCCGGCGACCGCTACGCCAGCGCGTACGACATGGCCAACGAGCTCGAGGACTTCCTGCACGAGAGCGGCAGCCGCTCCGGTCCACTGCGCCTGGCCCGCTACCTGGACGATCTGGCAGTGTCGGTCGGCAGCGAGCGCCGCACCGATCTAGTGTCGGAGCGCGA
>DATFRY010000560.1:0-6831 GCA_035262925.1 Kofleriaceae bacterium | reverse complement strand
GGTCGCGCCCAGGCGATGCGCCTCCTCGGCGCGGCGGACCACCTCGTCGACGCCGAGGAAGTAGCCCTCCTCGGAGCGCGCGCCGCGGGCGAAGGCGCAGAACCGACACGACTTGACGCACACGTTGGTGAAGTTGATGTTGCGGTTCACCACGTAGGTGACGACGTCGCCGGCCTGGCGGCGGCGGAGCTCGTCGGCCGTTGCGCACAGGGCCTGGAGGTCTCGCCCGCGCGCGCCGAGCAGGGTCACCGCGTCCCGCCAGTCGAGCTCGCGCCCCTCGAGGGCGGCGTCGAGCGCTCGCCGCACGCCGGCGCCGGCCGCGCCGATTCCGGGCCCGTCGAGCGTCACGACGCGGCCCCCGCTTCGTGTCCGTCGGGGCCGCCCGCCGCCGGCGGAGGCGCCGCCCACAGCGGACGCGCGCGCGCCAGCCGCTCGGCCGCGTGTCGCACCGGTTCGCGCAGACCGTCGTCCAGGAACCCGGGCCGGTCGACGAACGCCTGATAGATCGGCAGGCGCGGGCGCAGCTCGAAGCCGAGGCGCTCGCAGGTCGCCGCCAGCTCGGCCAGGTGCGGCCACGGGTGGCGCGGATTGATGTAGTCGGGCGTGACCGGCGAGACGCCGCCCAGATCGTTGATGCCTGCGAGCAGGAGGAGCGAGAGCGACGCCGGGGTCAGGTTGGGAGGCACCTGCACGCTGACCTCGTCGGGCAGGATGAGGCGCGCGAGCGCGACCGCGTGCACCACCTCGGTGGCGTCCGGCCCGGCGACCGCGGCCATCGGCGTCGCGGGGTGGGCGCGAAAGGCCTGCACGATGACCTCCTGGATGTGACCGTGGGCCAGGTGGAGGTCGCGGATGGCCAGGAGGGTGTCGACGCGCTCGCGGCGCGTCTCGCCGATCCCGATCAGGAGGCCGGTGGTGAAGGGAATGGCGAGCTCGCCGGCCTCGCGGATCATGCGCAGCCGGCGCTCGGGGCGCTTGTCGGGGGCCCGCCGGTGCGGCATGCCCGGACCGCACAGGCGCGGGCTCACGTTCTCGAGCATGAGCCCGAGGCTCGCGTTGACCTGCTTGAGGCGCCGCATCTCGACCATCGAGAGGAGGCCGGCGTTGGTGTGGGCGATGAGACCGCGGGCGAGCGCGCGCCGCCCCGCCCACCACAGATAGTCGGCGGTGCTGCCGTGACCGATCTCCGAGAGCAGCGCGCGATAGGAGCCGAACGCCCGCTCCGGGGCATCGCCCAGGCAGAACAGCGCCTCCACGCAGCCGGCCGCGCGCCCGCGCTCGAGCCACCGGTCGACCTCCGGCGGCAGCATGGTCCATTCGCCCGCCTGGCCGGGCGAGCGGCGGAACGAGCAGTAGTCGCACCGGTTGCGGCACAGGTTGGTGAGCGGCAGGAACACCTTCGGCGAGAAGGTGATGCAGCGGCCGGTGGCGCGATCGCGGCGAGCCGCCGCCGCCGCCATGAGCTCCGACAGCGCGTCGACGCCGCCGTCGGCCAGCTCGAGCGCCTCGCGATCGGTGAGCGTCGCCATCAGGCCGCCGCCCGCGCGCGCTCGACCAGGCGGACCATCGCTCCGATCGTCTCGAAGTTGGCGGCGACCACATGGCGGCGGCCGATCCTCACCGAGGCCTCCTCCGACAGGAACCGGACCAGATCGAAGAGCGACGTCGAGTCGATGATGTTCAGCTCGAAGAGCGGCGTGTCGTCGTCCAGCCCGGTGCCGTCGCCGCTCAGGTACTGCCCGACGATGTGCTCTCTGATCCGCTGTGCCAGGGTCACGAGTCATGCCTCCTTCGCGTTTCGACTACAGGGCCGCCACGGCGGACCATGGATCGCGCCGGCGCGGCGCCGGCGGGAACGAGGCCGCCGGATAGCCGAGCCGGGCGAAGAAGAAGACCCGCCCCGACAGGCCGTGCTCGCGCTGGAAGCGCTCGCGGATGGCGGCGTGCTGGAGCAGGACCGAGACCGGGTGCAGCGCGACGCCGGCCGCGGTCGCGCGCAGCCAGAAGTCCATGACCTCCGCCCCGCCGGCGACCTGCTGCGAGATCGCCGGCCGCTCCGACGGCAGCGAGAACGCGGCCAGCGCGGGCGCGCCGCCGACGAGACGTCCGAGCTGCCTGGCCAGGTAGCCGGCGTAGCCCAGCCGCGCGAACAGGAGGAGCGTGATCGGAGCCAGCGCGGCCCTGACCAGGAGCTTGCGCAGCCGGGACATGGGACCGAAGAGCTGCTCGATGGGAAAGCCGTCCTCGATGGGCTCGGCGCGGGACCAGCGGATGAACCGGTGCGTCTCGCGCCAGGCCGCCGGGTGCGCGAAGTCGATGCCAGCGGTCCTCGCCACGAAGCCTCCGATCGACGCGATGCGTGCGCGGTCGGTGACCAGCTGGACGCCGACCGCCGGCGGCGACGGCAGCGCCGGGCGCGCGGGCCCGGCCAGCGACTCCAGCAGCGGCGGCGCCAGCGGCCGCTCGAGGTAAGGGGCCCGGTTCGTGATGCGCCGCTCGGCCAGGCGCCCCAGCTCGTCCAGCTCATGGGGCGGCCCGGGGTCGAACGGCGCGAGCTCGACGACGGCCAGCGGCAGCCATTCCTCGGGCAGGCCGGGGGCCGAGAGCCAGCCCCGCTCGCCGTCCTCGTTCCACGCGATGCGGGACGCCCTCCAGCCGCCGGCGCGCAGCGCGCCGAGCAGGAGATGAAGGTACGCCCCGCAGCTCACGAACATCTCGACCCGGTGGTCATCCAGCGCGGTGAGCTCGCGCGCGCCGTCGAGCGCGAGGACGATGTGCCGCGGCTCCGCCGGCCGATCCGCGCTCGCGGTCCTCGCCGGCGAGGTCCGATCGACCAGCTCGCGGCAGCGCGTCCGTCCCGGCCGGCTCCGCACCGCCGCCAGCGCCCACGGCTGGCTGTTGTGGGACGAGGGGGCGTGGCGCGCGACGGCGACCGCGCAGCGCAGCGCGTCGTCAAGACCGGACGACATCCGACCGAGAGAATCGCGCCGGCGCGCTGCCCGACAGGATCGCGGGTGGCTCCCGATCGCGAGGATGAGCCCGGTGGGCGCGGCGGCGCGCGTCGAGGGTCGTGCGCGTCACCGGCCGTCCGGACGGGCGGTCGGCGGCGAACGCGCGGATCTCGTCCAGCTCGAGGAACGCGACCTCGTCGGCCCCGCGCAGCGCGCCGATCTGGGCGAGCCTCCTGCCGAGCTCGAGGGCGAGCGAGCGGACGAACCAGATCGCGGCCAGCACGCCGGGCCGCGCGGCCAGGCGGTATCCGGCCCAGCGCCGCGCCGCCGCCGCGAGCGCCGCCAGCGCCACCCGCCGGTGGCGCGCCAGCCCCGCCAGAGGCGCGATCGGCGCAGCGCTCACCTCCGCTCCGGCGCGATCGTCGCCGCCCTGCTGGATGCAGCCCTGCAGCTCCTCGTGGAGGAGCGCCGGCGCGTCGATCCAGCGCGGATTCATGAGCTCCATCTCGCGGCGACCGCGCACGCCGTGCTCGCGCAGAAACGGATCCACGACCTGGCGCAGGAACGCGCGGCCGGCTGGATCGCCGGACAGCGCCGCCTCGATCTCGCGCGGATCGGTCCGCGCGATGACCCGATCGACGCCGGCCTGCCGGGCTGCTCGAGCCAGCCCGGCCAGGAGCCGCCTGCGCTCGCCCCCGACGCTCATCGCCGCCGCCGCCGCCCGGGCGAACGGCTCCGCATCGCCGGGCGCCAGCCACCTCCGGGCGAGCTCCGCGCTCGCGCCCTGCAAGAGATACGCGGTGAAGTAGAAGGGCATGTAGCCGGCGTAGGCCGATCGAAAGCCGGCCAGCGCGCGCTCGAGCTCGACGCCCAGCTCGGACACCGAGAGCGACGACAGGACCAGCGAACGGAAGCGCGCCCCCTCGAGCCGGGCGCGGCCGGCCAGCTGCTCGACGCGACGCGACGGGGTGCGCGCCTGCCGCGCCTGCGTCGTGACCCAGTACCACCAGCTCGCGATCGGCACGCTGCCCGCGCCGTAGCGCCCGTAGGGGCTCCTGTAGCGGGCCAGGTCCACGCTCTCGTCGGTGAATCCGCGCAGGAACGCGCGGAGGTCGGAGCCGATCGGGGTCTGAGAGAACAGGAACCCGAAGTACGACACGTTGGCATAGACCCGGCCCTCGAACGCGCGGTAATAGAGCTCCGGCCGGCCGCGGTCGCGCATGCCGACCGCGGCCAGGCAGTCGCCGTGCACGTGGTCGCGGTAGTGGCGGACGAAGGAGAGAGCGAGCGGCGTCATGAGGCCCTCGAGCATGTCGCCGACGTTGACCCGCGACCACAGGACCGCCGCCGCGTGCGCGCCCGCGTCCGACAGCTCGCGCGCGGCCGCGCCCCTCACTCGCTCCCCCGGCCGCCACCGGCCAGCTCGGCCAGGCGCACGAGGTCCACCTTCCCGTTCGGGTTGCGCGGCAGCCGCTCGAGCCGCGTGAGCGCGTGCGGGACCATGTAGCGGGGCAGGCGGTCGCGGCAGTGCGCCTTCATCTGCAAGACAGGGATCGACGGGTGCGATGGCGGCGTCGAGTAGAAGGCCACCAGCCGGGTCGACTCCGCGTCGCGGGCGGCGACCACCGCGGCCTCCGCGACGCCCTCGTGCTGGAGCAGCGCGGCCTCGATCTCGCCGAGCTCGATGCGGAACCCGTTGAGCTTGACCATGCGGTCCTTGCGCCCGTGATAGACGTACTCGCCGTTCTCGATGGCGACCAGGTCGCCCGTCGGGTGGATCCCGCGCGCGTGGTGCGGCTCGGCCTCGTACCCGGAGCACCGCCAGTAGCCGGGCGTGACGCACGGTCCGCGAACCACCAGCTCGCCGATCCTCCCGTCGGCGCAGGGCTCGCCCCGCTCGTCGACGGTCCACGCCTCCAGCCCCTCGAGCGGCCGGCCGATCGGCACCGGGGTGTCGCGCCCCGGGTCGATCCGGTTCACGCGGTGGTAGGTGCACACGTTGGTCTCGGTCGGCCCATAGAGGTTGTAGAGCGCGGCGCCGGGCAGCAGCGCGCGCAGCTCGCGCAGCGGCTTGATAGGGAAGACCTCGCCCGCGAACAGCACGTAGCGGAGGGCCTGCGCCGCAGCCCCCTCGAGGCCGCCGGATGCGATCATGAGCGTGAGGATCGACGGGACCGAGTACCAGACGGTGACGCCGTGGCGCGCGATGCCGCCGGCCAGGGCCTGAGGGTCGCCCGACTCCCCCTCCGGCACGATCCACACCGCCGCCCCCGCCGCCGCCGCCGCGAACAGATCGAACGTGCTCAGGTCGAAGTGAAGGCCGGCGTGGTTGGCGAAGACGTCGCTCGCGCGCAGGTCCATCTCGCCGGTGGCCCAGGAGATGAAGGTGTGCAGGTTGCGAAAGGTGATGCGGACGCCCTTGGGCACGCCGGTCGACCCGGACGTGTAGAGGATGATGGCGAGGTCGTCGGCGCCGGCCGCCTCGGCCAGCGCTCGGGACGGCTCGCCCGCGAACGTGTCGAAGGGGACCACCGGGACCCCGGACTCGAAGGTCGGGCCGCTCGCGTCGACCACCAAGACGAGCATCAGCGACGCCGGCAGGCCGAGCGGGGCGAGCCGGGCGAGGTGGGCGCCGTCCGTGACCAGCACGGTCGGCTCCGCGTCGGACAGGATCGCGTGGATCCGGCCGGGCGGCTGCGCCGGATCGAGCGGCACGTACGCGCAGCCGGCCTTGAGGGCGCCGTAGATCGCGATCACGGCGGCGTGCGACTTCGGCAGGCACAGCGCGACCCGATCGCCTCGCTCGGCGCTGTGGCGCCACAGCGCGCGCGAGAACGCGTTCGATCGCGCGTCGAGCTCCGCGTAGGTGAGCTGCGCCGCTCCGACCAGCGCGAGCGAGTCCGGACGCCGCCGCGCGGCGGCGACGAGGTGCTGTTGGACCGGAATGACCGCGCTCATGCCGAACCAGCCCGAGGCGGGATCAGCCCGACCTCCGACGCCGAGCCGATCAGGATGTCGCTGGCGAGGTCGAGGTCCTCGCGCGTGTGCTCGGACGTGACCGAGATACGCAGCCGTGCGTCACCGACGGCGACGCCCGGATAGACCACGGTCTGGCAGAACAGCCCGCGCGCCCGCACCGCCCTCCCCATCTCCAGCGCGACGCGGTCGTCCCCGATCACGACCGGCACGATCGCGCTGGCCGCGCCTCCGGTGTCCAGGCCGGCCGCGTCCAGCTGGGCCTCGAGGTAGCGGATGTTGTCCCAGAGCGTGGCGATGCGCTCCGGCTCGGACTCGATGACGTCGATCGACGCGATGAGCCCGGCCGCGACCCCGGCCGGGATGGTGGCCGCGAAGACGTACGAGTTGGAGTAGAAGCGCAGGTACTCGACGACGTCCTCGTTGCCGCACACGAAGCCGCCCACGCCCGCGAGCGTCTTGCTCATGGTCCCGAGCTCGAGATCGACGTCGATCCCTCCGCGCAGCCCGTAGTGCTCGGCGGTGCCGGAGCCGCGCCGTCCCAGCACGCCGGTCGCGTGGGCATCGTCGACCAGGACCCGCGCCCCGTGGGCGCGCGCCAGCCGGACGATCTCCGGCAGCTCGCACACGTCGCCGTGCATGCTGAAGACGCCGTCGACGGCGATGAGCACGCCGGCGACGCGCCCGCGGCAGCTCTCGAGCACGCGCTCGAGGTCGGCCATGTCGTTGTGGGCGAAGATCCGGCGCTGGCCGCCGGACAGCTTGCACCCGTCGACGATGCTCATGTGGTTGTACTTGTCGACCACCACCGCGTCGTGGTGCTTGACCAGCGCCGATATCGCCCCGAGGTTGGCCGAGTAGCCCGACGGATACACGATGCACGCCTCGGTGCCCTTGAAGCGGG
>DATFRY010000559.1:0-2072 GCA_035262925.1 Kofleriaceae bacterium | reverse complement strand
TCCTCATCGACCAGCTGGTCCGCTTCCTCCACGTCGCCGGCGAGAAGGCGGGCGACATCAGCTTCCGCGAGGTGATGCGCGCGCGCATGGGCCAGCTGGGGCCGGAGGCGCGGCGCGTGCTCCAGCTCGTCGCGGTGGCCGGGCGGCCGCTGGCCCTGCAGGTGCTGGAGCGCGCGGCCGGTCTGGCCCAGGACGATCAGCTGATGTCGGTCCTGCGCGCCGGCTCGCTCATCCGCACCAGCGGCGCGCCCGAGCTGGGCCGCGTCGAGATCTATCACGACCGCATCCGCGAGGTCGTGCTGGCGTCCCTGTCCGACGCGCAGCACCGCGAGCGCCACCTGGCGCTGGCCGACGCGCTCGAGGGCAGCGAGCACGCCGATCCGGAGGCGCTGGCGGTGCACCTGCTCGGCGGCGGCGCGGTCGAGCGCGGCACCGAGTACGCGATCGAGGCGGCCGAGAAGGCGTCGGCCGCGCTGGCGTTCGAGCGCGCGGCGGTGTTCTACCGGCTGGCCATCGAGGCGCTGCCGGCCGAGCAGGTCGCGCGCCGCCGCCTGCGCGCCGCGCTGGGCGACGCCCTGGTCAACGCCGGGCGCGGCGCCGACGCGGCCGCCGCCTACCTGGCCGCGGCCGAGGGCGAGGGCGCGCCGGCGGCCGAGGCGCTCGAGCTCACCCGCCGGGCCGGCGAGCAGCTCCTGCGCAGCGGTCACGTCGACGACGGCCTGCGCGCGCTCGAGACCGTGCTGCAGCCGCTCGGCATGAAGCTGGCGTCGACCCCGCGGCGCGCGCTGTGGTCGTTCCTCCGCCAGCGCATGCGCGCCCGGCTGCGCGGGCTGCGCTTTCGCGAGCGCGATCCCAGCCAGGTCAGCGCCGAGCGCCTGAGCCGGGTCGACATCTGCTGGTCGGTGGCGACCGGCATCATCCTGTCCGACCCGTTCCGCGGCGCCGACTTCCAGACCCGCCACCTCTTGCTGGCGCTGTCGGCCGGCGAGCCCTACCGCATCGCGCGGGCGCTGGCGGTCGAGGGCGGCTACTCGTCAGTGGGCGGGCAGCGCAGCTGGAAGCGCACGCAGAAGCTCATCCGCCTGGCCCGCGAGATCGCCGACCGCATCGACCAGCCGCACGCGCGCGGCCTGGTCGCCATCACGCGCGGGATGGCCGACTACCAGACCGGGCAGTGGGCGGCGGCGCTGAGCGGGTTCGAGGACGCGGCCAGCGTCCTGCGCGGCCACTGCACCGGGGTGGCGTTCGAGATCACGACGGCGCTGCGCTTCGCGGTCGATGCGCTGTTCAACCTGGGCTCGCTGGGCGAGCTGTGCCGGCGCGTGCCGCAGTACCTGGCCGAGGCCGAGCGGCGCGGCGATCTCTACGGCGCGACCGACATGCGGACCGGGCTGCCCAACGCGGCCTGGCTGGTCATCGACGATCCGCAGACGGCGCGCGACCAGTGCGAGCGCGCGCGCAAGTCGCTGTCGCAGCGCCTCGACTTCTATCTGCAGCACTACTACGAGCTGCTCGCCCAGACGCACATCGATCTATACGTGGGCGACGGCGAGGCGGCCTACCAGCGGATCCTGGAGCGCTGGCCCAAGCTCGAGCGGTCCATGCTGCTGCGCGTGCAGGTCATCCGCGCCGAGGCCCTGTTCATGCGCGGGCGCGCCGCGCTCGCGGCGGCCGGCGCCGTCGCCGAGTCGAGCGAGCGGCGCCAGCTCCTGGTCGAGGAGGTCGAGCGCGCCATGGGCAAGCTCGACCGCGAGCCCCTGCCCGGGGCGCACGCGCAGGCCAACGTGCTGGCGGCCGGCGTCGCGCGGCTGCGCGGCGACACCGAGCGCGCCCTCCAGCTCCTCGCCCAGGCCGAGTCCCGCTTCCAGACGGCAGAGATGGAGCTGTCGGCGGCGGCCGCGCGCCACCGGCGCGGGGAGCTCTCGGGCGGGGCCACCGGCGAGCGCCTGGTCGCGGACAGCGAGCGGTGGATGCGGGCCGAGACCATCCGCGCGCCGGCCAGCATGGTGCGCATCATCGTCGGGCTGTGAGCCGCGCGCGCGGTGCGGACGCCGCGGCCTACTGGCGCCGGC
>DATFRY010000558.1:0-4727 GCA_035262925.1 Kofleriaceae bacterium | reverse complement strand
GCTGACCGCGGTGCACACGCTGGTCGCCGGCGTGCAGGAGAGCATGGCGGCCGAGTCGCGCACGCTGCTCGGGGCGGATCTCCAGCTGTCGGGCAACGAGCCCCTCGACCACGGGGTCGCGGCCGAGCTCGACGCCGCGCTGCGCGTGGCGGGCGGCGAGCGATCCGAGGTCATCGAGACCAGCTCCATGCTGACGCCGCTGGGCCCGGCGGGCTCGACGGCCGCGACCGCCGCAGGCGGGCCGGCCGCACCGTCGACGGCCGCATCGTCGACGGCCGCGAGCGGGGCGGCGGCGCGGCCCGCCCGGCCCCCGCGGCTGGTCCGCATCCGGGCCCTGCGCGGCCGCTACCCGCTCTACGGCGCGATCGAGACTCGCCCGGCCGGCGTCCTCGATCCGGCGTACCTGGCCGCTGCCCCTCGCCTGCTCGTCCACCCCGATCTGGCGAGCGAGCTCGGCATCGCCCCGGGCGATCGGGTCAAGCTGGGCGACCTCGAGCTCGTGGTCGCCGGCGACCTCATCCCCGGCATCGGCAGCCCGGCGGCCGGGTTCGGCTTCTCGCCGCCGGTCTACATGCACGCCGACCACCTGCCGGCCACCGGGCTGGTCCGCCTGGGCAGCCGCGTCAGCTACTACCGCAACTACCGCATGCCGGCCGGCTTCGACGTCGAAGAGTGGAAGGAGGCCAACTTCGATCGCCTCACCGACGCCCACGTCGGCGTGCGCACGTCGCGCGAGGCGGCCTCCAGCGTGCAGCGCTTCCTCGACCGGCTGTCCCGCTTCCTCGCCGTCGCCGGGCTGTCGGTCCTCCTGCTGGGCGCGCTGGGCGTCGCCTCCGCCACCCACGCGTTCGTGCGCAAGCGCCTCGACAGCGCGGCGATCCTGCGCTGCCTGGGCGCGCGGCCGCGCGACGTGTTCGCGGTGTTCGCGGTGCTCGTTCTCGGCGTCGGCCTGGTCGGGAGCCTGCTCGGCGCCGGCCTGGGCGCGCTCCTGCCGCTCGCGCTCGAGGCCGGCGTGGCCCGGCTCGGCTCGCAGGTGCTGCCGGTGCAGATCGATCTCCACTTCGATCTCGTCGCGGTCGCGCGCGGGGTCGGCGCGGGCGTCCTGGCCAGCGCGGTCTTCGGCCTCCTGCCGGTCGTGCGGGTCGCGCGCGTGCCCCCCCTGCGCGCGCTCCGGCGCGACGTCGAGCCGCCGCCGTGGCTGGCACGCGTGCGCGACGCGTTCCTCCTGGTCGCGCTGGTGGCCGGCGCGGCCGCGGCGGTGCTGCTCCTGGCCGCGGTCGAGACCAGGTCGCGCGACATGACCTTCTTCTTCGCCGGCGCGGTCGGCGGCGCCATCGTCCTGCTCGGCCTGCTCGCGCGCGCCGCCATGGCCGTGACCCGGCGGATCGCCCACCGCGTGCCCAGCTACACCGTGCGCCAGGGGCTGGCCAACCTGCACCGGCCCGGCAACCAGACCACATCGGTGCTGGTCGCCATCGGCCTGGGCAGCTTCCTGGTCGGCAGCCTGCTGGTGTTCGCGCGCTCGATCGAGAACATCGTCGCCGTCGAGCTGCGCGCCGATCTGCCCAACGTCTTCCTGGTCGACATCCAGCCGGAGGAGCGCGCCGCGGTCGAGGGCCAGGTGCGCGCCGCCGGCGCGCGCGACGTGGTGTTCGCGCCGATGATCGCGGCCCGCCTGGCCGCGGTCGACGGCCGCCCCATCAACACCCACGGCGTGGAGCGCGACGCGTCGCGCCGCACCTTCGACGACGCGATGAAGACGCGCGAGTACTTCGCCACCTACCGCGGCGCGCCGGTCGAGTCGGAGGAGGTGGTGGAGGGTACGTTCTGGCGCGGCCGCCCCGCGCGCCAGGAGGTGTCGATCGACGCCCGGCTGGGCCAGAACCTGGGCATCGAGCTCGGCCACAAGCTCACCCTGGACATCCAGGGCATCCCGCTCGACGCGTGGGTGACCAGCTTCCGCACCATCCGCTGGCAGGCGATGCGGCCCAACGCGATGATCGTCCTCTCGCCCGGGGAGATCGAGAAGGCGCCGGCGATGTTCGTGTCGAGCTTCCGGGTCGACGGCGCGGCCCGCCAGCGCCTCGCCGCCGACCTGGTCGCGCGCTTCCCCAACGTCTCGGTCATCGACCTCACGACGGTGGCCGCCCAGGTGCGCGACATCCTCGGCCGCATCTCGCTGGTGGTGAGCGGGCTCGCCCTCATCATCCTCATCGCCGGGGCGGTCATCCTGGGCGGCGCGATCGCCGCCACCCGCGCCACCCGGGTGCGCGAGGCCACCCTGCTCAAGGTGCTGGGCGCGCGCCGCCGCGCCCTCGGCCGCATCCTCCTGACCGAGTACGTCGCGCTGGCCGGGCTCGCGGTCGCCGCCGGAGGCCTCATCGGCCAGGTCGCCACGCGATGGGCGGTGCCCACCTTCTTCGAGACCGAGGTCGCGATGCCGGCGGGCGCCCTCGCGCTCCTGTCCGTCGGCGTCGTCGCGCTCAACCTGGGCGCGGCGCTCCTGATCGGCCGCAGCGTCACCCGCGCGCCGGCCCTCGAGCTCCTGCGCGACGAGTAAACAGGCCAGAGCTCGCTCCTGTGAATGAGCCGACCGGGCGAACCCGCGCAGTCGTCGCCACCGTCGGCGGTCAGGCCTTCAGCGCAATGATGGCGGTACAGGGCCGTGCGAACCCGCGCAGTCGTCACCAACATCGGCGGGGCCGCGCTGACCGCCGGTCTCATCGTGCTCGGCGGGCGTTTCCCGGGCGCGTGATTTCTCGCGTGTGCCAGGAGCAGAGTGCCTGGACCACCGCTGGGGCGGTCGCGTTCACCGCGCTCAAGCCGCAATGCGAACCGCCGCAAGCGGGCAGAGCGCATCGGCCCGTCGGCGGATCGCGGGCTCGTCATCCGCGCGTCGACCGAACGCCCGCCGCGGTCGAGGTCCTGGGCATCGTCTCACGTGGCAGCCCGGAGTTCTTCGGTCGAGATGCGGCCGCCCACCCCCCAATCTCGAACGGGCTGGGCACGGCGAGCGAGTCGAGACCAGCCCCGGCGGTCGCAACAGCGCGTCGGGACTGCGAAAACGTGCGTTGGCAACCACGCTTCCGGCGGTCCGATATGAGCGTCGATGGAAGGGACGGACACGGCGCCCCGCGAAGAGCGAACCATGATGCAGCCCGAACCCCTCGAGGCGATGATCGGCCGCCGCTTTGGTGACGGGGTCGTCGTGCGTCTGATCGGCGTCGGCGGCATGGGCGCTGTGTACGAGGCGGAGAACCGATCGCTCGGCAGCCGCCACGCGATCAAGGTCATGTTGCCGGAGCCGGCGAAGAGCCCAGGTGCGGTCGAGCGGTTCTTCCAGGAGGCTCGGGCCGCCGGGGCCATCGACCATCCGCGCATCCTCTCCGTCATCGATCACGGCTACACGGACGACGGCCGGCCGTTCCTGCTGATGCCGCTTCTGGCCGGCCGCGACCTCGACCGGTACTGCGACGAGGTCGGGGCGGAGCGAGGTCACCGCGGGCGGATCGAGGTACCGACAGCGCTTCCCCTGTTCTTCCAGATCCTGGACGGGCTGGCGGCGGCCCACGATCGCAAGATCGTGCATCGCGACATCAAGGGCGCCAACATCCACGTGCTCGACGACCACACGATCAAGATCCTCGACTTCGGCATCGCGAAGCTGTTCGATCCCGGCCAGCGCGACGTGGAGCGGACTTGCACGCTTCAGATCGTTGGCACGCCCGGGTACATGGCGCCGGAGCAGGCGCGCGGCGGTCCCATCGACGACCGGACCGATATCTGGGCAGTTGGAGCGGTCTTCTTCCGCGCGCTGACCGGCTGCCTGCCGTTCGAAGGGCGGGATCCGATCGAGATGGCCGCCAAAGCTATTGTGACGCGGCCGCCGGCGGTGACCGAGTTCCGGCCCGAGGTGCCTGCGCGGCTGAGCGAAGTGCTCCGGTCCTGTCTGGCGGCGAATCCGAACGAACGGCCGGACTCTGCGCGGATGGTGGCCCACGCGCTGATCGGCGCCGTCCCTGCCGGTCGCGAGATCGCGGAGCAGGTCGCGCCGACACTGCTGGAGCGCAGCGGACCGGGCGACCTGACGATCCGCTGGCCCGCAGAGAGGATCCCATCACCCGCCTCACCCCTTCCTGCGCCTTCCACGTCGCACCCGGCCGCGACGAGGGCGGCATCCACACGGCACACACAATCGGCGTTCGGGGCGCGTCCCTGCCGCTTGCGGCGCGCGCCTCGGGGCGCCGCGTTCGTCGTCGTGGCAGTCGAGCCGTTCGATATCGACGGGCCACCGGTTGCTGGTTCTGTCGATCCAGCCTGCCTACCGCCACGAGCACGCGCGCTGGCAAGCCTCCCGGTCGGCCGCGCGTGGGGCGGCGTGCGCTACCTGCTCCCTTCGCCTGGTTCCGCGGGCCGCCTCGCGCTCGCGTTCCCAGGCGTCGACCGATGTCGTCACTGGAGAGCGCTTGCCGGACCACCGCGCCCCTACTCGCGGCGCAGACGCGCGAAGTAGTCGCGCGCCACCTCGCTCTGCGGTGCGTCCACCACCTGTGCGGGGCTCCCGTCCTCGACGATCGTGCCGTGGTCGATGACCCAGACGCGACTGGCCACGTCGTGGGCGAAGTGCATCTCGTGTGTGACCACCAGCATGGTCATGCCGCTCCGGGCCAGGCCGCGCAGAACTTGTAGAACCTCGGCGCGCATGTCCGGGTCGAGCGCGCTGGTCG
>DATFRY010000557.1:0-11392 GCA_035262925.1 Kofleriaceae bacterium | reverse complement strand
TCGCCATCGCCTGGGGATTCGGCGGTCAGTTCGTGTACCTCGTGCCCGCGCTCGACCTGATGGTCGTCATGACCGCAGACACGGCGAGCGACCACCCCGAGCTCGACGGCGAGACGTTCCTCTACGACCATCTGCTCCCGGCGGTGCAGTAGCGCCCGTTCGAGCCGAGACGCCGGGCGATGCCAGCACCGAACCGGACGAGCCCGACGGTGACGCAGCGCGGGCGACGACCGCGGGCGACAGGTTCCGGGGACTCGGCCCTCGCGCCCAGCAGCGACGTCGCGGAGAATGAGCGGGCATCCATCCGGACTCCACGCGTGTCGGATCTTTTTCGATGTCGAGGCTCACACCGGTAGCGCCGCGGGAACGTCTGGTCACGCTCGACGTCCTGCGCGGCTTCGCGCTGTGCGGCGTCATGATCGGCAACATGTTGCTGTACAGCGGTCAGTGGGCGGACGGACCCGCGCCCGGCGCGACCGGGCTCGACGAGATCGCCGACTGGTTCCTGACCATCTTCGTGCGCAGCAAGGCGCAGACGCTGCTCACGCTGCTGTTCGGCTTCGGCTTCGCCGTCCAGCTGTTGCGCGCCGAGGAGCGCGGGCAGCCGGTGATGGGGCTGTACGTCCGCCGGCTGGTCGTGCTGTTCGCGTTCGGCGCGCTGCACGTCGGCGGACTGTGGTGGGGCGACGTGACCTGGACCTACGCCGTCTCGGGTTTCGGGCTCCTGCTCTTTCTCCGCGCCTCGAACCGGACGCGCGTCGTGTGGGCGCTCGCCCTCGTCTTTCTGCCCAACGTCGTCATGGCGATCCCCGAGCTGCGGACGGCGGCCATCCCCTCCTTTCTCGAACCTCCCGCCTTCCGGGTCCACACCGCGCGGATGGGCCTGGCGCTGCATCGCTCCGATCACGCGGGGCTCGCGTGGGAGCACCTGCGCTACGCGTTCATGTTCTGCTCGCGCATCTGGTTCTGGTACTTCCCGTGGACGCTCGGCCGGTTCCTGCTGGGCTACGTCGCGGGCAAGCGCCGCTGGTTCGACAGGGACGGGGGCGACCATCTCCCGGTGTTCCGGCGGTTCGCCGCGTGGGGTGGAGTCGTCGCCGTCGCCACCACCTCGCTCTTCGTCCTCCAGGGTCCGCTGCACGTGGTCCCGCGGCTCCACGAGCACGGTGCGTGGGGACAGCTCGCGACCGCCACGCTCCACGAGATCTCGCTCCTCGCGCTCACCCTGGCCTACGTGGGCGTGGTCGTGCTGCTGATGCAGCGCGCGCCCTGGCGGCGCGTCCTCGGCGTCCTCGCGCCCGCCGGGCGGATGCCGCTCACGACCTACTTCTCGCAGAGCCTGATCTGCACCTTCATCTTCTACGGCTGGGGGCTCGGCTGGGCCGGCTCGGTCGGAATCGCGGGCTGTCTCCGCCTCGCGGTCGCCATCTTCATCGCGCAGGTCGCGCTCTGTCACGTCTGGCTCCGCTTCTTCCGGTTCGGGCCGCTCGAGTGGGTGTGGCGGACGGCGGTGTATTTGAAGCCCCAGCCGATGCGCGCGTGAGCCTCGCCGCCGCACCGCTGACCTTCATCACGAACGGCGCGATCCCGCTCGCGCCTCGACGAGCAAGCCCGTCTACCCGCGCCGGCAGTGCGTGGAAAAGCGAGCCAGGTCGCGGCAATCCGGAATTTCTTGACTTTCTCGAGACGCGCGCGATCAGACGGCGGTGTTACGCCGACGGTGAGTGGCCAAGAAGCGGAAACAGGATGTCGGCCGCGAACGCCTCCTGCTCGACCCAGCGGGCGCGCTCGGCGATGGCGACGAGCAGGTCGTGGCCGGCGGCGGCGGGTGGATCGACGGCGAGGAGGCTGGCCAGGCGGGCGCGCTCGCCGTCGGCGAGAGGGCGACCGCGATCGGCGACTCGATCGTAGGTGGCGCGATCCATCCCGACCGGCTCGAGGGAGGCGCGCAGGCGGCGGGCGAGGCTGCGCCAGATGAGGACCCCCGATCGATCGAGATCGCAGGCGATGCGGATCGGAGCGCCGCGGCCGAGCAGGGAGAGGAGCGCGACCACGGCGTGGCTGGCCTGGCCGCGGCCCAGGACGACCAGCTCGCCGGGCGCGGGGCCGAGCTCGATGTAGTCGAGGAACGTGGTCTGGTTCTCGATCACGGTGGCGCGCTCGACGGGAGTCTCGAGCGTGGCGCCGCGCAGCTGGCGCAGGGTGAGGGCGGCGACGTCACCCTGGGAGGCGTGGCGGGCGACGTGGTCGAAGCGCTCGCCTCCCTTTCCATAGATGAGGGGACCGAAGCAGTGGACGGTGAGCGCCGCCTCGTCGCGGAAGATGCCGCGGCTCTCGAGGGCCAGGCGCGCGGCGGTGTCGGCGCCGCGGTCGCCCAGGCGCGACAGGACGTCGTCGCGGGTCGCGGGGTCGTGCTCGACCAGCGCGAGGCCCACGGAGCGGGCGAGCTCGCGCCCCGGCAGGAGCGCCTTGCTGTCGCCGAACACGCGCGCGGCAAACGTCGCGCGGCGAACCGGCCCCGGGCTGGAGAGCGCCGCGTCGACGCCCCGGACGACGGCGGCGGCGTGGACCAGGGCGACGTCGGGGCCTTGGGCCCGGGCCGCGGCGAGGACCTCGCCCTGCCCTTGCGCGAGCGCGGCGCGCGCGTGGTCCAGGTACGCCCGGCCTACCGCCGTCGCCGCCGGCAGGGCGGCCAGGCCGGCGGAGAGCCGCGCGCGCAGGGCCTGCTCCTCGCCGCGGGGATCGCCGGGCACCCGCCCCAGCGCGCGGTAGAGGATGGCGTCGAGAGGCTCGCCGTGCTGGGTCCGGACGCGCGCGTCGGCGGCGGCGAGATCGAGCCGCACCCTGCCGGATCCGGCGGGACGAACGGCGCGGGAGGAGAACAGCGCCGCCAGCGCGGTGGCGCACGCCGGAGACGCCGCGACGGTGAGCCGGTCGGGCATTCGGCCGGCGCGCTCGCGCCGGTCGAGGATCGCGCCGAGGACGACGTGCAGGCCGGGCGTGTCGGCGACGAGCGCGCGGATGCGGGCGGCGGCGTCCACGCGAGCGAGGCTAGCACGCAGGCGCTCGAGGAGGCCCTGCGCGCCTGGATCGCGGGCGACCGCGAGGCGGCCTTCGCGGCCGGCGCGGCGCCGTCGCTCGCGCGCGCGGTGGAGCGCCGGGTGGCCAGCGTGCTCACCGCCGAGCGGTTCGCCCAGTACCTCAACGTCCTCTTCGGGCTCGCGCTGCTCCGGCGCGACCACGAGCTCGAGCCGCTGCACGAGGAGCTGTCGCGCCGCGTGCTCCCCGCGCAGCTGGCCCACGGCGACTACGGCCCGATCCAGTTCGCCAGCGACATGGAGCAGCTGGTCGAGTGGGGCGCGGTCGAGCGCACCACCGAGGCGCTCAAGCTTCGCACCTACCGCGACAACCGGCGCGACCGGTTCCGCTACCGCCTCACCGACGACGCCGCCTCGCTGCTCGAGTGGCTCGAGGCGCGGGCCAGCGCACGGGTCGAGGGTCGGGTGCGCGACGGTCGCGACCTCCTCGCCGACCTGCTCGGCTTTCTCGGCGAGGCGCGGCGGCTGTGCGACCGCTGCCGGGCGGGCGAGGCCAGCCCCGACGACCCGCGCCGCGTCTTCGCGCTGCTCGAGGCGGTCGCCGACGCTCTCGATGCCATCGCGCGGGAGCTGGGCGGCTTCCGCGGCGAGATGACCGCCTTCGCGGCGCGGCCCTACGACCTGGCAACCCTGCGCCAGATCCTCGGCTGGCTGGACCGCTACGTGGAGCTGTATCTCGAGCGGGTCGAGGCGCTCCGGGCCGAGCTCGAGGAGCGGATCGCGACCCTGGCGGCGCCGCGCTACCGCGCCGCGCTGGCCGGCTGCCGCGAGGCGGTGGTGGCCGAGCGGGCGGCGATGCCGTCCCTCGCGCGCGGGGCCGGCCCGCTGCCGGAGACGGATGCGCTCATCGACGGCGCGGCTCGCTTCTTCCGCGCCGGGGGCCAGCTGGCCCAGCTGCGGCGTCACATCGCGATCGCGGCGCGCGCGGTGCTGCGCAAGATGCACCGCCACCTGGTCGAGCTCGAGCGGCGCAACGCGCGCCGCGCCGACCTGCGTGCGGCGATCGCCGCGCTGTGCGCGGCCGAGCGGCCGGTCGATGGCTCCGGGCTGATCACCGGCCTGGTCGCGGCGGCCCACGTGCGGACCGTGCGCGAGCGGACCGCGGCGGCCGATCGGATCGCGCCGCCGGCGCCGCGCCGGCACCAGGGCGACCCGGCACGGCGGAGCAAGGGGCGGCCGCTTCGCCGCAAGCGGGCGGGCATCGACGACGTGCGGGCGCTGCGCGGCAAGCGGCTGGCCGAGCTCGGCCGCTGGCTCGACGTCGAGCTCCTCGCCGGCGCCGACCAGGTGCGCCTGTCGGCGCGTGCGCTGCCGGCGGCCGACCTGAGGCGCTGGATGGAGGTCGCGCGCGCCATGCACCTGGGCGGCGGCCGCGACCTGGCCCGGCTGCCCGCCCGCTTCGAGCCGGCGCCCGGCCAGGCCGTGATGGGCGACGAGCGCGAGGGCCTCCTGGCTCCCGATTGCCTGATCCGGAGAGATTCGTGACCTACTTCGACAAGATCCACCAGGGTCGAGCCCGGCAGATCCTCAACGTCCTGACCGAGGCGCCGTTCTTCTACCCGGACGACGACCCCGACCTGTTCCTGTTTCTGCGCCGCAACCGGGCCGAGTTCGCGCGCTTCTTCGCCGACACCTTCGGCTGGGACCTGGTGGTCGAGGCGCGCTGCGCGCGCCTGTACAAGCCGCGCTGGTACAACAAGGCGATCCGGCCCAGTCAGCACGATGTGTTCGAGCTGAGCCGGCAGGGCGACTGCGTCGCGTTCCTCCTGGTCCTCGAGCACTACGAGCGCCTGCTCGATCAGACCGGGGCATCGGTGGACGATCCGGAGCCGCCGCGCTTCTACTTCGGCGAGCTGCTCGAGTTCGCGGTGGGGCGCTTCGCCGAGGAGCTGAGCGGAGCGGCCCCCGGGGAGGCGGAGGTGCGGAAGATGCTGCGCGGGCTGATGCCGGCGCTCCTGCGCTTCCGCTTCTTGCGCGAGGTGGAGCCGCCGCGCGATGCGGCGGGGCTCGACCCGGAGAACCTGATCTACGAGTGCCTGCCGGCGCTCCATCACTACGACGTGCGCCGGCTGACCCCGCGCGCGCTGGCCAGCTTCTTCGGTCAGGACGAGCCGGGCGACGACGAGGGTGAGGGCGAGCGCGCGCCCGAGCTCGAGCCCGGGCGCGCGGCCGACGCTGGCGCCGACGGCGAAGAGGTGACCGCATGAGCCATCGGATCCGCCGGGTTCGTCTGGTCAACTTCCACAACTTCGTCGACGAGACGGTCGAGCTGCACGCCGGCGGCCACCTCTTCCTGCTGGGCGACAACGGCTCGGGCAAGACCACCGTGCTCGACGCGGTGCACGTCGTGCTGTCGGGCGGCCAGGCGCTCGAGCTCAACGCCGCGGCGCGCATCGGAGGGCGGCGGGAGGATGGACGCACGCTGCAGGGCGTGGTGCTGCGCTATGACGTCGAGCGCGGCGTGATGAACGAGGGCGGCGCCATCGCGTACGCGGTCCTCGAGCTCGAGGACGAGCGCGGCGGGCGACTGTGCGTCGGCGTCGGCGCCGAGGCGACGACCATGGAGGCGCGGGTCATCCGGTGGGGGCTGGTGAGCCGGCGCTCGCTCGAGGAGCTGCCGCTCCTGATGCCGGCCGATGGCGGCGACGCGCCCGCCCGGCGCGAGGCTTTGCGCGACTCGCTCGGCAGGAGCGAGGTCTTCTTCCAGATGACCGAGTACCGCGCGGCGCTCGCGCAGCGACTGTTCGGCGACGAGCGGGCCTACGACGAGGTGTGCCGCTTCTGGTCGATGGCCAAGGCCTACCGGGAGATCGTCGCCGAGGCCCAGGACTTCGCGGCGCTGTTCCGCCGCCTCCTGCCCGGTCCGGATGTGGTCGTGTTCGGCGAGATGGTGCGCAGCCTGCGGGCGCTGGACGAGATCGAGGTGACCCTGCGCGAGCTGGATGAACAGCGGGCCTACGTGGCGGGGCTCGGCGAGCTGTGCGCCGAGGTCGACCGACAGCGCGAGGCGATCGCGCGCTACGGCTGGCTCGCGGTCCACCGCGAGCGAGAGGACGTGCGGGGCCTGCTGGCCCAGCTCGACGCCCGGAGAGCCGAGCTGGAGGCGCGGGTGACGTCGCGGGCCGACTCCGCAGGCGCGGCGGAGCGCCGGGTGAGCGCCGCGGAGGGGGCGCTGCGCGCGGCCGAATCGGCCGACGGCGAGGGACTGCTCGCCGCGCGGTCGCGCGCAGCGCTGCGGGTCGAGGAGCTGGCGGCCGAGGCCCGGGTTGCGCGGCGAGACGCGGCCGCGACGGCGGCGGAGGCGACGCGCTCGCGCGGCGCGGCGGAGCGGGCCGCCGAGGCGCTGGCCTGCCGCCGGCGCGACCTGCTGGGCGCGCTCGACGGCGCCATCGCGGGCGTGACGCAGGTGCCGGGCGACCTGCCGGCGAGCCGCGCGCTGGCGGTCGAGCTGTCGCGCGAGGGGGATGACGAGAGCCTCCACCGCGCGACCGACGAGGCGGCAGCCGAGGCGGCGGCGGCGACGGACGAGGCCGCGGGGCGACTCGCCGGGGCCCAGGGTGCCGTCGGCGTCGCCCGCGACCGCGAGCAGCGGGCCGAGGCCTCGCTGGCCGAGCTGCGGGGCCGCGACGAGGAGCTGCCGCGGGTGCCCGGCCTTGCGGCCGCGCTCGCCGCCGCGCGCGCGGCGGACATCGACGCGGCCCTGGTCGCCGCCCTTTGTGAGCCGGCGAGCGGGGCGGCCGCCTCCGATCTCGCGGCGCTCGAGGCGCTGGCCGGCGATGCGGTGCTCGGCGCCCTGGTCGCGCCCGGGTGGGAAGCGGAGCTGGCGTCCGTGGTCCACAGCGTGGCGCCAGCCGTGCGCGTCGTCGTGCGGACCGCGCCGGTGGCGCTGCCGACCTGGGCCGCGGCCCTGCTGGCGCCGGCCGCGTCGCCGGCGAGCGCCGTCGCGCGCGCGGCGCTGGCTGCCGCGCTGGTCCAGCCGGACGACCTGGGCGAGATCGCGCCACCCATGGATGGTCGTGTCGAGCTCGGCGGTGCGCGCTTCTGCACGGCGAGCGATCGGCCGCGTCTGTTCGGCGCCGAGGCCCGACGGCGCGCGCTGCGCGAGCGCATCCTCGAGGCCGAGGCCGAGCTGGCCGGCGCGGCCGCCAGCCGGCAAGGCGCAGAGGATGCCGCCGCGGCCGCGGCGCGCGCGCGGGCCGCGGCCGGCGCCCTGGCGCAGGCGGTCCACGAGGTCGCGGCCGGCGGGTTCGGGTCCCTCGCCGCAGCGGCCCGCGCGGGCGACGAGCAGGCCAGGTTCGCCGGCGAGCTGGCCGAGCGCAGCGCGGAGCGCGCGTGCGAGCGAGACCGCGCCGCGGAGCAGGCGGTGGCCGAACGTGACGCCCTCGACGCGCGTATCGAGGCGCGCGGTCTGGTCGCGCTCGAGGCCCGTCTGGTCGCGCTGCGCCGCGAGCTCGAGGCGGCGCGCGCCGGTCAGCGCGAGGCGCTCGACGCGCTCTCGCGCGCGCGGGTCGAGGCCGAGCGCTGCGCCGGCGAGAGCCAGGCCGCCGTGGAGCTGCAGGCCGAGCTCGATCGCCAGCTCGTCCGCGCCACGGGTGCGCTGCGCGCGCGCTGGCCCGCGCCGCAGGCCGAGCTCGACGACGCGGCCCTGGCCCATCACGTCCTCGTGACATCGCGCGGCGCGACCTTCCGCTCGGTCCAGACCATCCGCGAGCGCATCGCCGAGTGCCAGCGCGCGGAGGCCGCCGCCGGCGACGAGCTCGAGCGCGACGGCGCCCGCGGCATCAAGCACCTGCGGTGGGCGGCGCGCTTCGGCTTCGGCTACGATCGGGCCGACAACCGGCTGACCGACCGGCGCGACCAGCCCATGGCGGGCGTGCTGGCGGGCCTCGAGCAGACCATCGCGGAGCAGCGCGAGGTCGCCAGCGCGCGGACCCGCGAGCTGATGGAACGGCTGGTCATGGGCGACCTGGCGGGCGATCTCCAGCGGCAGGTCGAGAACCTGGTCCGCACCGTGCGCGAGATCAACCGCCTGCTCGGCGGCATCTGCTTCGGCGCCACCACCTACGAGTTCCGCGTCGCCCCGCGCGCCGAGCGGGCCGAGCTGGTCGAGGTCGTCCGCCGCGTCTCGCTGCTCGACCAGGACAGCCAGGGAGCCTTCCGCGCCTTCATCGAGGAGCGGGTCGACGAGCTGCGCGATGCCAGCGCGGACATCGTGCCCGACGTCCTCGACTACCGGACCTGGTTCGAGTACCGGCTGGTCATGAAGACGACCGGCGACGAGGGCGTCGAGCTCAGCCGCAGCCTGCGCCAGCTCGGCTCGGGCGGCGAGCAGGGAGTGCCGAACTACCTGCTCGTCCTCGCGCTGGCCCGGCTCCTCTTCGACCGGGCGGAGGCGAGGCTCAGGCCGCTCCTGTTCGACGAGGCCTTCTACGGCATCGACGCCGGGCGACGCGATCAGCTCCTGCGCCTGGCGAGCGAGCTCGGCCTCCAGCTGGTCGTCGCCTCGCCCGATCAGGACGGGGCCACGCCTGCGGTCCGCGCGGCCACCACGCTGTTCGTGGTCAAGGACGAGCGCGGCGACGTCCACCTGGCCCCGTACCACTACTGGAACCAGCCGGCAGGCCAGGCCGACCTCTTCACGCCCACCGTCGCGGCGACCGATCTCGCCGACGCCGAGTGTCGCCTGGCCGCGGGTCCAGTGGTGCCGGCGCTCCGATGACCGGGTGCGCCGGAACGTGCGATGGTCGGTGGGTGATGCGTTCCCTCGTTGCAGTCACAGTTCTGGCGGCGTGCGGCTCGTCGGAGCCGGCGCCGAGCTCGATGGCCGCGGGGCCGCCGGCGCGCGCGGCGGCGGCCCCGTCGGCGGCGCAGTCGGCGGCGTGGCGAATCCCGGAAGGCTGGAGGGGGGAGACCTTCGCGTTTCCGCTCGAGTTCGCGCCGTCGATCGCGCATCGGGGTGCGGAGGAGCTGCGCTTCCCGCCCGGCTTCCTCGAGCCCGGCAAGCCCGGCTACTGGTCGTACGCGTTCACCTGGCGCACCGAGGATGCCGCCCTGCTCGATGCGGCTCGGCTCGGCGGCGAGCTCACCGTCTACTTCAAGGGGCTCATCGCTGCCGTCGACGAGCAGCACCGCATCGACGCCGCGGCGCGCGAGTCGATCGCGGCGCGCGCCGAGCCGGACGGGCCGGGCCGCTGGAAGCTGAGCGCGCACGTGATCGATGCGTTCAAGACCGGCGCGCCGGTCGACCTCGTGGGCTGGGCCGAGCGCACGGCGTGCGAGCGCGGGGCGCTGTGGGTGTTCGTGCTCGCGCGCGCCGACAGTCCGCTGCGCGGCGAGCTCGACGCGCTCGCGCGCTCGGCCGCCTGCGGGGCGCCGCCGCGCGCGGGGTCCGCCGACTGACGCCGGGCGGCTACCGCTCGCCCCAGAAGTCGCGCATGACGTCGCGGGCGGCCGGGCTGAGGTTGGAGTCGCCGGTGAAGTAGCCGGCGGTCTCCTCGGCGAAGTTCTCGTAGGCGTCGCGGCGGGCGCGCTCGGTGACGAAGTCGTTGGCCGCGTGGGTGCGGAGGTACTCCTGCTTGACGATGTCGCGGTAGCCCGGTAGCGACTCCACCACCAGGTGGCCGACGATCTCGTGATCGATGACCCAGTCGCCGGTGACGCTGTTGCCGTAGCGCGAGATCGGGTGGCCGAGCAGCGCCTCCTCGGGGACGTAGGCCGCGCGCGCCGCCACGTCGTACTCGGCGGCGTCGCGCGGAAAATCCTTCGTGAAGGGGTGCGTGTTCCAGTCGGCGTCCGACAGGATGGTGATGCTCGCCATGTTGTGCCTGGCCAGGTTGGCGGCCTCGATGCCGCCCGGGTGCCTCTGCAGGGCGCGGTCGATGAGCGCGGCCGCGGCGATCACGCTCGAGAGCGAGATCGATGTGTCGGCGCGGACGATGCGCACGCCCTCGTACGAGAAGACCATCGTGCCCGGGCTGAAGTCGCCGCGGATGCGGGACATGTCGGGCCAGCTGCCGCGCCCGCGCTCTCCGGCGCCGCCGCCGTTACCGCCGCCGGTGCCGCGGTTGGCCGGGTTGCCGGCGCTGCTGCCGGTGTAGCCGTCCTGGCCGTAGCCTCCGTCGTTGTTGACCCCGCCGCTGGGCCCGTTCTCGGGGTTGTGGCCGCTCGGATCGCGATAGCAGATCGGGCTGTTCTCGACATAGGCGTAGCGGTCGAGCGCCTGCGGGTCGAACGCGGCCGGCACGCCGCTGTCGGGTGACAGGAAGCGGCCGATGACCGGGTCGTAGATGCGCGCCTTCATGTCGATGAGGCCGGTCTCGTCGTCGGTCGCGTGGTCGGTGAAGCGGACCGGATCGGCCAGCGCCCCCTCGGTCGCGGCCACCTCGCCGAGCGGCCGGTAGTCGTAGCGGCGCACGACCACGCCGCTGCCGTCGGTCACCAGGCGCACCGAGCCCAGGTGATCCTGGTGGAAGAAGTATTTCATCCCTGTCCCGACGCGCCGGGCGAGGCGCCGGCCGTCGGCGAAGATGTACTTGGTGACCGTGCCGCCCCGGCGCTCGGCCAGGCCCCCGAACGAGACGACCGCGCCGGATGGACCGCTCTTGATCACCCGCTCGCCGTCGGCGTCGTAGGCCAGGTCGATCGTCGCGGCGCGCTGCCCGCCCTGCCCGGCCTGGACGATCCGCGCCAGCCGGCCCTCCGCGTCCCAGGTGAGCGTGCGCCCGCCGCCGGAAAGGAGGTTCCCGTCGGCGTCGTAGCGGTAGTCGCCCGCCGCGGCGCCGGCCCCGGTCACGCGCGACACGGCGTGGGCGTGGGCCGCGTCCTGGTACTCGTACTGCCCCACCCGCGCGCTCGCGACCAGGCGGCCGTCGGCCTGGTACTGGAAGCTCTCCGCCTGCGAGCCGCCGACCTCGATCAGCCGGTGGAGCTCGTCGTGCTCGAAGGTGAGGTCGCTCGCGGCCAGCGCCGCGCCCGCGCCCGGCTGGCGGATCGCGAGCGCGTCGATGAGCCCGTCGGGGGCGTGGCCGTAGTCGGCGGTGTAGAGCGCCCCGCCCCCCTTCGCCACCTCGACGCGGGAGAGGCGGTGGCGATCCGCGTCGTAGGCGTACGACTCGGTGACGCCGCTGGCCAGCGCGGCCGAGACCAGCTGCCCGCGCGCGTCGTGGACGAGCGAGGTCGCGTAGCCGGACACGCTGGCCAGCGCGCCGGTCGAGTCGTACGCGTATGTCACGGTCTCGTCCGGGTACGCCACCTTGCTGAGCCGGCCGCCGGCGGTCGCGTCGTAGGTCATCGCG
>DATFRY010000556.1:0-3885 GCA_035262925.1 Kofleriaceae bacterium | reverse complement strand
AGCTTGCTGATCCTGGCGATCGCCGGCGGCTGGTTGACGTTGACCGCGGTGGCGCCGGAGAGGCCCACGCCCTCGAGCCAGACCTTCCACTCGACGCCCGGCGCCTTCTTCTCGAGCTGGGCGATGGTCATCTTGTTGTAGGTCTTCTTCGCGTCGCGGTTCTGCTCACGCGTCCAGTGCGCGGCCGCGATCTTCTCCTCGAGCGCGTAGATCGCGGCGGCCCGCTTGTCGGCGTCCTCGATCCCGGCGAGCGACAGCATGTCGCGCAGGTACTTCTTGTAGCCCTCGCGCAGCGGCTCGAACTGCTTCTTCTTCGCGTCGTACATGTCGCGGTCGGGGAGGCCGAGGCCGCCCTGCCGGATGTTGGCGATGTAGTGGTCGGGATCGCGGTCGTCCTGGCCGACGATGGTGGCCAGCGGGGTGTCGGACCGCTCGCGCGAGTTGATGGCGAGCATGCCGAGCAGGCCGCGCGCGTCGGAGATGGCGTTGATCTGGTCCATCCTCGCCTTGAGCGGGGTGATGCCCTTGGACTCGATCGTCGCCTCGTCCATGAAGCTCCGGTAGTAGTCCTTGATCTTCTGCGTCTCGCTGCCGGCCGCGCCGCCGGCGCTCTCCACGATCTGCCGCGTGCGCTCGTCGCTGCGGTCGCTGAGGACCGTGAACATGCCGTAGTTCGACTTGTCGGCCGGCAGCTTCGTCGTCTTCAGCCAGGTGCCGTTGGCGAACTGATAGAAGCTGGCCCCGGGCGCCACGTTCTTGTCCATGCCGGCGGCGTCGAAGCCCCACGCGCCGATCTCGGGTCCGGTCGGCGCGGGCGTGGCCGGCGGGGTCGCCGTCGCGGGAGGCGCGGCAGCCGGCGGCGCCTCGGTCTCGGAGGGCGCGGTCGCCGGCTGCGTGCTCGATCCACATGCGGCCACGGTCGCGAGGGTGGCTGCCAACAGTGTCTTCTTCACATCTCTACTCCTCGTCATCGGATGGGATGGGATGGGATGGCGATGAGGCCATCGGGGCCATCAGGGCCAATCAGGGCCGATCAGGGCCGATCAGGGGAAGATGCCGCGCTCGCGGTAGCTCTGCTGCAGCCGGTCCAGCGCCACGCCGTACGCCGCGGTCCGCCAGTCGAGCCGCTTCTGGGCCGCGTACTGGCGCACCTGGCTGTACGTGTGCATCATCTTGCGCTCGAGGCGCGCCATCACGTCGGCGTACTCCCAGCGCTCCGAGCGCTTGTTCTGCAGCCACTCGTAGTAGGAGACGACCACCCCGCCGGAGTTGGCCAGGATGTCGGGGATGATGTCCACGCCGCGCCGGAGCAGGATCTCCTCGGCGCGCGGATAGGTCGGCCCGTTGGCCCCCTCCACGATCAGCTTGCAGCGCAGCACCTCCGCCTCGCCCGGGCCGATCTCGAGCTCCAGCGCCGCCGGGACGAAGATGTCGCACTCGATGGCGAAGAACTGATCGCGCGTGATCGCGGTGCCGCCCCGGTAGCTGGCCACCGACCCGGTCTTCGCGACGTACTCGCTCAGCTTGTGCGGGTTCATGCCCTCCGGGTTGGCCAGGTATCCCTTGTAGTCGCCGACGCCGACCATGACCGCGCCCATCTTGGACAGCAGGCGCGCCGCGTGCGAGCCGACGTTGCCGAACCCCTGCACGGTGAAGGTGCAGCCGTCGAGCTTGAAGCTCCTGTCCTGCGCCCACTGGCTGATGCAGTGCACGAGCCCCTGGCCGGTCGCCTCGCGGCGGCCGTACGACCCGCCCGACGCGATGCTCTTGCCGGTCACCACGCGCATCACCTCGTTGCGGTCGTGGTAGCCGACCACGTTCATGTACGTGTCGGCCATCCACACCATGGTCTGCTCGTTGGTGCCGACGTCGGGCGCCGGGATGTCCCACTCGGGGCCGATGTTGTTGCCGAGGGCGTGCGTGAAGCGGCGGGTGATGCGCTCGAGCTCGCTCTGGCTATGATTGTGCGGGTCGAACTTGATGCCGCCCTTGCCGCCGCCGTACGGGATGTCGTGGAGCGCGCACTTGTACGTCATCCACGCGGCCAGCGCCTTCATCTCGTCGAGGTTGGCCTCCTGGTGGTAGCGTATGCCGCCCTTGTACGGACCGAGCAGGTTGTTGTGCTGGACTCGATAGCCCTTGAAGATGTGAAATTTTCCGTCGTCCATGCGGACGGGGAAGTTGATGATGAGCTCGTTCTTCGGCTGGGCCAGGATCTGGCTCACCGCCGGATCGAGGTTGATCGCGTCCTCGGCCTTCTGCACCTGCTGGGTCGCGATCTCGAACAGGTTGCCGCGCTCCTTGAGAGAGCGCTCGCCGGTCACCGCCGCCATCTCCCCCGTCGTAGACGCCACTTGCTTCGTCATGGCGGCATTCAATGACGGAAGCGGGTAAAGCGCAAGCGCAGCACGCCGCCGACGCGGCCGCGGGAGGACCGCTCGGCCGCCTCGTGCTCGACCTGTGGCAGCGAACGCGCATCGACTGGGGCTTCGCGTCGGAGCGGCTCGCCGACGCCTTCAGGCGCGAGCGCCGCGTGCGCTCCGATGAGCGCCGCTTCGCCGCCGAGACTCTCTATGGAATGATCCGTCACCTGCGGAGGGTCGACGAGGCGCTGGCCGCCGGCGGCATCCGGCCGGGGGGGCCCGCGCCGGATCGCGAGCGCATGATCGCCTACCTCGTGCTCGAGGCCGGCCTGGCGCCGCAAGACGCGGCGCGGCATGTGCCGGGCATCGACTGGCAGCGCGTCGCCGGCATCGACGCCGAGCTGGCGCGCGAGCGCGATCCGGCGCGCCGCATCGCACGCGCGCACTCGCTCCCGGACTGGCTGGCGAAGGTGCTGGTCGCCGAGCGCGGCGCCGACGAGGCGGCGCAGCTGGCCGCGGCGCTGGGCCAGCGCGCGCCCATGACCGTGCGCGCCAACCCGCTCGGCGGCGGCGGCGGCGGCGCCGACGAGCTGGTGGCCGAGCTCGCCGCCGCGGGCCTGGCGGCGCACCGCGGCCAGCTGGCCTCGGCCGCCGTCATCGTCGACACGCGCACCAACCTGTTCGCGCTCGATGCGTTCCGCCGCGGCCGCTTCGAGGCGCAGGACGAGGGCAGCCAGCTGGTGGCCGAGCTGGTCGCGCCGCCGCCGCGCAGCCGCGCGGTCGACTACTGCGCCGGTGCCGGCGGCAAGACGCTCGCGCTGGCCGCGCTCCTGGGCAACCGCGGCCGGGTGCTGGCCTGCGACGTCGACGCGCGCAAGCTGGGCGAGCTGCGCCGGCGCGCGCGCCGGGCCGGCGCGACGAACATCCAGACCGTGGAGCTGGCGGGCGAGCCGTCGTCCGCGCTGCCGCCGCCGCTCGCGCGCATCGAGGGAGGCAGCGAGCGCGTGCTGGTCGACGCGCCGTGCAGCGGGATCGGCGCGCTGCGCCGCAACCCGGAGGCGCGCTGGCGGCTGGTGCCGGACGATCTCGAGCGGCTGCCCGCGCTCCAGCTGGCCATCGCGCGGCGCGCGCTCGATCTGGTCGCGCCCGGCGGCCGCCTGGTCTATGCCACATGCACCGCGCTGCGCGCCGAGAACCAGGCCGTGGTCGAGAAGCTGCTTTCCGAGCGATCCGGCCTCGAGCTGGTCCCGATCAAGGATGTGTGGGGGTCGGCCCGGGCCGCGCCGATCGCCGACTCGAGCGGCGCGTTTCTCGAGCTTTTGCCACACCGCCACGGGTGTGACGGATTCTTCGCCGCGGTCCTGCGCCGTCGCGCCTGAGATCAGGTAGGTTTCGAACGTGAGCCTGGAGCTCAGGACCATCACCGGCCTGGCCGGACTGAAAGCGGTCGCCGACCCGTGGCAGGAGCTGGCCGGCGTCAGCGCCAACGGCGGGTCGATCTTTCGCGGACCGACATGGCTCT
>DATFRY010000555.1:0-8201 GCA_035262925.1 Kofleriaceae bacterium | reverse complement strand
GACTTCAAGCCGGACAACGTGCTCGTGGTGCAGGAGCGCGGGGGAGAGACGCCGCGCATCGTCGACTTCGGGCTCGCCATCTTCGCCGACAACCAGGAGGACGCGGCCCGCCTGACCAGCGCCGGCACCGTGGTGGGCACGCCGATCTACACCGCGCCCGAGCAGGCCATGGACCGGGGCGTGGATCATCGGGTCGATCTGTTCGCGCTCGGCATCTCCATGTACGAGATGCTGGCCGGGCTCCCGCCCTTCGCGGACACCGGCCTGGTCGAGACGCTGCACCACAACCTGGCCTCGCGCCGCCCGCCCATCGCCGAGCGCTCGCCCGGCGTGGCCGTCCCGCCCGCCCTCGAGCGCATCGTCCACCGGCTCATGAGCTCGGACCGCGAGCAGCGCTACCAGACGAGCCACGAGGTGATCGACGCGCTCGACGCGCTCGATCGGCCCGCGCCGGTCGATCACGCGCGCACCATGAGCGAGACGACCTGGGTCGACCCGTCGCGGCGCTGGCGCCGGCTGCGGTTCGCCGCGGTGCTCGCGATCGCCGCCGGGGTGGGGCTCGCCGCGGCCGCGCTGGTGTGGTCGCCGCGCCCGCGCACGCCCGCGGCGCTGCGGGTCGCCGCCGGTGAGGGCGCTCGCGCAGCGCTCACGCCCGAGCGCGCGGGGTCTCACGGCGCGGCGACCGGCGGCGCGGCGGGCGACGAGGCGGGGAGCGCCCAGCAGGCGAGCGCGGACGAGCTGCGCGCGGGCGAGCGGAGCGCGAGCGAGCCGCGCGTGGTCGAGCTGATAGCGGTCGACGGCGAGGCCGCGGCACCGCCGCCGGCCACCGCGCCGTTCAGGCGGCTGCGCTCCGGCGGCGCACAGGCTGCGCGGCCGGGGCGGCGAGCGCGCGTGTCGCGCCGCGATCCGGGCGAGCTCGACGCGGCGCCGGCGGCGGTCGCGGAGCCCCGCGGCGAGGACGCGGCGGCCGATCCCGCGCTCGCGCCGGCCGCGACCGGGAACGACATCGGCCCGGCCTCGCGCGCACCCCCGGCGGCGACCGCCGCGGCGGCGCCCGCCGCTGGCGCCGAACCGCTCATCACGCCGGCCGACCAGGTGGCGCTGCCGGCGCCGCGGGGCGAGCCGGCGCCGCCGGGTCGCGGGCCGGCGCCGCGGCCCGCGCTCGCTCCGGCCCCGCTGCGGCCGGCGCTCGAGGGGCTCGCGGTCACCGGCTCGCTGTCGAACGCGGAGGTGCGCCGCGCGGTCGAGCGGGTCATGCCCCGGATGAGCGGGTGCTCGCGCGCGGCGGGCGGCCGGGTCGCGCCGGGCGTGCGCGTCACCTTCACCGTCGACGAGAACGGCCGCGCGAGAGAGATCCGCGCCAGCGCCGCCGACGCGCCCGAGCTGGCCGCCTGTGTGAGCGACGCGCTCTCGGCGGTGCGCAGCCGCGTGGCCCCCGACGTGGGCGAGGTGCGCGTGTCGCTGCGCGTGGTGTTCGGCGCGGGCGGGGCGCGGTGACCTGCCTGCCGCTCGCGGCCGCCGCGGCCGTGGCGCTGGCGGGCTGCCTCGGTCCACAGGTGAGCGACGAACCGGGTCTGCCCGGCCTCGTCCTCCCGCCCGGCAGCGAGGTCCCGTCGGCCCACGACGACCGGACCCTCGAGCGCCAGATCGAGCAGAACGACGGCGTCGGCGGCGAGGTGCCGCTCATCCACGGCTTCGCCGACGGGCGCGCGATCGCGTACTGGGACGTGGGCAGCGCGGTCGACTTCGCGGCGCCCATCTTCCGCCTCGTGCGGGGCGGCGCGGGCGACGCGCTCGAGCCGATCGATCACCCGACCATCGTCGATGTCATCCCCGGCGACCCCGGCTACTCGCCGTTCTGGGCCGTCCTGACCGTGAAGGTGACCGAGCTGTACGCGGGCGAGCTCCTGACCTCGTTCGCCGCCGTGCAGGAGGCGACGCAACGCGGCCTGGTCGAGGCGCCGCGCATCGAGCGGCGCGCGGTCAACTGCCCGGCGGTGGGGCGCGACGTCACGCTCGAGGTCGGCGGCGACGCCGAGCCGCTGGCCGCGCCCGGGCGCTTCTTCTACAAGGGCATGAGCGTCGACTACTACGACTTCGGCGGTTTCGCGCTCGAGCCCAACACCAACATCTCGACGCGGCCGCACTACGTCCTGCGCCGCGAGGGGGGCGAGCCGCTCAGCGAGGTCGTGCGCGGCGTGGACATGACCGGCGACGGCGACGCCAACGACACCAACGACGTGTTCGCCGGGCTGCCCGACGACGACGACTTCTCGCCGCTGTGCCAGACCGTCGCCGTCGCGGTCGCGGCGGCCACCCGGTCCATCGACGACACCGGCGACGAGACCATGGCCGAGATCCGCGCCGCGACCGATCTCTTCGATCCCGACGCGGTCGAGGGCCGGGTGATCGCGTTCAGCGCGACCGACGACCTGCGCAACTGCCCGCAGCAGCGAGAGGCGGGCGGGCTGTGAGCCGCACAGCCTCGCTGGCGGCCGGGGCCCTCGCGGCCGGGGCGCTCGCGACCGGAGCGCTCGCGGCCGCCTGTCTCGATCCGGTCGAGCCGGATGTGGGCGATCCGGTGCGCCCGCTGTGCACCGACGAGGACTCGGATCCGGGCACGCCGGTCAGCTTCAGCGACCAGATCGAGACCGCGCTGCTCGACCGCGGCGATCTGGCCTGCGTCGACTGCCACAGCTCCGGGGGAGCCAACCCGCTCGGGCTCCACACCAGCGGGCTCAGCCTGTCGAGCTACGCGTCGCTCCGGCGCGGCGGCGACAGGAGCGGCGCGGACATCGTGCTGCCGGGCCGCCCGTGCGAGAGCATCCTCCTGCAGAAGGTGGGCGAGGCGCCGCCGTTCGGCGCGCGCATGCCGCTCGACGGGCCCCCGTTCCTCACCCCCGAGGAGCGGCAGCTCATCTCCGACTGGATCGCAGAGGGAGCGAATGACGACTGACCCCAGGGCTCACTTCGGCGGCCCGCGCATGTTCCAGCTGGGCGCGGCGGCGACGATCGCGGCGCTGTTCTGGGCCGCCGGGTGCGGCGGGCCGGAGCCGCGCGATCTGAGCAGCGCGGCGCGCCAGGACGGGGCCGATGTCTCGCTCCAGAAGGCCTGCCAGCTGGCCGACCGGCGCTGCTCGCACTGCCACCCGATCGATCGCGTCCTGGTCGCCGGCGTGCGCGAGCCGGCCGACTGGGAGAACTACGTCCACCGCATGCGTCTCACGCCGGGGAGCGGCATCACCGCGCGCGAGGAGCCCGCGATCGTGCGCTGCCTGGTCCGGCACAGCTTCGGCGCGCAGGTCCGCCGATGAGGCGGACGGCCGCCCTCCCCGTCACGGCAGTCGCGCTCGCTCTCGCCGCGGCGGCCGCGCTGGCGGCCGGAGGCGCGCAGGCGCAGACCTTCCGGCACAACTTCGCCGGCTCGGTGCAGATCGACTACCTCGAGGTGCCGACCGAGAGGATCGCCGCCAACCAGGCCTTCGACGGCGCCACCGTCGAGCTCTCGCTCAAGCTCGCCATCGACTTCGGCGACAGGGTGTCTGCAAACGTGAAGGTGTGCGTGGCCTGCCACGGGCTCGAGACCGGGATGGCGTTCTTCGACCTGCGCGTCGCCGATGAGCTCAACGTCCGGGTCGGGCGCTTCACGCCCGCGTTCGGCAACTTCCCGATACGCCACGATCCGGCCAATCACCGGACCAGCGACAAGCCGCTGCCCTACGACATGGGGCGCATGCTGCGGCTGCGCGAGTGGAACATGAGCATCCTCCCCTCGCCCTGGGTCGACAACGGCATCGAGCTGGACGGCACGTTCTTCGGGGAGCGGGGACAGCTCGACTACGCGGTCTACGCGGTGGGTGGGCCCAAGGCGGCCGCCGACTCGGTCGACTTCGATTTCATCCAGTCGCGCTCGCCGGAGCGCTACTACCTGGACAACAACTCGGAGCCGAGCGTCGGCGCGCGGCTGTCCGGCACGCTGGACTCGGGCCGGCTGAGCCTGTCGCTGGGCGCGTCGGCCATGGCCGGCCGCTACGATCCCGAGCGCAGGCTCGACTTCGCCATCGCCGGCGCCGACCTCGTCCTCCAGCTCGACAAGCTCTACGTGCGGGCCGAGTACCTCCTGCGCTGGACCGAGATGTCGCTGGGCGACGATCCGGACAGCCGGTTCCGCTACGGGCCGGGCGAGGACGGCGAGTTCGACGACCACTTCGTCAAGGACGGCTTCTATGGCGAGGTCGAGCGCGCGTTCGGCGACTTCGAGCTCATCGGCCGCTTCGACGGCCTGCGCCGCCACGGCAACGTGCTGGCCACCAGCGAGCTCCGCTCGCGCAGCCTGCTCCTGCGCTACACGGCAGGGCTGGCCTATCGCCTGCCCGGCGGCCTGCGCCTCAAGACCAGCGCCGAGCTCTACGACTTCTCCGACTTCGACGACGAGCTCGCCCTCCACCTCGGCATCGCCGGCTCCTTCTGATCGGGGCGGCGGCCGATCAGGCGCCGGCGGCCTCGACGCGCTCGACCCGCTCGACGCGCTCGACGCGCGCCGGCACGTGCTTGTGCCAGGGTGTGCCGACGAACGGGTCTCGGTCCTCGGTGGCGGTGAGCTCGTTGGGCGGGATGCCGGTCACCGCCTCGCCGCCGTCGGTCGGGTAGCCGAGCCCGAGCCCGTTGGGGAGCGAGACGTGGCCGCGCTGCATGGTGGTCGAGACCTCGACGGCCACCACCAGCGAGTCCCGCCGGGTCGTGACGCGCACCGGCTCGCCCGAGGCCACGCCGAGCGCGGCGGCGTCGTCCGGGTTCATGCGCAGCGCGCCCTGCCCGTCCTTCTTGCGCCACGACGGGTCGCGGATGATCGTGTTGGCGGTGAACGATCGGCGCTCGCCGGCGGACAGGACGAACGGGAACGACCGGTCGCGCGGCTCGTCGCCGGCGCGCAGCATCACGTCGAGCGCGGCCAGAAGATCGGGCAGCTCGAGCTGGATCTTGCCGTCCGGCGTGCCGATGCGGCCGCGCACCTCGCCCCAGTCGTCGATCGCGAACACGAGGCCCGACGGGCTGGCCAGGATGGCCGAGAACAGGGCGTCGGCCGCCTCGAGCGGCGAGCCGGCGAACCCTGCCCGCGCCAGCGACGGGCCGCGCTCCATCGCGACCCGCAGCGCGAGACCGAGGAGGACTGCCCCCTCGCGCAGATCGTCGGGCAGGCCGAGCGTGCGGTAGAGGATGACCGGCGCGAGCGGGGCCAGCCGCTTGCTCGGCAGGACGCGCGCCATGAAGGCCTGGGCGTAGGCGACGCGACCGGCCGCCGCCGCCTCGCGCAGGGGCGCCAGGTCGGCCTCGGTCATCTCGCCCAGCGCCTCGATCAGGCGCGCGTGGATCTCGGCCTCGGGCAGCGGCCCGTCAGGCGGCGCGAACAGCCGCCGGCGCAGGTGGAAGTAGTTCTCCGGGAACTCGAAGTTGAAGAAGGTGGCCTCGGCCTTCTCGAACTGGGTCGCCGCCGGGAGGATGTAGTGCGCGAGACGCGCGGTCTCGCTCATCGCCACGTCGATCACGACCAGGGTGTCGAGCGCCGCCATCGCCTCGCGCATGCGCTTGGAGTCGGCCAGCGAGTGGGCCGGGTTGGCCGCCTCGACCAGCATCGCGCGGAAGCGCTTCGGGTGATCGGTCAGGATCTCGTCGGCGATGACGTTGCACGGCACCAGGCCGCTGATGATGGGCGCGCCCACCACCGGGCTGGTGCGGCCCGACGCGCCGCCGGTGAAGTCGACCATCGCGGTCGGGATGTAGTGGCTGCCCGGCACGCCCAGGCTCCCGGTCAGGCAGATGAGCAGGCGGTGCAGGTAGCTGACCAGGGTCGAGCCGCGGTTCATCTGCACGCCGAGGTCCTCGAAGCTGGCCAGCGCGCGCGCGCCGCCGATGGCGCGGGCGGCGCGGCGGACCAGCGCCTCGTCGATGCCGGTGCGCGCGCAGCAGGCGGCGATCGGCACCGCGCGCAGCGCGTCGAGGACCGGCTCGACGTCGCGCGCGTGCTCGGCGAGGAACGCGTGATCGATGCGGTCCTCCTCGACCAGGACGCCGAGGATGGCGGCCAGCAGCCACGCGTCGGTGCCGGGCCGCACCGCCAGGTGGATGTCGGCCAGCTCCGCGGTCTCGGTGCGCCGCGGATCGACCACGATGAGCGTGCGCGCCGGATCGGCGGAGATCTCCTTGAGCGTGACCCGGGCGCGCGGGATCGAGTGCGAGTGCCACGGGTTCTTGCCCAGGAACAGGCCCACGTCGCAGTGCTCGAAGTCGGCGCGGGTGACGGCGCCCATCATGCGATGCGCGACCCAGAACTCGCCGGTCTTCTCCTGGGCCAGCGCGCTCGAGCGGTAGCGCGAGCCGAGCGCGCGGCGGGTCGCGGCCGAGTAGGCGCCGGGCAGGTGATTGCCCTGGCCGCCGCCGCCGTAGTAGAAGATGGCCTCGCCGCCGTGCCGATCGCGCACCGCGGCGAAGCGGGCGGCGACCTCGCGGATCGCGGTGTCCCAGTCGATGGCCTCGAAGCTGCCGTCGGCGCGCCGCCGGAGCGGCGAGGTCACCCGGTCGCGGCCGTTCTGGTAGTGGTCGAGGCGGTGCGGCTTCTCGCAGGCGTACCCGCGCGAGGCGGGATGGCGCCGGTCGCCGCGCAGGCGGACCAGGCGGCGGCCGTCCGCGCCGCCGAGCTGCACCTCCAGCCCGCAGTTGCACTCGCACAGGATGCAGGCCGTCGGCTGCCAGTCGCTCACCGCGGCGGTCTCCGTCGATCTCATCGTTCGCTCCCCGGTATGCGAAGAGTGTCGACAATCTGGTCTCTTCATGCAACAAGATTTGAATGCGCCGGCGCTTCCGCCGAGAGAACTGCTCGGTCGCCCGGGCCCTCGAGGTGCTGGGCGACTGGTGGACCCTGCTGGTCGTGCGCGAGGCGTTCCTCGGGGTGCGGCGGTTCGCCGACTTCGAGGCCGGCCTGCCCATCTCCAAGAACGTGCTGACCCGGCGGCTGGCCCACCTGGTCAAGCACGGCGTGCTCGAGCGGGTCGACGAAGGCGTGCACGGCACGCGCTACGAGTACGAGCTCACGCCGCGCGGCAAGGACCTCATCGCCCTCATGACCGCGCTCCGCCAGTGGGGCGATCGCTGGGTGTTCGGCGAGGGGCGCGAGCCGGTCGTCGTCCTCGATCGCCGCACCGGGCGCCCGATCCCGCGCCTCCGCCTGCGCGGCGAGGACGGCCAGCCGCTGCGCGCGGCCGACATCGAGGTGCGCCCCGGCCCCGGCGCCACGCGCGGGACCCAGGCGCGCTACCTGGCCGGCTCCAGGGCCGGTCGACTCTAGGCCAGGGGCTCGCTCATGGTTCGCATCTGGATCTCGATGATGCGGGCGCCGGCCGGCTGGGTGCAGGCGAGGACGACGGCGGAGGCGACGTCCTCGGGCTCCAGCATGGTGGAGGCGGCGACGGAGTCCTCGGTGCGGCCGGCGCCGAGGGCAAACTCGGTCTTGACGCCGCCGGGGCAGATCGCGCCCACCTTGATGCCGTGGGGGCGGAGCTCCTTGTCGAGGGCCTGGGCGAGGCCGACCTGGGCGAACTTGGTCGCGCAGTAGACCGCCTCGCCGGCGAAGCCGTACTTGCCGGCCATCGACGAGATGACCAGGACGGTCCCGCTCTTCGCCGCGATCATGTGGGGCACCGCGTGGCGGGTGAAGAGGAAGGTCGACCGCACGTTGGTGTCGACCAGGTGGTCGTACTCGGCCGCGCTGGTGTCGACCAGGTCCTTGTAGATGCCGGCGCCGGCGTTGTTGATGAGGATGTCGAGGCGCCCGAATCGATCGACCGCCGCCGCCACCGCCGCCATCGCCGTCTTCTCCTCGCGGGCGTCGCCGGCCACCAGCGCGGCGCGCCGGCCGGTGGCCTCGATCGCGCGCACCAGCACGGCGAGGCGGTCCTCGCGCCGCGCGGTCACGATGAGATCGGCACCCTCGCGCGCCAGGGCCAGCGCGCATGCGCGCCCGATGCCCGAGCTGGCGCCCGTGACCACGACGGACTTCCCGAGAAGCTTCTCGCTCATGACGGCCCCCCTGGTCGGTGTGTGGCGCCATCTTGCCACGAGAGGCCGCGCGTCACGACGACTACCAGGCGCGGATGATCTCGCCGGTCCGCCATCCCTCGACGCTGCGGGCGAAGGCGGCGCCGATC
>DATFRY010000554.1:0-20564 GCA_035262925.1 Kofleriaceae bacterium | reverse complement strand
GCGGCGCAGGTCGACGACAACGTGAAGGCGGCCGACGTCGGGCTGTCCCCCGAGCAGGTTCGCCGGCTGGACGAGGCGTCGGCCTTCGAGCTCGGCTACCCGTACGAATTCATCGCCCACGTGTCCGACGGCCGCTGGTAGAACAGTGGATGTGCGCCGGCGCGACTGCGGTGCGCTGCTGTGCGGCGCTGTGCTCTGGATCGCCGGTCCGGGCGCGGCGCCGCCGGCGCGGGCGAGCCCACGCGATCAGGCGCGCGGCCTGGTGGTGACCCTGCGCGCGCCGGCCGGCTGTCCATCGCAGGCGGCGCTGCGCGACCTGGTGGCCGAGCACATGGGCGATGCCGGCGCCGAGTTGCCGGCCCTTCGCGTCGAGATCGCCGTGCGGCGCGCCGGCCCGGCGACGTGGCTCGCCCGCATGGACGTGCGCGGCGCGGCCGGCGGGCAGCGCGACCTGGAGGGCGGCACCTGCCGCGAGGTGATCGACGCGGCAGCGCTGGTCATCGCGCTGGCGGTGGAGGACGAGGGCCAGGCGGTGCGGCGGGAGGTCGTGCCGCTGGTCCTCGAGGGCGAGCCGGAGCTCGGGGCCGCGCGTCCGGGCCGCGGCGAGTGGCGCCCCGGTGCTGCGCGCCGCGGCCAGGGCGGTGGCGAGGCCGATCGGCGCGTCGCGGATGCAGTGGGTGGAGCCGCAGGCGGTGGAGTCGGGGGAGTCGGTGCGAGCGGCGCGGCGAGCGGTGACGCTCGGGTCGAGACCGACGCCGCGGCGGATGCGGATGCGGACGCCGCGGACTACGACTTCGCGGCCGAGTCGATCGACTCGTCGCGCGGGCAGGTCGTGGCGACCAGGCACACGCGGCTGGCCGCCCGCGCCGGCGGCATCGGCGCCGGCGGCGTCCTGCCCGGCGCGACCGCGGGCTTCGACGTGGCGGTGTCCGGCTGGCGCGGCCGGGACGGCGTCGAGCTCTCGGCGAGCTTCTGGCCCGAGCGGGTCGCGCGCGCCGGCGGCGCCGCCGCGGGTGTGCGCCTGTGGGCCGCGGGGCTGCGCGCCTGCCGCGCCTTCGCGATCGCCACCGCGTGCGGAAGCGGCGAGCTGGGGCGCATGATCGGCCACGAGATGGGCGCCACGCATCGCCAGCGGGGCGCGCCGTGGAGCGCGGTGAGCGGCTCGCTGTGGTGGCGCCGTCACCTCGGCGGAGTCGCGGCCATCTACGCGGGAGTCGAGGGCATCGTGCCGGTCGTCCGCCCGCGCTTCGAGGTCGAAGGCGCGCTGGTCTATCAGGCCGGCCCGGTGGCCGGGCGCGTCCTCCTCGGGCTGGAGGTGTCCACGCCGTGATGGATCCCGCCGGCGCCGGACACGAATCGCTGATGGCCGCCAGCCCCGAGCGCAGCGCCAGTCCGTCACCGCCGGCGCCGGCGCCGCTCGACTTCGCCGCCGTCTACGACGAGAACGCGGCGTTCGTGTGGCGCTGCCTGCACCTCTTCGGCGTGTCGCGCGAGAGCCTGGACGACGCGATGCAGGACGTCTTCCTGGTCGTGCACCGGAGGCTGGGCGAGTTCGAGGGGCGCGCGGCGGTGCGCACGTGGCTCTACGCCATCGCGCGGCGGGTCGCGCACAACCACCGGCGCGGCGTGCAGCGGCGCGGCCAGCTGGAGCCGATCTCGGACGAGCTGGGCGATCCGGCGATGCGCGGGCCGCACGACCTGGTGGAGCGCGCCGAGGCCGGTCGCCTCCTGGTCGAGCTGGTCGCGCGGCTGGACGACGACAAGCGCGAGGTGTTCGTCCTCATCGAGGTGGAGCAGCTGTCGGCGCCCGAGGTGTCCGAGCTGCTCGGCGTCAACCTCAACACGGTCTACTCGCGGCTGCGCGCGGCGCGCATGGCGTTCGAGCGCGAGCTGGCGGCCCGCCGGGCGCGCGAGCCGGAGGGGACGCGATGAGCCCGCCGCTCACGCCCCAGGCGCGCGCGCTGGTGGCGGCCGGACGCGCCGAGCTGGAGCCGACCGACGGCGACCTCGACCGCGTGCGGCGGCGCATCCTCATCGCGGCGGGCGCGGTCGGCGCCGGCGGTGCCGCTGCGGCTCTGGCCTCGTCGGTCGCGCCGTCCGCCGCGCATGCCGCTGCCGCCAGCGCCGCCACGGGCGCTGCGAGCACGAGCGCGGCGAGTGTGGGCGCCACCGCGGCGAGCATCGCTGGCACGAGCAGCGCGGCCGGCGCGGCCGCGGGCAGCGCGGCCGGTGCGGCAGTCAGCGCGGCAGGCACCGCGGCAGGCAGCGCAGCCGGCACCGCGGCCGCGGCCACGGCGGCCGGTGCGGGCAGCGCGGCCACCGTGTCCGGCATCTACGCCGGATTCAAGATCGGCCTCGTCCTGCTCCTGACCGGGGCCGCGGCCGCGGGCGGCGGCGTGCTCCTGTCGCGCGCGCGCGGCCACGACTCCAGCAGCGCGCGGACCTTGCCCGCGCCTCATCCGGGCGCGTCGGAGCAGCCGGCCGCGCCCCGGGTCGCCGCTCCGCCCGCGCCGGCGTCGCAACCCCGGCCGGAGCCCCACGTCGAGCCCCAGGTGGAGCCCGAGGTGGAGCCCGAGGTGGAGATCGACTTCGCGCCCGACCGGGTCGAGCCACACCGCGCGGCCACCGAGCCGCGCCGGCCGCCGCGCGCCGCTCCGCCGCCGGCACCGAGCCCGTCCGCCCCATCGCTCGGCCAGGAGCTCACCCTGGTCAGCCGCGCCCGCGCCGCGCTTCGCCTCGGCATGCCGGACCGCGCCCTCGAGCTCCTCGACCAGCACGCCGCTCGCTTCCCGGCCGCTCGCCTGGCCCAGGAGGCGGCGGTGGTCCGCATCGAGGCGGTCTGCGCGACCGGCGACCGCGCCCGCGCGCGCGCCTTGACGGAAGAGTTCGCCCGCACCTGGCCGCGCTCGCCGCTGCGCGCGCGCGTGTGGAGCATGTGCGGCGCCCGACCCTGACAGCGAGCACGGATGAAACCATCACTCTCGGCCGGCCTGACCCACGTCCTCGACTACCGCGTGCCGGACGACAAGACGGTGCCCCACGTCTTTCCGGAGTCGGATCTGTTTCGCGCGATGCCCCGGGTGTTCGCCACCGCCTACATGGTCGGCCTCATCGAGTGGACCTGCGTGGAGGCCCTGCGATCTCACCTCGACGACGGCGAGCAGTCGGTCGGCACCCACATCGACGTCTCGCACACGGCGGCCACACCCCCCGGTCTCACCGTCCGGGTCGAGGTCCGCGTCGAGAGCGTGGAGGGCCGCCGCATCCGCTTCCGCGTCGAGGCCCGCGACGACATCGAGCCGATCGGAGCGGGGACCCACGAGCGCTTCGTCATCGACCGCGGCCGCTTCGACGCGAAGGTGGCGGCCAAGGCGGGGCCATCCGGATCGCGCCCCGCCTGAACTGCATCGCCGCTCGCCGCCGACGTCGTGCGTGATGACGCGGGCCGCCGCGGACTAGGCTGACCGCGCCCGTCAACCGGAGGTGTCCGATGCGCGCCCGCCGAGCCGTTCTGTCGTCCCTTCCGCTGGCCGCGACCTGGATCGCAGCAGGTCTCGCCCTCGTCGTCGCCCCGCGGAGCGCGGCGGCCGCGACGTCGGGACACACGATCACGTCCCCCACCAGCGTCCACTTCTTCGTCGTCGACGCGCCGTGGGCCGACCTGCACTACCAGGTGAACGGCGGGGTGCAGCTCAACGTGCGCATGAACCCGAGCGGCAACCACCACGACTACGACGTGACCGGGGTGCCCGCGGGCGCGGCGGTGCGCTTCTTCTTCACCATCGGCAGCTTCTCGGGCGGCGCCGTCGACACCCAGTGGGCGCAGTTCTCGATGACCGACGGAGGCGGCGGCGGCGGCCCCGGCGCCGGTGACTGGACGATCGTGTGGCAGGACAACTTCGACGGCAGCGGCCCGCTCGATGCGTCCAGCTGGAGCTATCACGTCGGCAACGGCTTCAACCCGGGCCTCGGCGCCTTCCAGGGCTGGGGCAACGGAGAGTGGGAGTGGTACCGCCCCGAGAACGCGTTCCGCGAGAACGGGGTCCTGGTCATCCGGGCCGACTACTTCTCGACCCCGACCCGCATCGGCGGCCGCGACTGGTTCCAGCGCTCCGGCCGCATCACCACCAAGGGCAAGCGCTCGTGGACCTTCGGCCGCATCGAGGCCCGCATCGCCATGCCGGTGGCGACCGCCACCTGGCCGGCCTTCTGGATGATGGGCACCGCGTGCGACGACACGGTCACCACCAGCGCCAGCGCGCCGATCGACCGGTTCGACGTCATGGCGTCCAACTGGTCGAGCTGCGGCGAGGTCGACATCATGGAGCACAGGAACGGCGAGACCGTGACGTTCCAGAACCTGTTCTGGGACCTGCGCACGGGGCTGTTCCCGTGGGCCGACGGGCAGAACGCCCAGCAGCCCGGCACCGCCGGCGTCGGCGACGCGACCCAGTTCCACCTCTACACCATCGAGTGGGAGCCGACGCAGATCCGCTGGTACATCGACCGCGAGACCAACCCTTCACCGGTCCACACGGTCGACATCACGGCCGGCAACATGGAGGAGTTCCACCGGCCGTTCCACCTCATCCTCAACCTCGCGCTGAGCGGCCAGTTCACCGGCAACGCCATCCCCAACCAGGCCGACTTCCCGCTGTTCATGCGGGTCGACTACGTCAGGGTCTGGCAGCGCCCCTGATCGCCCCGATCGTCGCGACCCCCGATCGCCGGCCAGCGAAGGGCGGGCCGAAGGCCCAACCCGACGGTACGTTCTGGGCCCGTCGCCGAAGTCGCCGTGACAATACGGAGTCGCGCTGCTACCCCTGCTTCTGCTCGGGCGGCTTCTCCTTGGCGAGCGGCGGCTTCTTGATCGGGGTCGCGAGGTCCACGCCCTTCAGCACCTCGATCTGCACGCCGTCGGAGACCCCCGTCTCGACCGGGCGCTTCTCGAACTTCTGCTCGGCGACCTCGACCTCGACGAACGGCTTGCCGTCCTTCTCGAACTGCACGACCGCCTCGTGGACGGCGAGCACGTCGACGCGCTTGTCGAGCACGATGTCGGCGTTGGCGCTGTAGCCGGCCCGGATGAAGACGCCCTTGACCGGCGCGATGGCCGCCTTGATCTCGAACTGGATGGCCCCGTCGACGTCGATGCCCTTGGGCGCGATGTACTCCAGCTTGCCCTCCACCTTCTGCTTCTCGATGGCGCCGACCACGATCTCGAGCGGCATGCCGACCTTGATCTTGCCGACCTCCGACTCGTCCACCTTGCCCTGGAAGATCATGTCGCCCATGTCGGCCACCACCGCGATGGTGGTGCCCTCGTTGAAGTTGTTGGTCTCGGTGACCGAGGCGCCCTCCTTGACCGGGACGTCGATGACCATGCTGTCCACCGTCGAGGTGACGAGGTTCGACACCTTGCCCGCCCCCCTGGCCGCGCCCGACTTGACCAGCAATAGATTGTTCGTCGCCGACTCCAGCTCCTGCTGGCGCAGCTTGAAGTCGAGCTGGTACTTGGTGAACTCGACCTCGGAGATGAGCTCCTGCTTGAGCAGCGTCTGGTAGCGTCCGACCTCGCGGCGCGCGTTCTCGAAGTTGATGCGGGCCGCGTCCACCGCCGCCTCGGCCTGGTTGAGGCTGACCACGTTGGGGATGATCTTGATGCGGGCGATGTCGTGCCCGGCCTGGATCATCGCGCCGGCCTCGACGAACAGCTTGTCGACCACGCCCGACACGCGCGGCTTGATCACGACCTCGCGGCGCGGCACCAGCGAGCCGGTCGCCACCGTCTTCTTGATGATGGTGGCCACGAACGGCTTCTCGGTCTCGTACACGACCGGCTCGGCCTGCGACTTCCGGTACAGGAACACCAGCGTGCCGACGAACAGGACCAGGAGCAGGGCTCCCAGGGTGATGGGGACGATGCGTCTCATCGCAATTACTCCGCTCGCAGTGCTTCGACAGGGGGGATGCGCGCGGCGTGGCGGGCCGGGATGACCCCCGCGAGCGCGCCCGAACCGACCAGGATGACGACCGAGAGGATGGCGGTGCCGAAGTCGACCTGCGGCTTGGCCATCTGGCCGTCACCCGAGATGAAGAGGCTGGCCACCTCGAGCAGGGCGACGCCGGCGACCAGTCCGAAGTAGCCCGCCACCGCGGTCAGGACCACCGACTCCTGCACGACCATGCGCACCAGCACGCCGGGCCTCGCGCCCAGCGCCTTGCGGATCCCGATCTCCTGGGTCCGCTCCTTGATCGCGATGAGCAGGATGTTGGAGACGCCGAGCACGCCGGCCAGCAGGGTCAGCACGCTGGCGATCCAGGCGAACACCTCGATGGACATGAACACCATCTGGAACTTGTTGAAGCGCTCGGCCCAGTTGAACGAGCCGATCCCCTCGGGGTCGTCGGGGTGGATCTTGTGGCGCTCGGCCAGCACCCGCTTGACCTCCTTCTCCACCGCCGGCGCCGACCGGTTGGGCAGCACGGTCAGCGCGAAGTAGTCGACCTTGTTCTGGAAGTTGAACGCCTGCTGGAACGTGGTGAAGGGGATGATCACCATGCTCTGCTGGCGCTCTCGATCATCGCCGCTGCCGCGCGCCTCGAACATCCCCACCACCTGGAAGTAGGCGCCGCGCACGCGGACGTACTGGCCGACCGGATCCTCGCCGGGCTTGAACAGGATGTCGTAGACCGACTTGCCGATGATGGCGACCTTGCGCTGCTCGGAGAGGTCGAGCGGATCGAGGAAGCGCCCCGCCGTCATCGACATGTTGTTGATGTGGCGCATCTCCGAGAAGTCGCCGAAGACCTGGAAGTTGCCGGTCTTGTTTCCGCGCGTGACGTTGTTGGAGCTCTGCCAGCCGCCCATCTGGATGCGCGGCGCCAGGTACTCGATGCCCGGCACGCGCGCGACCGCCGCGATGTCGTCGTTGTGGAACTGGATCGGGCGGCCCGGCTGCAGGCCCTCATACGCCATCGTGGTGCGCTGGGCCCACACGTAGACGCTGTTGGTCGCCGACCAGCTCATCTGCCTGGTCATGCCGTCGCGGAACCCGCGCGCGAACCCGATGGTCGCCATCATCATGAAGACGCCCCACATGACGCCCAGCGCGGTCAGCGCGGTGCGCAGCTTGTGGCGGCTCAGCGTGGCCCAGACCTCCTGCCAGTTGTCGATGTCGATCATCGCATCACTCGCATCGCCTCACGCGCATCGCTCACTCGTCCCGCAGCGCCTCGATCGGGTTGATGCGCGCGGCCCGCCAGGCCGGGAAGAAGCCGGCCAGCGTTCCGCACACCACGAGCAGCCCGGTGGCGAACAGCGCGATGCCCATGTCGATGGTCGGATCGCGGAAGAAATCGGTGTCGGGGAGAAAGCTCGCCACCAGCTCGACGAGGCCCACCCCGGCGACCAGGCCGAGGTAGCCGGCCACCAGGGTCAGGATGAGCCCCTCCAGCGTGATCATGCGCAGGACGGAGCCGGGCGTGGCGCCGAACGACTTGCGGATGCCGATCTCGCGGGTGCGCTCCTTGACCGCGATCAGCATGATGTTGGACACCCCGACGACGCCGGCCAGGATGGTCAAGAAGCCGACCACGGCCACGAACGCCTGCAGGATGCCGAGGATCTTCTGGATGTCGGCGTACTCCTCGACGCCGTTGCCGATGCGCAGCGCCCGCTTGTCCTCGGGCGAGAAGCGGTGCTTCTCGGCCAGGAGCTCGACGATGCGCCGCTCGATCTGCTTGCTCTCGGCCACGCTGGCGTCGCCGACCGTCACCATGATCTGATTGATGCGGTTGGAGCCGCTGCGCAGGAGCGCCTGCTGCTGCTTCTGCTGCTGTTGCTGTTGTTTCTGCTGCTGCGAGCTCTGCTGGGTCCCGCTCCGGCCCTGCTGCGGGCGGGCCCCGCTGTAGGCCATCTGCGCCGTCGAGATGGGGATGAAGATCTTGCGCCGCTCGCCCTCGCCGCCCTGGTCCTGGAAGACGCCGATCACCTGGTACTCGAGGCCGGCGATGGTGATCCACTGCCCGATCGGGTCCTCGCCCCGCTTGAACAGGAAGTCGCGCACCTCGTCGCCGATGACCGCGACCTTGCGCCGCTCGACCTGATCGCTCCAGTCGAGGTAGCGGCCGCGGATGATCTCGGTCTTCTCGAGGTAGCGGTGGTCCGGGTGCACCGCGCGGATGTCGTACGCGGTCCGCTTGTCGCCGCGCTTGACCGTGCCCTCGTCCCACAGATAGACGCGCCCGGTGATGTACTCGATGCCGGGCATGCGCTTGATCGCCTCGTAGTCGTCGTTGGCGAGCTGGATCTGCCGCCCGACCGGCTGGCCGGCGAACGGCAGCGACGTCTTGCCCGGGAAGATCCAGATGCTGTTCACCGCGTCGTCGCGGAACTGGTACTCGACGCCGTTGCGCAGCCCCTTGCCGGCGGCCATCAGCACGACGAGCATGAAGATGCCCCACGCGACCGCGAGCGCGGTCAGGAACGTGCGCAGCTTGTTGCGGCGCACCGTGGCGTAGATCTCCTGCCAGAGGTCGAGGCTGAACACGCGGCCTAGGCCTCCACGACGATCCCGTCGCGCAGGCGGATCGTGCGATCGGTGCGCTCGGCGATGTCGTGCTCGTGGGTGACGACCAGGATGGTGATGCCGCTCTCGTTGATCTCGCGCAGCAGCCCCATCAGCTGATAGGAGGTCTCGCTGTCGAGCGCGCCGGTCGGCTCGTCGGCCAGGATCAGCTTCGGCTTGCCGATGAGCGCCCGGGCGATGGCGACGCGCTGCTTCTGCCCGCCCGACATCTCGCCCGGCAGGTGATCGGCCCAGTCGCGCAGGCCGACCCGCTCCAGGTACTCGAGCGCGATGCGGTTGCGCCGCCGGCGCGGCACCTTCTGGTAGTAGAGCGGAAGAGCGACGTTCTCGACCGCGTTCTTGAAGCCGATGAGGTTGAACGACTGGAAGACGAAGCCGATGAAGCGATTGCGGTAGTGCGCGGCCTGGCGCTCGGACAGCCCGCGCATGAGCTGGCCCTCGAGGCGGTAGGAGCCGTTGTCGTACCCGTCGAGCAGCCCGAGGACGTTCAGCAGTGTGGATTTTCCCGACCCGGAGGAGCCCATGATCGAGACCAGCTCGCCGGCCTCCACGTCGAGGCTGAGGTCCTTCAGCACATGGAGCGTTCCCTTCCCCATGCGATAGGATTTGTTGACCTTCTCCAGGCGGATCATGCCGTGGGGCCTTTTATCACGCTCCCGGCGGTGCGGCGAGTCGCGCGGCGCACACCGGGACGCGAGAGCGAGGAGACCATGGCAGCCGAAATGGGGGCCGGGGTCAACGACTTCGTGCCCGGCCGGCCGCAAGCGCCTCCGGACCGGCCGGCCGCCGGTGCTATTCTGCGGCCCGTGCGCCCCCCCGCGCTCGCATCCGTTCTGGTCGCGGGCCTCGCAGCCGCCAGCGCGTGCAGCGGACCGAGCGATCCGGTCGGCGGGCCGACCATCCCGCTGCCGAGAGTGGCGACCATGTCACTGGTCCCGCTCCCGGGACCCGCGCGGCGCGAGAAGCCGAGGCCGGCGCGACAGGTCGACGGAGACGTGGGGGCCGGGGCCATGGTGCCGGGCGCTGCCGCGGAGGTGGTGGCGACCGCGGGCAGCACGCGCCGTCCGGACAGGCCGGCGCTCCCCGCGGCGGCGGACGGCGCCGCGCACCCGGTGTTCGATCTGGCCGACAATCGCCTGCTCGCTCACTGGTACACGGGCGGCGGCCTCGAGGTTACCGCGGGGTCGCCGGGCTTCGCCCGCTACGCCCAGCCGGGCAAGCTCGGCACCCACCGGTCGGGCTGGCAGCTGGGCGAGCGCCAGGACCAGGTCGCCGTCGCGCTCCTCCGCCACAGCGCCGCGCTCAACGTGCCCCTCGACGACGCGCCGCGGGGGGCAGGGCAAGGCGCGGCAGGTGCCATCGCGATCCGCCTGTACAGCCGGCGGCGCGCCCACCTCTCGGTCGCGCTGGGCGGCGGGGCGGCGATCGACGCGGAGCTGGCGCGCGGCTGGCAAGTCGTCTCCATCCCGGTCCCCGCCGCCGACTGGCGCGAGGGCGAGAACACCGTCCACCTCGCGCTGCGCGGGATCAGCGAGGTGGCGGTCGACTGGCTGCACATCGGCGGAGCGCCGCCCGCCTCGGGACCGGACGCCGCCCGCCCGACCTCGTTCTTCGCCCCGTCGGACGGCAGCCTGCGCCTCGGCGCCGGCGAGCAGCTGGTCTACTACTTCTACGTGCCGGAGTCGGCCTCGCTGACCGGTGAGCTGGTCGGCGACGGGCCGGACGCGGCGGGCTGTCGCCTGGTGGTGCGCGCCCGCGCCCACCTGGCCGCGGTCGACGGCGAGCTCTCGGCGGCGCGGCGGCGCGTGGATCTGGACGCGCTGGCCGGTCGAGTGGCCCGGGTCGGGCTGGAGCTGCGCGGCTGCCAGCGCGCGCGGCTCAGGCGCGGCTCGCTGATCCTGCCCGGCCCGGCGCCCGTGCTCCGCCGGGTGCCGCCGCCGCGCCACATCGTCCTGTGGATCATGGACACCCTGCGCGCCGACCGCATCCGGCTCATCCGGCCGGGCGCGCGCCCGCAGGTGCCGACCTTCGAGCGCATGGCGGCCGAGGGCGCCGTGTTCCGCAACGTCTACGTGCAGGGCAACGAGTCGAACACGTCGCACGCGTCGGTGTGGACGTCGCTGTATCCGGCGGTCCACCGCGTGCGCACGGCCGGGGTGGGCGGCACCTGGCGGCTGTCCTCGAGCTTCACCACCATCGGCGAGCAGGCGCGCAAGGCCGGCCTGTACGTGAGCGGGGTGACCGCCAACGGCATGATCACGCCGGCCGGCGGCTACGCGCGCGGCTTCAACTCGTTCATCAACATGATGCGCGAGGCCCACCCGGACCGCCGCAACGGCTGGATCCCGGCCGAGCGCATCGTCGACCGCGCCCTCGGCACGCTCGAGGGGCGCGAGAAGCAGCCGTTCTTCCTGTTCGTCGGCACCATCGACACGCACAAGCCGTGGGTGGGCCACGAGCCCTGGCTCTCGCAGTACGACCCGGACGAGTACGAGGGCCCGTTCCTGTACGCGGCGCGCGCGCGCGACCTCGGGATCAAGCGAGGCTCGATGCGCTGCACGCGCACGCCGGGAGAGCGCGACCTCGAGCGCATCAATGCGATCTACGACTCCGACGTCAGCTACCAGGACCGCGTGCTGGGCCAGTTCCTCGACAAGCTCGACCGGTGGGGCATCGCCGACGAGACCATGGTCATCGTGACCGCCGACCACGGCGAGGAGCTGTGGGAGGACGGTCGCTGCGGCCACGGCGCGTCGCTGCGCGAGACCCTGGTCCACGTGCCGCTGTTCGTGCGCTACCCGCCGCTGGTGCCGGGCGGCACCGTGATCGAGCAGGGCGTGGACGCGCTCGACGTCATGCCGACGGTGGCCGACGCGCTGGGGCTGGATCCGCCCAGCCCGAGCCAGGGCAGCTCGCTGGTGCCGCTCATCCAGGGGGTGGGGCGCGGCTATCCCGGCCCCGCGTACGCGTCGCAGTACGAGTACGCGCACACCATGCGGGTGGGCTCGTGGAAGATCTGGCTGACGCGCGCCGGTGGGCTCAAGCTCTACGATCTGTCCGCCGACCCGGGGGAGCACAAGGCGGTGGCGGGGCGGCCGATCGAGGCGCGCTACATGATCGATCTCCTCTACCTGTTTCTCGCCAACCGCGACGTGTGGAACAAGCGCGAGTGGGGCGTGGTCAACAACATGACCGCGGCGGCACCGGCCGCGCTCGAGCGCGCCCACCAGCGGGGCGGGAAGAAGCGGCGATGAGCCGCGCGTCGCTGGCCGCCGTCGCCGCCAGCCTCGCCGCCGCGGCCGCCGCCGCGGGCGTCGCCGGTCTCGGCGTCGGTGCCGGCAGCTGCAGTCATGCCGGGGCCGGGGCCGGGTACGTCGCGGCCGACGAGGGCGATCGCGCGGCCGCCGTCCATCCGCGCGCGAAGCCGGCCCGTCCGGCGGCGGAGAGCGAGCCTGGCTCCGGCGAGCGCGGCTCCGGCGAGCGCGGCTCCGGCGAGCCCGGCTCCGGCGAGCGCGGCTCCGGCGAGCCCGGAACCGCCGCCGCCGCGCGAGAGCGCCCGGAGCCGGTCTTCTGGCTCAAGGGTTCGACCCACGTGCACACCGTCTACTCGGGCGACAGCGACATGACGGTGGACGACGCGATCGAGTGGTACGGCGAGCACGGCTACGACTTCATCGTCATCACCGATCACAACCGCGTGACGGAGGTGGAGTCGGCCGGCCGGCCGCTGGTCCTGCGCGGCATCGAGCTCACCCACAACCCGGCCACCTGCGAGCCGCCGCCGCCCGAGGCGGATGGGAAGTGCCGCATCCACATCAACGGCCTCGGGCTCACCCGCACGGCGCTGTCGGGGCCGCCGGGCGAGGCCAGCGCGCTCGAGCCCGGCGCCCGGCCTCCGCCCATCGAGTGGAAGAACCAGACCAGCAGCCGGCGGCTGGACATGTACCAGGCCGGCATCGACAAGGTGCGCGAGCTGGGCGGCATCGTGCAGATCAACCACCCGAGCTGGCACTGGGGGATGGACGGGGCGCTGCTTGCCGAGCTGGGCCGGCGCGGCACGGTGCTGGTCGAGATCGCCAACATGGGCTTCGCGCGCTGGAACGCGGGCGACGGCGCCCACCCCTCGTCGGAGGCGCTGTGGGACGCGGCGCTGAGCAGGGGCGTCACGCTGTACGGGGTCGCGTCCGACGACGCCCACGACTACCTGCCGGCCGAGATCGCGGCCAAGCGCGCCGCCGGGCGCCCGGTCTACCAGGCGGGCACCGGCTGGGTGATGGTGCGCGCCGCGCGCCGGCCGGACGCCATCCGCGCGGCGATCGCCCGCGGCGACTTCTACGCCACCACCGGCGTCGCGCTCGATCGCGTCGAGCTGGCCGGCGGCGCGCTGCGCATCGACGTGGCCGCGAGCAGCCCCGGCGAGCACGAGATCGTCTTCATCGGGCAGGGCGGGGCCGAGCTCGCGCGCGTGAAGGGCAGGAGCGCGCACCTCGCGCTCGCGGACGCGCCGGCCGGCTACGTGCGAGCGGTGGTGACGCGCGGCGACGGCGCGCGCGCCTGGACCCAGCCGGTGCGCGTCCCGGCGGCGCCGACGGCGCGCTGATCGGTCGGTGTCGTGCGGGTGGCGCAGCCGGCCGCGGCGCGCCGCCCATGGTTGCGTGTCGGCCCGGAGACCGTGATATGCCGGTAGCGACGGGCATGACGCAACTCGAGCGAATGGGCTGGCGGCCGGAGCTGGCGGCCGCGCTCGCGGCGCTGCCCGGCCCGGGGCTCGCGCCGCAGCGGGTGGTGTCGGCCGATCGCCGCGGCGTCCGCACCAGCGACGGCGCCGCGGAGATGTCCGCGGTCGTGCCCGGCCGGCTGCGCCACCGCGCGCGCAGCCGCGACCTGCCGGTGGTGGGCGACTGGGTCGCGGTGCGGCCGGACCCGGGCACGGTCGTCATCGAGGCGGTCCTGCCGCGCCGCACCGAGCTCGCGCGCCGCGACCCCGATCAGCGCAGCGAGCAGGTGCTGGCCGCCAACGTCGACACCGCCGTCCTGGTCATGGGCCTGGACGGCGACTTCAACCTGCGCCGGCTCGAGCGCTACATCGCGCTGGTGCGCGCCGCGTCGGTGACGCCGGTCGTGGTGCTGAGCAAGGCGGACCTCTGTCTCGAGGCGCCCGCGCGCGCGGCCGAGGTCGAGGCGGCCTTCCCGGGCGTGCCGGTCGCCGCGCTCGCCCTGCTCGACGCCGGCGCCGAGCGCCCGCTCCAGCCGCTGCTCGCACCGGGCGCCACCGCGGTCCTGCTCGGCTCGTCCGGCGCCGGCAAGTCGACCCTCCTGAACGCGCTGATCGGCCACCCGGCCCAGCGCACCGGCAGCGTCCGCGAGCACGACAGCCGCGGCCGCCACACCACCACGACCCGCCAGCTGTTCGCCCTGCCGCGCGGCGCGCTCGTCATCGACACCCCCGGTCTGCGCGAGCTCGAGCTGGTCGACGCGGCCAGCGGCCTGGCCGACGCCTTCCCCGAGCTGGCCGACCTGGCCGTCCACTGCCGCTTCCGCGACTGCCGCCACCTGGACGAGCCCGGCTGCGCCGTCCGCGAGGCGATGGACGCCGGCCGGGTCGCCCGCGACCGCGTGGACGCATTTCGCAAGCTGTCCGCCGAGCTCTCGCGGACCGACCGAGCCCCGCGCCGCCGCCGCTGACGGGCGTGCCGGAAACCGGAGACAGGCAACGGGCAACAGGAGACCGGAGACGACCGGAGACGACCCGAGCGGCCCCCGTTGCGCCGCGGTCTGCCTCTTCAGCGCAGCATCCAGGTCACGTCCTCGAGGTCGGACCGGCAGGGCGGGCCGGGCGCGTAGGCCAGCTCGACCACGCGGCCGGGCTCGAGCCGCGTGATCGACGACGAGCGTGTGCCGTACTCGGGCGTGTGGATGCAGAGCGCGCCGAGCTCGCGGATGAGCTCGCGCGGGAAGCGGGCGCCCGGCGGGGTCTCGGGCAGGCTGTCGAGCGGCACGCGTTCGTGGTCGCCAAGCGCCGCGGCCAGGGCGCGGCGCAGCTCCGGCCACGGCGCATCGATGGCCGGCTCGACCACGGCGCGCGCGCGCGCGACCTTGACGTGGTCCGGCTGGTTCAGGCGCCCGTTGGGCAGGACGCTCAGCCCGTCGGGCACCGCCTCGAGCTCGAGCTCCGCCCGGTCGGAGCGGCCGTAGGCCACCTCGGCCGACCCGGCGTCGCCGAAGAGCAGGTTGAACGAGTTGTAGTCGCGTCCATCGAGCTGCGACAGCCACGCGCGCGCGGCCGCCCGCTCGCCCTCGCGCAGGACGCCCATCACGATCTCGCCGCGCGAGCGGCGGCCGGGCAGGGGATGGCCGCCCGGCTCCGGCTGGTTGGTGAGGAGGGCGATCAGCCCGCCGGCGGTGACCCCGAACCAGCTGCCGCGCTGCTCGAGGTCGAGTCCGCCGACCGCGCGCGGCTGCTCGAGCAGCACGGTGGGGCCGAGCGCGGGCCGGCGCAGGAACTCGTCCCGGTTGGCGGCCACCACCAGGGAGGCCGGCGGCCCGGGCCGCCTCAGGATCACCGCGGTGCACATGAGTCGTCGCGCGTCGCCGGAGCGGACAGATCCCGCTTCAGAGCTGCACCAGCCCGTGCCGGATGGCGAAGCGGGTGATGTCGGAGTTGTTGCGCAGCTGCAGCTTCTTGAGCAGGTGACCGCGGTGGGTGTCGATGGTCTTCACGCTGATGCCGAGCTGCTCGGCGATCTCGCGGTTGGTCATGCCGGTCGCGAGAAAGCACATCACCTCCAGCTCGCGCTTGGAGAGGCTGTCGAGCGACGCGGGCCGCTCGGCGCCGAGCGCCCCGCCGTTGAGCCCGGCGGCCACCTGCGGCGAGACGTAGCGGCCGCCGCCCTCGACCGTGCGGATGGCCTCGAGCAGCTCGGCGACGTCGGCTCCCTTCCACAGAAAGCCGCTCGCGCCCGCCTCGAAGGCGCCCTGCGCGTGCTGCTGATCGGCGTATCCGCCCAGCACCAGCACGCGGCTGGCGCCGGCGCTGCGGCACAGCTCGGCGGTGGCGGCGAGCCCGTCCTTGATCGGCATCGCGAAGTCGACCAGCACCACGTCGGGCGCGTGAGACAGGAGGGCCAGCGCCTCGGGCGGATCCGCCGCGTGGCCGTCGATGATGACGTCCGGCGCGCCCTCCAGCATCCGCCGGAGGCCTTCACGCACGAGCGCGCGATCGCAGACAATCAGAACTCGAGTCATCGCATACCTCTACGATGGCAATCTGGCTGTCCGGACCGGCCTCGCCCACCGGGGGGTTCCCTGGTCCCTTCCGTCGCGGTTGCCAAACCAAGTGGCTCACTGCCGCGCGAATGTAGCACATGAGCGGCGGTTGACCGGCCGCTGGTGCTCGTTACACTCGGGCTCGATGCGGCCCGCGCTGGTCATCGGGGTTGCCGGTGGGACCGGCTCGGGCAAGACCACGGTCGCGCGCAAGCTGATGGAGGCGCTGCCGGCCGGCTCGGCCTGCATCATCGAGTTCGACTCCTACTACCGCGATGGCAGCGGGCTTTCTCCGGAGGAGCGCGTCGCGGTCAACTACGATCACCCCGACTCGCTGGACACCGAGCTCCTGGCCGCGCACCTGGCCGAGCTCCGGTCCGGCCGTCCGGTCGACGTGCCGGTCTACGACTTCGTCAGCTACGCGCGCCGCGACGAGCACCGGCGGGTGCAGCCGACCGCGGTCGTCATCGTGGAGGGCATCCTTACGCTGGTTGCGCCGGCGGTGCGCGAGCAGTTCGACATCAAGATCTTCGTCGACACCGATCCCGACATCCGCGTGTTTCGCCGCATCCGCAGGGATCTCGAGGAGCGCGGCCGCAGCTTCGCGTCGGTGCGCGAGCAGTACTACAAGAACGTGCGACCGATGCACCACCAGTTCGTGGAGCCGTCCAAGCGCTGGGCGGATCTCATCATTCCCGAGGGGGGAGACAACCGGGTAGCGCTCGAGATCCTGGTCGCTCGCCTGCTCCAGGCGACGGAGAGGTGGCCGCATGGCTGAGCGCATGCCGCTGGCAGTGGTGACGGGCGGGGCTGGCTTCATCGGATCGCACACGGTCGATGCCCTGGTGGCGGCGGGCCAGCAAGTCGTCGTGCTGGACGACTTCAGCACCGGCCGGCGCGAGAACCTGCGCCAGTGGCAGGGCGACGACCGCGTCGAGGTCATCGAGTGCGACGTGGCCGACGGCCTCTACGCGCCGCTCCTCGAGGTGACCAGGCGGCGCGGCCGGGTCGATCGCATCGTCCACCTGGCGGCGCAGGTCTCGGTGGTCTACTCGGTGGACAACCCGCTCGACGAGGTGCGCACCAACTACGTCGCCACCGTGCAGGTGCTCGACTACGCGCGCCGGCTCGGGGTCCGCAAGGTGGTGTTCGCATCGTCGGCCGCGGTCTACGGCGACGTGGCGGAGCTGCCGGTCGGCGAGGAGGTCGAGTGCCACCCGCTCTCGCCCTACGGGGTCGACAAGCGCGCGGCCGAGCTGTTCATGCGCTACCACGCGCTGGTGCACCGCCTGGGCGCCCAGCCGCTGCGCTTCTTCAACGTGTACGGCCCGCGCCAGGACCCGCGCAGCGCCTACTCGGGGGTGATCTCGATCTTCATCGATCGCGGCATGGCCGGCCGCGACCTGACCGTGTTCGGCGACGGCGAGCAGACGCGCGACTTCGTGTTCGTCGGCGACGTGGTGCGCGCGGTGGTCGGCGCCGCGCTGGCGGATGGCGGCGAGGCGGTGCCGGTCAACATCGCGACCGGAAAGAGCCACTCGGTCAACCAGCTCGCGGCCGAGGTGCTGCGCCTGTGCGGCTCGTCGGCGGCCATCCACCACGCGCCGGCGCGCGACGGCGAGATCCGGCGCTCGGTGGCCCGCGTGACCCGGGCCGAGGAGATGCTCGGCTTCCGCGCCGAGACCAGCCTGAGCGACGGGCTCGCGCGCACGATCGAGTGGGTCCGCGCCAGCCGGGCCTGACCCAGGACTGGCCCCGGGGCTGGCTGGTGTGCAGGCTGGTGTGCGTCGACTGGCCGGCGGGGTGGTAGCGGGCGCGGCGGAGCGGTGCGGGAATCGGGGACTGCGAATTGCCGCTCGCGAGGGGACCCTCTTTGTCCGTCCGTTCCGCCGCGCCCCCACCCCATTCGTTCAGTCCTGGGCATGAACCGGGGGCGCGGGGAGGCTATTCCCGCGCGCGCCGGAAGCCCGCGCCGGTAGACTCGGCTCTCGTCATGGGGCTGCGCGCGTGAACCTCCTCTTGCTCGAGCGGGCCGAGCTGGGAGCAGCGGCCGACGGAGCCCCGGTCGACGTCGAGCTCGGCCCCGACGATCGGCGAGCGCAGCACCTGCGCGGCGTCCTGCGCGCGCGCCCCGGGCAGGTCGTGCGCGCCGGCGCGGTTCGCGGCGCGAGCGGACGCGCCGAGGTGCTCGAGGCCGGCGAGCGCGGGGTCCAGCTGCGCGTCACCCTCGACGGCCCGAGCAGCCCCCGCCCCCCGGTCGAGATCGTGATGGCCGTGCCGCGGCCCAAGGTGCTGGCGCGCGTGCTGGAGACCGCCGCGTCGTTCGGGGTCGCGCGCGTCGATCTGGTCAACGCCTGGCGGGTGGAGCGCAGCTACCTCGCCTCGCCTCGCCTCGATCGCGACCAGCTGGGCGCGGCGCTGCGCCGGGGATGCGAGCAGGGCGGCACGACCTGGGTGCCGGACATCGATGTGCACCCGATGCTCATGCCGTTCCTCGAACGGGCGCCGGCGCGCTGGCCGGCCGGCGCGCTGCGCATCATCGCGCATCCGCGCGCCGGCTCGCCCATCGAGTCGTCCGTCCGCCCCGGCGCCGAGTCGACCATCCTGCTCGCAATCGGACCGGAGGGCGGCTGGATCGACCGCGAGCTGGCCAGCTTCGCGGCGCTGGGATTCGCCGCGGTGAGCCTGGGCAGCGCTGTGCTGCGGGTCGAGGCCGCGCTCGCCGGCGTGCTGGCGCAGATCCAGCTCCTCCGTCGGCTCGCGGCGACCGGCCCGACGTAGCGGAGCCGGCCGTGGGTTCAGCGGCGAGGACGCCGTCCGCCCGGCGACAGGTCGTCTCGCGCGTGTGTGAGTCCTTACTCTCCTCCTGCTCCGAAGAGACGAGGAACGAGCGCGACGCGGCGCGCCGTGATCGACGGCTGGCTTGACGCGCCGCGCGAACAGTCGATCGAGGCGAGCAGCGACGGAGGCGGCCGCGATGCGGTCCACCGGATCGGCGTGGCTCGAACGCTGCGGCGGGGCAGGGTGGGGGACGTGTGGGTCCCCCGGATCCCGAAGTCCACGATGTTGCTCCCGCGCGCGCGGCGCTATCGTGCGCGCACGCGCGCGCCCCTCCTCAGGTGGGCCGGCCTCGCCGCCCTTGCCCTCTGCACGTTCATCATCGCCGTGCAGCTGGCCTTGCCCTATGCGCGGCTCGTCGATCGAGCCGAGGCGGGGCTGTCGGCGCGCTACGGCGCGCGGGTCGATCGCCTCGAGCGCGGCCTCCTGCCCGGCCGCTTCGCGCTGCACGGCGTCCACCTGGTCACGCGCGCCGATCCGCCGCTCGAGGTCACCTTCGATCGCATCGACGTCGCCCTGTCCCTGCCGGCGCTGATGGCCGGGCGCATCGAGTCGGAGGTCGATGCGCGCGGGGCCGGCGGTCGGCTGCGCGGGCGCGTCGACGAGGCGGAGGACGGCGTCGTCGTGGACCTCGAGGCCACCGAGCTGCGGCTCGCGCGGTTCGCGGGCGGGAGCGCGATCGCCGGCGATCCGGCGATCCGCATGCGGCTCCGCCTCCCGGGCGGCGCGCTGTCGGCGGCGCGCGGCCAGGTCGACGTCGCCTGCGAGGACTGCGCGATCGAGTCGAGCCCGCCCGTCCGGCTGGGGCGGGTCGACGGCCGCGCCCGGGTGGAAGGCGGCGTGGTGTGCATCGCCGACCTGCGCGCCCGAGCGGGCGACCGCGCGTTCCGCCTCGAGGGCGGGCTGCGCCTGGCCGATGACCTCGCCGGCACGCGCGTCGACCTGGTCGCCTTCGCCGCGCCGGAGTCGCGCGAGCGCGGCGCCGGGGCCTCGTCGCGGGCGGAGGAGAGCGCCCATGCCGCGGCGGGTCGGATCGGCGCGCTCGCGTGGTCGGGGTCGCCCGCGCCGGCCGGCGACGGCCGCGACGGCCACGCCGGCCGCGACGGCCGCGACGGAGCCAGCCGGTGCGCGCGGCTCCGCGCGCCCGAGCCGCCGGCCGCGGCGTCGTCACCGCCGACGCGCGTGGCCGTGGCGCCGTCCGCGCCGCCATCCGAGCCATCGGCGCCGTCCGCCTCATCCGCCTCATCCGACGCATCCGACTCATCGGACTCATCCGCCTCATCCGACGTATCTGCGTCCGAACCCGCCGCCCCGGCCCCGGCGCCGCTCGAGCCGGAGGTCCCGGTCTTCGCCCCCACCGCCGCCGCACCCGCCGATCGCGGCGAGCAGAGGCCCGCCGAGATCATCGTCGACTTCTGACCTGCAACGCCCCACACGTCCCCGCCGCAGAAGCCCCCTCGCGTTCGCCTTGCCGAAAAGGAGCCACGCCCATGAAATGGAACCGCGTAGTCGGCCGCCGCTGTCTACACACCTTGCCCGTCGGCATCGCCTTCATCGCCTGCGCCCTCGCGTTCGGGGCGCCGGCCTCCGCCGGCGGCGATCACGACGGCGCCTTCCTGAACGGACCGGGCGAGAAGATCCGCTCGCAGCGACCTGACCGCGACCTGCGCAACATCCTGCGCAACGTCGATCGCCGTCAGGTCGAGAACACCATCACCACGCTCGCCAGCTTCGGCACCCGGCACACCCTGTCCACCCAGACCGACCCCAACCGCGGCATCGGAGCGGCGACCGCCTGGGTCTACCAGACGCTCCAGGGCTACGCAGCCCAGTCGCACGGCCACATGACCGTCGAGCTGCAGACCTTCG
>DATFRY010000553.1:0-17758 GCA_035262925.1 Kofleriaceae bacterium | reverse complement strand
CACATCCGCTCCTCGGCCAGCGCACCTCGCTCGACCTCGCTCGACCTCGCTCGACCTCGCTCGACCTCGCTCGACCTCGCTCGACCTCGCTCGACCTCGCTCGACCTCGCTCGACTTCGCTCGACTTCGCTCGACCTCGTTCGACCTCGCTCGACCTCGCTCGACCTCGCTCGACCTCGCTCGACCTCGCTCGACCTCGCTCGACGCTGCGAAATGCCTGCCGAGCCGACGCGACTCGATACGGCGGACATCTGCTCGGAGCGTCCCACCCGTGGGGCGCTGCGACGCGGATCTCGTGGCCCAGTGTCGGAGCCGCGGCGGCCGGACCGAACGCCTCGGCGGCTGTCGCCGGCACGGCTCGGCTGGTGGGCGTCTCGAACAGGAGGGCGCTCGGCTTCGTGGTCGGCCAGCCAAGTCTCGGCCAGGAAGTGGCTCGGTCGTGCCGGTCAGCGCGCTCCTCGAACGACCGCTCCATCCGACCGAACGTCCGCGGATCCGAGATTCCCGTGCGCCGAGATCGATCGCACAGGCTCCGTGGCTGGCTTCGCCGGCATGGGGGCGTGACCGGTTCGTCGATGGACGGGCACCGGTTCGCCGATGGAACGCCGACGGAGCCCATCATGCGCCAGGTGGGGCCGAACGTCCCGGCACGGCTTGGGTGGCCGAGCGGGCGACCGGTCGCACGGCCTCGCCGCCGCGCGCGGATCGCGGCTGGGCCGAGCGGGCGACCGGCCGCACAGCCTCGCCCCGCGCGCCGGATCAGGATCCCGGCAGGAAGACCGGTTCCGCCCCGGCGGCAGCCATGGTCCCGAACAGCACCTGGAAGGCGGCGAGGCCGGCCGCCTCTGGTCGGGGCGAGCCTGCGCGGCCCCCACGCACGGCCGGCTCGGTCAGCCCGACAGTGTGTCGTAGCGCGAGAACTGCATCGTGAACTGGGCGCGGCCCGAGGTGAGAGTCCTCAGCTTGGTCGAGTAGCCGAACATGCTGGCCAGCGGGACCAGCGCGTCGACCATGCTCTTGGGCCCGCGCGCGCCGACGTTCTGGATCTGGCCCTGGCGCGCGTTGAGGTCGCCGATGACCGCGCCGAGGTGCTCCTCCGGCGTGACCACCTCGACCGCCATGATCGGCTCGAGCTTGATCGGGGAGGCCTGGGCCACCGCGCGCCGGAAGGCCTCGGCCGCGGCGGCGCGCACGCCCACCTCGGGCGCGGAGTCGTCGCGGAAGCCGATCGCGCTCAGCACCACCTCCACGTCCTGCAGCGGATAGCCGTCGGGCCCGGCCTGGGCCGCGTCGTTCAGGCCCTGCATGGCCGAGTCGACCAGCGCCGCGGGCACGACGGGCTCGACCGGCAGCTGGCTGGTGACCCGGGTGCCGGTCCCGCGCGGCAAGGGCGCCACCCGGCAGGTCGCCTCGCCGAAGATCGCCTCGTCCTTCATGGAGCGCTCGAAGCGAGCCGAGGCCTGCGCGCTGCCGGTGATCGACTCGCGATAGACGACCTGCGGCTTGCCGACCCGCGGCTTCACCTTGTACTCGCGGTCCAGGCGGTCGACGATGATGTCGAGGTGGAGCTCGCCCATCCCGCTGATGATGGTCTGGCCGGTCTCGGCGTCCTCGCGCACTCGGAAGGTGGGGTCCTCCTCGACCATCTTGGCCAGTGAGAAATCGAGCCGCTCCTTCTCCGCGTTGGTCTCCGGCTCGACGGCGACCGAGATGACCGGCTCGTAGGTGTCGATGCGCTCGAGCAAGATCGGGTGCGCCGGATCGCACAGCGTGTCGCCGGTGGTCGCGTCCTTGAGCCCGGCGGCGCCGAAGATCATGCCGGCGACCGCCCGATCGATGCGCTGGCGCCGGTTGGCGTGGAGCTCGAACAGGCGGGCCACCTTCTCCTTCTTGCCGGTGCGCACGTTCAGGACCTCGAGGCCCGGCTTGAGCGAGCCGCTGAACAGGCGCAAGAAGACGATCTTCCGCCCCTCGTCCATCTCCACCTTGAAGGCCAGGGCGCTGACCGGCTCGCTGTCCCTCGGCGCCCGCGAGAGCTGTACGCTCACGTCGCGCGGGTCCACGCCGTGGATGGGCGGCAGATCGAGCGGCGACGGCAGGTAGTCGACCACCGCGTCGAGCAGCGGGCGCACGCCCTTGTTGCGCAGCGCCGCGCCGCACAGGACCGGGATGAGCTTGACCGCGATGCAGGCGCGCCGGATCGCGGCCACCAGATCGGCGGCCGCCACCTCCTGGCCCTCGAGGAAGCGCTCGGCGATGGCGTCGTCCACCTCGGCCACCGACTCGAGCAGCGCCTCGCGCGCCGCCTGCGCCACCTCTGCCTGGTCGGCCGGGATGTCGCCCTCGACGACCTCGTTGGTCGGATCACCCGTGAAGGTGAGCAGGCGCATGCGGACGAGATCGATGGCGGCGCGGAAGCTGTCCTCCGCCCCGACCGGCAGCTGGACGGGGACGGCGTTGGCGCCCAGGCGCGTGCGGATCTCGGCCAGAGCGGCGGCGAAGTCGGCGCCGACCCGGTCCATCTTGTTGATGAACGCGAGGCGCGGCACCTTGAACTTGTCGGCCTGGTGCCACACGGTCTCCGACTGGGGCTCGACGCCGCTCACGGCGTCGAAAACCACCACCGCGCCGTCGAGCACGCGCAGGCTGCGCTCGACCTCGATGGTGAAGTCGACGTGGCCCGGCGTGTCGAGCAGGTGAATCTCGTGCTTCTGCCACTCGAAGCTGGTCGCCGCCGCGGTGATGGTGATACCGCGCTCGCGCTCCTGGTCGCGCCAGTCCATCTCGGCCTGACCGTCGTGGACCTCACCGATCTGATGGCGCTTGCCCGAGTAGAACAGGAAGCGCTCCGAGACCGTGGTCTTGCCGGCATCGATATGCGCAACGATGCCGATGTTGCGGACCCTGTCGATCTTGGCCATGAGTGAACCCTAGGGATACCTTGCTGGCGAAACCAAGACCATAGACTGACGCACGAGCTGTGCCACTGGATCGGGATCAGAAACGGCCAGAGTTTCCAGCCATTGCTCCGGGGCGGGGAGTTGAGGGAGGCCCCCATCGCGGGTAGACTGCGCGCCATGCTCGGGCGCGGTGTCATCCTGGCGCTGATCATCGGCGCGGCCGCGCGCGTCGCCGTGGCCGCGCCTGACTACGAGGCGGCCCGCCGGCACTATCAGGCCGCCGAGAAGGCCGCCGCCGAGGGCAAGCATTCGCTCGCGGCCCACGAGTACGGGATGGCCTACGAGATCACCAAGGACCCCGTGCTGTTCTTCAAGATCGGGGTGTCCTACGACCGCGCCGGTGACTGCACGTCGGCGAAGGTCTACTACCTGCGCTATCTGAAGGAAGGGAAGCCGGCGCCGGAGTTCCGCAAGCGGACCGAGGCGCTCATCGCGGCCTGCAAGAACCGGCCGAACGGAGGCCACGGCAAGTCCGCGGACGCCGCTTCGGGTCCGCCTTCGTCTTCCGATTCGCCGCCGGGCGAGCCGTCGGCGATCTCGTCCGCGTCGCGGCGGTCGGCCCCCGGGCCGGCTCCGACATCGCCGGCTCCGACATCGCCGGCTCCGACGGCGTCAGGCCCGACGCCTCCGACGCTGACGCCTCCGACGCTGCCGCCTCCGACGCCGGCGCCGACCGCGGCCCCGCCCACCGACGCGACGCGCGCGGCGACGCGAGCGACACCGCCGCCGCCCGATCGCGCCGCCACCCGCCCGCCAGCCGACGACTCGCTGACCGGGGCCCCGCGCTTCGTCGACGAGGAGCCGCCGAGCTGGCAGCGCACCGCGGCGTGGACCTCGGTCGGCATCACCATCGCGCTCGGCACCACCGCGGCCGTGCTCGGCCTGTCCGCCGCCTCGCGCGAGGAGGACGTGCACAACCTCATCGACTTCCGCGACCCCGAGGGCCGCCCCGCCATCTACACCGGCCCCACCCGCGATCGCTACCGCGACCTGACCGATGAGGGCGACCGCCTCGAGAAGCTCTCCGTCGCCGCGCTGGCAGCCACCGGTGCCGCCGCCGCCGCGTCGGCGGTCTTCTTCGTGCTCGACGGCATGCGCGCCGGCGGCGAGGAGCGAGAGCGCGCGTCCGTCCTGGCGCCGGTGGCCGCGCCGGGGGGAGCCGGCCTGAGCTGGAACGGGAGCTTCTGATGCTGCGCGCGCCGTCGGTCCTGGCCGCGCCGCTCGCCCTCGCCACGCCGCTCGCCCTGGCCGCGCCGCTCATCGCGGCGCTCGCCGCCTGCTACGACACGCCGCAGCCGCCGTGCGCCTTCGCCTGCGGGCATGGCGACGACTGCCCGACCGGCTACTCCTGCCGGCCCGACGCCTGGTGCAAGCGCGACGACGTCGCCGACGACCGCGCATGCCAGGGCACGGCGCCGGACCTCGATCCGAACGATGCCGCCGGCGGCGCCGCCGCCGACGCATCGCCCGCCGACGCGTCGCCACCCGACGCGTCGCCACCCGACGCCTCCGGCGCCGACGCCGCTCCACCGGATGCGTCTCTCGACGCGTCGGCGGCCGGCGCCATCACGATCTCAGCGCCCGGCTCTGCCGGCTAGAACGGAAGGTATCCGTGTTCGGCTTCTCCAAGGACCGCGCCCTCAAGCGCGCGATGGAAAAGGTGACCAGCAAGCACGCCCAGTCGGCGGACCGCTTCGTGGCGATGGAGAAGGTCGCCCGCGACGGCTCCGAGGACGCGCTGTTCGCCCTCTGCTCCCGGTTCTCGTTCAAGTACGACAAGACCATCGAGGACCAGACCGAGAAAGAGTTCGTGGTGGAGGCGCTGGTCGGCAAGGGCGCGCAGGCGATCCCCGCGGTGCGCCGCTACATGAAGACCGCGGCCAGCCTGCACTACCCGCTCATCGTGCTCGGGCAGATCGCCGGCAAGGACGAGGTGTTCGACATCGTCGACGAGATCCTGCGCGACGAGCCGCCCGGCTACACCCGCGACCCGGAGCGCCGCACCGACGTGCTGTCGTGGCTGGCCGAGTGGGACGCAGGCCCCGCCCCGGAGGTGGTGCCCCGCATCCTGCCCTACCTCGAGGACTTCGACGAGAACGTGCGCTACATGGCGGTCGACGCCATCGGCCTCAAGCCGCACGACGCCGCGGCCGAGCCGCTGATCACCGCGCTGGTGCGCGAGGAGGAGGAGAGCCGCCGCCTGCGCCAGCGCATCGCCGAGGTGCTGGCCGACAACCAGTGGGACCTGGGCGAGCGCAAGGGCGACGTGGCCGCGCTGCTCGAGACCCACCTGCCCGGCTACAAGATGCACCGCGACCGGCTGGTGCGGCAGGGCTCGTAGCCATGCCGCTCCGCCCCGACCTGAAATCGGTCCTCCTCATCGGGTCGGGCCCGATCGTCATCGGGCAAGCGTGCGAGTTCGACTACTCGGGCACCCAGGCGTGCAAGGCACTGCGCGAGGAGGGCCTGCGCGTCGTCCTCATCAACAGCAACCCGGCCACCATCATGACCGATCCGGACACGGCCGACGCCACCTACGTCGAGCCGCTGACCGTCGAGGTCCTCGACCAGGTGCTCGCGCTCGAGAAGCCGGACGCCATCCTGCCCACGCTGGGCGGGCAGACCGGGCTCAACCTGGCGGTCGAGGCCGCGCGCGCCGGGCTGCTCGAGCGCCACGGCGTCCAGCTGATCGGCGCTCAGCTCGACGCGATCGAGAAGGCCGAGGACCGCGACCTGTTCAAGCGGGCCATGACCGCCATCGGCCTGCGCACCCCGCGCTCGGCTTACGTGTCGAGCCTGGAGCAGGCGCGCGCCGCGGTGACCGACATCGGCTTCCCCGCCATCCTGCGCCCGTCGTTCACCCTGGGCGGCGCGGGCGCCGCCATCGCCTACACGCCGCGCGAGTTCGACCGCCTGGTCCTGTGGGGGCTCGACCAGAGCCCGCGCCACCAGCTCCTCATCGAGCAGTCGGTGCTCGGCTGGAAGGAGTACGAGCTCGAGGTGATGCGCGACCACCGGGACAACGTGGTCATCATCTGCTCGATCGAGAACTTCGATCCGATGGGCGTGCACACGGGAGACTCGATCACCGTGGCGCCCGCGCTGACCCTGACCGACAAGGAGTACCAGCGCATGCGCGACGCCGCCATCGCGGTCATCCGCGAGATCGGCGTCGACACCGGCGGCTCCAACATCCAGTTCGGGGTCGATCCGGCCACCGGCGAGCAGGTGGTCATCGAGATGAACCCGCGCGTGTCGCGCTCGAGCGCGCTCGCGTCCAAGGCGACCGGCTTCCCCATCGCCAAGCTGGCCGCCAAGCTCGCGGTCGGCTACTCGCTCGACGAGATCCGGAACGACATCACGCGGGTCACGCCCGCCTCGTTCGAGCCGACCATCGACTACGTGGTGGTCAAGGTGCCGCGCTTCGCGTTCGAGAAGTTCCCCACCACCGACCCGGTCCTCGGCACCCAGATGAAGTCGGTGGGCGAGGTCATGGCGATCGGCCGCACCTTCCGCGAGGCGCTGGGCAAGGCGGTGCGCTCGCTGGAGAACGGCCGCCACGGCCTGGAGATGGCGATGCCGGCGGAGCTCGCCGCCGATCGCGACGAGCTGGCCCGCAGGGCCGCCCGCACCGGGCCGGATCGCCTGTGGGAGCTGGCCCAGGCCATGCGCCTCGGCATGTCGGTCGACGAGGCCCACCGCCTGACCCACATCGATCCGTGGTTCCTCGAGCAGCTCGCCAGCGTGCTGGGCGCCGAGGCCGAGCTGGCGGCGGCCGCGGCGGGGAGCGGGCCCGGCCGGCTGACGGCGGCCGACTGGCGCCGCCTCAAGCGGCTGGGGCTGAGCGACCGGCGCGTCGCCCAGCTGTGCGGCGGAGACGGCGGCGAGGACGGCGCGCGCGCCGCGCGAGAGGCGGCCGGCGTGGTGCCGGTCTACAAGCGAGTGGACACCTGCGCCGCCGAGTTCGAGGCCCACACCCCCTACCTCTACTCGACCTACGAGGAGGAGTGCGAGGCGCGCCCGACCGACCGGCGCAAGGTGGTCATCCTGGGCAGCGGGCCCAACCGCATCGGCCAGGGCATCGAGTTCGACTACTGCTGCGTCCACGCCGTCATGGCGCTGCGGCAGGAGGGCTTCGAGGCCATCATGGTCAACTGCAACCCGGAGACCGTGTCGACCGACTACGACACCTCCGACCGCCTCTACTTCGAGCCGCTCACCCTCGAGGACGTGCTGGCCATCTGCCGGCTGGAGCGGCCCGAGGGCGTGGTGGTGCAGTTCGGCGGGCAGACGCCGCTCAAGCTGGCGGTGCCGCTCGAGCGCGCGGGAGTGCGGCTGCTCGGCACCAGCGCCGACGCGATCGATCGGGCCGAGGACCGCGAGCGGTTCGGCCAGCTCCTCGACAAGCTCGGCCTGCGCGCGCCGCGCTGGGGGGTGGCGCGCAGCGAGGTGGAGGCGCGCCGGGTGGCGGCCGAGATCGGCTATCCGGTGATGGTGCGGCCGTCTTACGTGCTGGGCGGCCGGGCCATGGAGCGCATCTACGACGAGCGCGGGCTGTCGACCTACTTCGCGCGCGCCGAGGAGCTGGGCATGCCGCTCCTCATCGACGAGTTCCTGGCCGACGCGGTCGAGCTCGACGTCGACGTGGTGGCCGACCGCACCGGCCAGGTCGTGGTCGGCGGCGTGATGGAGCACATCGAGGAGGCCGGGATCCACTCGGGCGACTCGGCCTGCTCGCTGCCGCCCTACTCGCTCGCGCCCGAGCTGGGCGAGGAGGTCAGGCGACAGGCGCGCGCGGTGGCGCGCGAGCTCGGCGTGGTCGGCCTCATGAACATGCAGGTCGCCGTGTTCGAGGGGCAGATCTACGTGCTCGAGGTCAACCCGCGTGGGTCGCGCACGGTGCCGTTCGTGTCCAAGGCGGTCGGCGTGCCTCTGGCCATGATCGCGGCCCGGGTCATCGTGGGCCGCACCCTGGCCGAGCTGGGCGTCACCGAGGTGGAGCCGCGCCACGTCTCGGTCAAGGAGGCGGTCTTCCCGTTCGTCAAGTTCGAGGGGGTCGACACCTTGCTGGGGCCGGAGATGCGCTCGACCGGCGAGGTCATGGGCATCGACCGCACCTTCGCGCACGCCTTCCTCAAGTCGCAGGAGGCGGCCGGCAACCGCTTGCCGGCCGGAGGCGCCGCCTTCCTGTCGCTGCGCGACGCGGACAAGCCGGCCGGGGTCGAGGTGGCGCAGCGCCTGCGCGAGCTCGGCTTCGCGCTGTGCGCCACCCACGGCACCGCGGAGCACCTGCGCGCAGCAGGGCTCGAGGTGCGCGGGCTCAACAAGGTGAACGAGGGCCGGCCGCACTGCGTGGACGCGATGGAGTCGGGCGACATCAGCCTGGTGGTCAACACCACCGAGGGGCGCCAGGCCATCTCCGACTCACATTCGCTGCGGCGGGCGGCGCTCCTGCAGCACATCTCCTACTTCACCACCATGCGGGCGGCGCGCGCCGCGGTGGAGGCGATCGCCGCGCAGGCGCGCGAGGGACTGCGGGTCGCGCCGCTGCAGAGCTATCATTCCCGGATGTGACGCGCGGGCCCGACGGACCGGGCCGCGAGACAACGCCAAGGACGCGACGACATGGCCGAGAAATACCCGATGACGCCGAAGGGACACGAGAAGCTCAAGGCACAGCTCAAGCAGCTCGTCGAGGTCGACCGACCGGCCAACGCCCGCGCCATCGAGGTGGCGCGCGGCCATGGCGACCTGTCGGAGAACGCCGACTACTCGGCCGCCAAGGAGGAGCAGGGCATGATCGAGGCGCGCATCCGCGAGTACTCGACCAAGCTGGCCCTGGCCGAGGTCATCGACCCGACCGCGCTGTCCGGCGAGCGCGTCAAGTTCGGCGCCACCGTCACCATCAGCGACGAGGAAGGCGAGGAGAAGACCTACACGATCGTCGGCGACGACGAGGCCGACCTCAAGCTGGGCCGCATCTCCATCTCCTCTCCCGTCGCCCGCGCCCTGATCGGCCGCACGGTCGGCGACGAGGTCGTGGTGCAGTCGCCCAAGGGCCGCCGCGAGGTCGAGGTCATCGACGTGCAGTGGCTGCCTGTGGAGTGATCGAGGAACCAGGAAGCCCGGGCGGGTGCCGGTCACCGGTCCCTGCCCCGGTCTCTGTTCCCTCGATCAGCGAAGCTCGCTGATCGAGGTGTCCGCCTCGAGGTCGCCCGCCTCCGACGCCGCGACGGGGACGTCCGCATCGGGCACGTCGGCGTCGGGCACGTCGGCGTCGGGCACGTCCGCATCTGGGACGTCCGCATCGGGAGCGGCGTCGGGCGGGATGGCCGCGTCGGCCGGAGCGGAGGCGTCCACCACCTCGTCGGCGCCGGCCCCCTGGCACTGGTGCGTGCTCGCGTTGCAGACGAGCGGCGACTCGCAGTCGCGGTTGACCTGACACACATCGCCCGCGCCCTGCTTGCAGGCGCCCACCAGGGCGGCCAGGACCAGGGCGACGAGGGTGACGATGGCGCGGACTCTCATGCCGGACCGGTGAATATCACGGGACCTCCCGGTAGACCAGGCGCCGCGCTGTTGGGTTGCCCTGGGTTGCCCCCGAGGGGCGCTGCGCGCGATTGAGCGCGGCTCGAGGTCGCGTCACTCCGCGGATGGACGCGCGAGCAGCACCGACCGTCGGGTCCCGGCCACCACCTTCTCGGCCACCGACCCGAGCAGCGCGCGCGACAGACCGGTGCGGCCGTGGGTGGCGAGGCAGACCGCGTCGGCGCCCAGTCGCTCGGCCGCCTGGCAGATCGCCTCGGCCGGCTGGCGGTGCTCCAGCACGTGGATCTCGGTGGTGACGCCGCGGGCCGAGGCGTCGGCCGGGACCAGGCCCAGCAGGTGCCGCCGCGCCTCGGCCGGCTCCCCGCCCTTCGGCTCCACGTGCACCAGGTGCACCGTGCCGCCCGGCTCCACCGCCGCGTAGGCCAGGCCGGCCGCCGCGTCGCCGAGCGGCGATAGATCGGTCGCCGCCACCACCACGCGCAAGGTCGGCGCCGCCCGCGCCAGCGCCTCGCGCGGAGCCGGAACGCACGCCACCGACAGGCGGCCGTCGTGCATGACCGCGCGCGACACCGATCCCTCCCACAGGCGAGCCAGCGCGCTGCGCCGGTGGGCGCCCATCACCACCAGGTCGGCCCGCTCCTCCAGCGCGATGCCGACGAGCGCGTCGGCGACCCGCCCCAGGTGGGGCTCGATCCTGAGCGCCACCGACTCGGCGCTGGCGCCGCCCATCCCCTGCGCCGCCAGCCGAGGAAGGCCCGAAGGGTCGACCGAGGCTGCGTTCTCGGCCGGCTGAAGGAGTCGCCGTGAGAAGACGGAGTCGGGCGCTACCCGCGCGTCCAGCCGCGCCCGGAGATCCCGCTCCAGCGCCTTCATCACCTCGGGATCCGGCTCGACCAGGCTGCGCGGCCCGCGCAGACCCAGGCGCCGGTACTCGCCGGGCGGCCAGTAGATGTGGGCCGCCACCACCTCGCACGGGGCCGCCCTGCGCAGCTCGGCGGCGAAGTCGATCGCGCCCTCGGAGCTCACCGTGAGGTCGACCGCCAGGAGAATGCGCAGCGGCCGCCCCGCCGGCTCGCCCGGTGGGAGCGCCTCGGCTCCTGCGGCCGGCCGGCCGGCCCAGCGCGCGAACGGCGCCGGATCGCGCACCACCAGGACCGCCACATCGCCGCGCCGGGCGATGCGGTCGCTGTGGCTGCCGAGCTCGTCGCGCCCGCGCCGGTGGCTCACCGCCGACACGACGACCAGCCTGGCGTCGGTCTCGCGCGCCACGCGGACCAGCACTTCGTCGGGCGCGCCGTCCTCGACGTGTGTCTCGACCCGACAGCCGAGCGCGGTCAGCCGGTCGGCCGAGCGGGCCAGATGTCGCCCGGCCCAGGTGATCAGCGCGCCGCGCGGCTCGTCGAAGCGCTCGCCGCCGCCCACATCGACCGCGTGGACCAGGTGCAGCGTCTCGTCCAGCGCCAGCGCCACGTGGCCTGCGGCCTGCTCCGCCAGCGAGGAGTCGTCCGAGAAGTCGGTACCGCACACGATCGCCATCGCGGCAGCATGCTACACCTGAGACCGTGGCGGAGACCCTGTTCGAGGAGCTCAAACGCTACGTACAGTTCGGACCGGCCGACGAGTCTGCGCTGCGCAGCTTCGGGCCCCACGCGGCGCCGTCGTTCCCCGTCCTGGTCGACGAGTTCTACGCCCGGCTGAGCGAGCACGACGAGGCGCGCAACATCTTCTCGGGGCCGGAGCAGATCGAGCGGCTCAAGGGCTCGCTGCGCGACTGGCTCGAGCTCCTGTTCCGCGGGCCGTGGGACGAGGCCTATTACGAGCGGCGCGCCCGCATCGGGCGCGTGCACGTGCGCATCGAGCTGCCCCAGAAGTACATGTTCGCGGCGATGGATCAGATCCGCATCTCGCTGGGCCGCATCGCCGCCGTCCGCCTCAAGACCCAGCACGACCTGCGCCGGCGCGTGATCGAGGCGCTGCACAAGATCCTCGACCTCGAGCTGGCCATCATGCTCGAGACCTACCGCGAGGAGCACATCGCGGCGGTGCGCGACCTCGAGCGGCTGGAGAAGATCGATCTCGTCCGCCAGCTCGCGGTCAGCGAGGCGCGCTACGACCAGATCGTCGAGGAGGCGGAGGCGCTCATCACCACCATCGACGGCGACGGCCTGGTGCTGCTGGTCAACGCGCGCTGCGAGGAGGCGATCGGGCTGCCGCGCAGCAGGGCGGTCGGCTCGAGCTGGCTCGAGATGTTCGTCCTGCCGGGAGACCGCAAGCACGCCCAGGATCGCATCGAGGAGGCGCTGGAGGGCCACACCGCCCCGCCCTTCGAGGGGCCGGTGCCGCACGCGAGCGGCGAGGCCAGCCGCCGCATCCGCTGGCACCTCACCACCCTGCCGGGCGGCAGCGGCCCGCACCTGTGCGCCATCGGCTTCGACGTCACCGAGGAGCACGACCTCGCGCTGCGCACGCGGCGGGCCGAGCGGCTGGCGTCGCTCGGCACCATGGCGGCCGGCCTGGCCCACGAGATCCGCAACCCGATCAACGCGGCCCACCTGCAGCTCAACCTGGCGCGCCGCCGCCTGACCCGAGCCGGCGGCGATCCAAGCGTGCTGCGCGCCATCGAGCTGGCCGACAGCGAGATGACCCGGCTGGCCGGTCTGGTCGAGGACTTCCTGCAGTTCGCCCGCCCGCAGCCGCTGCGCCTGGCGACCGGCGATCTGCGGGCCACCGCCGAGGTGACGGTCGCGCTGGTCGGACCCGAGGCGGAGGCGATCGGGGTGCGCGTCCACGTGTTGCCCGGGAACGAGGTGTGGGCCGAGTTCGACGACGAGAAGATGAAGCAGGTGCTGCTCAACCTCCTGCGCAACGCGATCGAGGCCACCGCGGCCACCGCGGCCGGAGGTCAGGTGACGGTCAGGGTCGAGCCGCGCGACGAGGCGGCCTGCCTGGAGGTCATCGACGAGGGGCGCGGGGTCCCGTCCGGCGCGCCCATCTTCGAGCCCTTCTTCACCACCAAGGAGCAGGGGACCGGGCTCGGTCTGGCCATCGTCCACCGCATCGTCCAGGACCACGGCGGCGCCGTGGAGGTGGCCAGCAGCGAGGGGGAGACCACGTTCTCGATCTGGATCCCGATCGGGAGGGCCCGCCCGCCTGGCACAGCCGGTGCTCCTTGGCGGGATCGTGCAGCCGAATGAGCAAGAACCCCGCAAACAGTGCGCACCTTCCGAGACGTCCGCAGGCTTTGCGCAGAATGTCACTGAATCCACAGATCCCCGATCGCCCCTGAAGGGGCCGGTCCATCCACGCGCGCGCATCTTGATCGTGGATGACGAGGCCAACGCCCGCACCGCGCTGGCCGAGCTGTTGCGCGACGAGGGGTTTGCGGTCGAGACGGCGGCCGACGGCTTCAAGGCGCTGCCCAAGCTGGAGGAGTTCGCCCCCGACCTGCTCCTGACCGACCTGTGCATGCCGGGCATGAACGGGCTCGACCTCATGCGCAAGGCGCACGACCTGGACACGGAGACCGTCTCGGTGGTCATGACCGCGCACGGCGCGGTCGACACCGCGGTCGCCGCCATGCGCCAGGGCGCGGCCGACTACATGACGAAGCCCATCGCGGTGGACGAGCTCCTGCTCATCATCGACCGCGAGCTGGAGCGCCGCCGCCTGCGGCTGGAGGCGGGGCTCCTGCGCCAGCGGTTGGTCGATGGCCAGCGCATCCACAACATCATCGGCTCCAGCCCCGAGATGCGCGAGCTGCTCGAGACGGTCCTTCAAGTCTCGCCCTCGCGCGCGTCGGTGCTCATCACCGGCGAGAGCGGCACCGGCAAGGAGCTGATCGCCGCCGCCATCCACGAGCACTCGCCCCGATCGACCGGCCCGCTGGTCAAGCTGCACTGCGCGGCGCTTTCCGAGGGGCTGCTGGAGAGCGAGCTGTTCGGCCACGAGCAGGGCGCCTTCACCGGCGCGGCCGGCGCGCGCGACGGCCGGCTCAAGCAGGCCGACGGCGGCACCCTGTTCCTCGACGAGATCGGCGACATCTCGTCGGCGGTGCAGATCAAGCTGCTCCGCTTCCTGCAGGAGCGCGAGTTCGAGCGGGTGGGCGGCAACCAGACCATCAAGGTGGACGTCCGCGTGGTGGCCGCGACCAACCGCGATCCCGCGAAGCTGGTCGCGCAGGGGCTCTTCCGCGAGGACCTGTTCTACCGGCTCAACGTGGTCACCATGCACGTGCCGCCGCTGCGCGAGCGGGCCAGCGACGTGACGCTGCTGGCCGCCCACTTCCTGCGCAAGTACAGCCAGGAGAACGGCAAGGACGTGCGCGGCTTCGCCGAGGACGCGCTCGACCGCATCGCCCGCTACAGCTGGCCGGGCAACGTGCGCGAGCTGGAGAACGTGATCGAGCGGGCGGTGGTGGTGTGCCGCGGGCGCGACATCTCGATCGAGGACCTGCCGGCGGCGGTGGCCGGCGCGGCCGCCACCGCGCGCGAGGGCATGCCGCCGGTGCCCGGCTCCACCGTGGCCGAGCTCGAGCGCTACGCCATCCTCAAGACGCTCGAGTACACGGGCGGCTCCACCTCGCGCGCGGCCGACATGCTCGGCATCTCGCCGCGCAAGATCCAGTACCGCATGCGCGAGTACTCGGGCGGACCGCCGCGAAGCGGGCGCTCGCCGGCGCTGCAGGAGCGCCGCGACTCGGGGTCGGTGCGCGGAGGGAACGGGGTCGCGGCCGCCGGCGACGAATAGCAGCCGACGACGACCTCGTGCGGCGCGCGCGTCGTCGACCGAGCAAGGTTCCGCCGGCCGGACCTCCGGCCCGCCCTCCGCGAGCCCGGGCGCTGTAGAATGCGGCCATGGAGCTGGGAATCCGCGGCCGCACCGCCATGGTGGCGGCCGCCTCGAAGGGGCTGGGGCGCGCGGTCGCGGCCGCGCTCCTGCGCGAGGGCGCGCGCGTGTCGATCGCGGCCCGCAGCCAGGCCAACCTGGACGCGGCCGAGCGCGAGCTCCGGGCCGGGGCCCCGGGCGGCGAGATCCTCACCGTGCCGATCGACGTGGCCCGGGCCGAGGACCTGGCGCGCTGGCATGACCTCACCAGGGAGCGATTCGCCGATCCGTCGCTGCTGGTGACCAGCACCGGCGGGCCGCCGGCCGGGCGCTTCCAGGACCTGGGCGAGGACCAGTGGCGCGCAGGGGTCGACGGCGTGCTCATGAACGTGGTGAGGCTCTGCCGCCTGGTCCTGCCGGCCATGCGCGCGGCGCGCTTCGGGCGCATCGTGCACCTCACCTCCTTCGTGGCCAAGCAGCCGCTCGGCCTGCTCACCATCTCGAGCACCCTGCGCGCCGGGCTATCCGCCCTCACCAAGTCGATGGCCACCGAGCTCGCGCCCGACGGCATCACGGTCAACGCGGTCCTGCCCGGCCACTTCCGCACCGACCGCCAGACCGAGGTCAACGAGCTGCGCGCCGCCGCGCTCGGCATCACCCGCGCCCAGTGGGAGGAGCGGCTGCTCGCCGAGATCCCGGCCCGCCGCTTCGGCGACCCCGGCGAGCTGGCCGAGGTCATCACCTTCCTGGCCAGCGAGCGCGCCTCCTACGTCACCGGGACATCGATCCAGGTCGACGGCGGCCTGGTCGGCGGCACCTTCTGACCTGAACCGCCCGATGCCATCCGCTGCGATCCGATCGCTCGGGCGCTCGGGCGCTCAGGCGTCGCGGGCGCAGCGGAAGCCGATGAGCGGCGAGCGAGTGCCCGGCCGGGCCGCGCTGCGCGCGTAGGGGTGGCCGGCGATGGGGAGGTCGAGCCACGAGCCGCCGCGCACCACGCGGCGGTTGTCGGCACCCTGCGGGACGCGGCGCTCGGGCGAGTCGAGCGGGAGGTCGCGGTAGCCCTCCTGCGAGAAGTAGTCGGCCGCCCACTCCGACACGTTGCCGGCCATGTCGTATGCGCCGTAGCGGCCCTCGCTCCAGCGCAGCGTGCCCGGCGGGGCCGCATAGGTGGCGCCGTCGGAGTCGTCGGGCGCCAGCTCGAAGTCGGCCTCGAAGCGGCGGAAGCCGGGCCGCCAGCGCAGCGCGGCGCGCGAGCGGCGCAGCGCCCCCGCGTCCATCTTGCCGTGGTTGGACCCATCGACCCGGTCGTTGTTGCCCCACGGCCAGCGCCGCCCGTCGGTGCCGCGCGCCGCCTTCTCCCACTCGGCCTCGGTGGGCAGCCGCTTGCCGCGCCAGCCGCAGTAGTCGCCCGCCTCGTTCCAGGTCACGTCGACCAGCGGGTTGCGCTCGTCGCGGTGGTAGCGCTGATCGCCCTGCAGGATGGGGCCGGCGTCGCACCCGCCGGCCGCAACGCAGCGGCGGTAGTCGGCGACCGTGACCTCGAAGCGATCGATGTCGAAGGCGGGCAGGAACACGGTGCGCTGCGGCGACGCGTTGGCGTACGGGAACAGGTACTCGAGCTCGGCCGCGCGGATGAGCAGCCCCTCCTCGTCGCCGCACCACTCGCGCGCCCCGGCCCCGACCTGGCGCCTGCACTCGGCCTGCGCCGCCGCCCGCGCGTCCTGATCGTCGACGCCCGGATATCCCATGATGAAGGTGCCCGACGGGACCCGCACCATCTCCGATCGGTGGTGGAGCACGGTCTCGACCCTGCCGCGGCGGTGCTCCTCGCTGCCGCCGGCCGCGCGCGCCACGCCGAGGGACGCCACCGCCACGGCCGCGGCCGCGCCGGCGATGCCGGCACCTCGCCCGATGGCACTGCGCACCATGGCGGTCAGCCTAACTGACGATCGGGCGAGCGACCAGGCGCCGCCGCCGCGCCTCGCCGCTCACGGCGGGGCCAGCCATGCCCTCGCCACCAGCAGGCGCTCGCCGCTCTCCGCCGGCAGCTCGGCGATCATCCGGGCCGCGTCGGCCAGAGTCCGCGCGCGCCCGTCGCGCGCGACCAGCGCGGCCAGCGCGGCGGCGCGCACCTCGGGCGCCGCGTCGCCGAGCGCGCTGCGCAGCTCGGCGGGGCGGCGCTCGCCGCGGATCGCGAGCGCGCGCACCGCCACGTCGCCGTGGGCGGCCAGCTCGGCCACCGCCTCGGCGGCGCGCGGCTCCTCTCGCCGGAGCAGCGACCCGACCGCGGCCAGCCGCACCGAGGGGCTCGAGCTCCCGGCCAGCCGGAGCAGGCGCGCCAGCGCGCGCTTGCCGGGGACGCGGGCCAGCCCCGCCGCCTGCGCGGTCAGCACCAGGTCGCTGGGCTCGCGCGGCAGGGTCGGAAGGATGCGGGCGAACCGGTCCGGATCGAGCAGCGCGCTGGCCCGGGTCGCCGCCGCCCGCACCCGCTCGTCGCGGTCGCGCAGGAGCGCGGTCACCTTTCGGTAGGTGGGCGCGCCGCGCTCCACCGCCTCGGCGGCGCCGGCGATGGCCTGGGCGCATGCCGCGCGCTGGGCCGCGTCCGCCACCGCCAGGCAGTCGGTCAGCGCCGCCATCGCCGCGCCCGCGCCCTCGCCGCGGTGCGCTGCCACCGCGCCCAGCGCCGCCGCCGCGGTGATGCGCTCGGCGCGCGGCTCGCGCCCGCTCTTGCGCAGGAGCGCGATCAGGTCGGGCACTGCCTCGGGGACCGGCACCTGGGTCATGATCGCCAGCGCGCTGGCCCGCCCACCCTCGGTCGACGAGCGCAGGCGCTGCGCGGTCGTCGCGCGCACGTCGGCGTCCTCGCCCATGGCGAACAGCGCCGCCGCCGCCGCGCCGCTGTTCTCGCTGTCCTGGCCCAGCTCCATGAGCGCGGTCTGGCGCAGGAGCGGCAACGCCCTCCTGTCGCCGAGCTGGCCGAGCGCGAACAGCGCCTCGCGCCGCACCGCCGGATCCATCGATCCGCTGGCCAGCCGGCGCACGGCCGGCGCGGTCGACGTCAGGTGGGCTGCCACCGCCACCCCCACGGCGGACATCTGGCGCGCCGGCTCGTCGCCGGCCAGGGCCTGGTCCACCACCGCCGTGCACACCTCGCGCAGGCCGGCCACCAGCGCGGCCTCGAGCGCGCCGCCGGGGCCGGTCCGGGTCGCGGCGGCCACCCTGCGCGCCGCGTCGCCGATGCGTCCGCGCTGCAGCAGGGCCGGCACCGCGCGCTCGAGCGGCCACTCGACCCGGCGGACGCGCGCGGTGGCCGGCCCGGCCTGGCGCCGGTCGCGCGAGAAGCGCCACTCGAGGTGCAGGCGGTCGTCGTCGGACAGGAGCTCGGCCGGCGGGCGCGGCAGCGGCACCGCCTCTCGCGCCAC